>CABYND010000001.1 GCA_902520195.1 Halieaceae bacterium
CACCGGTGATGAAGAGTCCTTCCAGGAAACCGTGCAGCAACTGGCCCGAGACTACCGCGATCTGGTCGATGCTGAATACGCGCTGGTCGTCGATGGTGGAGGCGGCGTACTGAATGATGCGGGGGAAGCCATCCAGTTTCAGGTGGGCTTTGCCGAAAAAACCTACGCCACGTTTGCGATGACTGCGAAAAACCCGGGCGGCCATAGTTCAATGCCCCGGGCAGACAACGCGATCTATGACCTCGCTCGCGCCATTCAGCGCCTTGAGACTTACACCTTCCCCGTGGAGACCAACGAGATCACGCTGACCTACTTTGCCCGCACCGCGCCTCTCCTCAATAACGAGGTGGGTGACGCCATGGCCGCACTGGTTGCTGACAAGGGCGATGAAGAAGCGATCGCCTTACTGCGTGCACAGCCCGCGTATGTGGGGACGCTTGGCACCACCTGTATACCGACCATGCTCTCTGGAGGGCATGCAGAAAACGCGCTGCCCCGTGCCGTCACCGCGTTGGTGAACTGCCGCATTTTTCCGGGCCATACGCCTGCAGAGATCATGCGAGAGCTTCAGCGCGTGAGCGATAACCCGGATCTCGAATGGCGTGTTGTGGGGGTGCCAGTCGCCAGCCCCGCTTCACCTTTCAATACAGAAGTGATGGACGCGATTGCCGCGTCATTGGAACCGATTCACGGCGCTCTGCCGATCGTTCCAAAAATGGGCTCTGGCACCACTGATGGCGCCTATTGGCGTGCGGCGGGCATACCGAGCTACAGCTTTACGGGGATTTTCATCAACCCCAAAGACAGCTTTGCCCATGGGCTAAACGAGCGTATACCCAAAGCCGCAGTGGGTGAATCGTTGCGCTTCTGGCGGGCGATGATCATTGAGCTGGCGTCGTCTAAAAACTGATTAGCGGGTACTGGCAAGCGCGGGTGAGCGCGTGTACTGACTGAAAAACTGCCACACCAGCTCCATTCCCCATCGCTCCTCGGCCGGTGAGATCTCTGGGCAGACCGGCTGTCGGGGTAAATCCTGTTGTTGGGCAGGCGCGACACAGTCCGCTGGGATAGCGTGAATGCGCTGAGCCTCCCACTCATGGCCTGCCGCCGGGTCACCGCAGCTCACCACCGCGACACCCTCACTCTGACAATCAGTGTAAGCCTCGCACTGCAGATCATGTTCCTGCGTTAGCGCGGTCTGCCAAGGAACAGCTGGCCCGTTACAACCCATGGTCTCTGCCCAGACACGAGTATTCTCCGCTGCTGAGGTGTAAACCCACCCATAGGGAGAAGGTTTTCCATCGTGCGGCACTTCGTCGTCGTGAACGCCATAGTAATGGAGCATAGGCAACGCCTCTCTGGGCCCACAGGCGTGGCCCGGGGGCATCTGATAAATCATGATGCCGACGGCAGCATAGTGATCCGGATAATCACAACCCAGTCTCTGCACCATGCTTCCGCCATTACTGTTTCCGAGCAGATAAAAACGATCGGGGTCGACAAGCAGGCTCTCTTTCAGGGATTGGGTAATTGAAAGCAGAAAGCCGATATCATCCTCACAGGAGATCCAGTTGCAAGCTTTGCAATCACCGCACTCAGGATAACAGGGGTAATCGAGACGATCGGGCAAACAATGTGGGCCAGCCTCGGTAGGTACATTGCTCGCGAGATCGTTCCATGTGCTCACCAGATCGTCATCTCGCTGCCAGGCGACCTTGGAGTAAAACCCGGCACCCTGGGGATACACCACAATGTAGTCATTGGCGTTGGCGTGGCGGTTGATCTCATGGGCAGAAGCGAGCCCCGTAGCGGTAGTTCCATAACCGTGAAGCGCCATCACCACTGGCAATGGCCGGCTGCCGTAAGCATCGGGCAGATACACGTAGTACCTCCGGGATTTCTCTCCGATTGTCATCGTGCGTCGTTGGAACTGTGCCTTATCAGGCCCCCGGAGAAATGCCGAGACGCGCTTAATCACCTGCTGCTGGTAACACTCGGGATTCGACCCATAGTGTCCGCAGTCTCCGGGGATCACGACAACTTCGAAACCAAGCTGCTTGGCGAGCACTTTGTTGGGCTCCGGATTGATGGTCATGTCTCGCTCAAATACTATGGCCAACATTCTGGGCCTACCTATTGCCTCTAATCGCGATTCAAAATCTGGACGACCCCGCCTAATATCATGTTGAGCGCTGGATGCGTTCTGGCTGGCACGATCGGCAATGGCCGGCGCGTTATCAAACCGCGCCATACCCGCCAGCCACTCGTCAAACTGCTCGAGTGACCGCTCGCGATTAAGGTATTCGGGTGTCCAGAACACCATGCCGTCGATCAACGCCAACAAATGGGCCTTACGTTGTATTGCCTCGGGCGAATCCTCGGGCAGTGCCAGCACTTCCAGCCAAGCGCGGCCCTTCAGTCGGTCGTAAAACGTGTACCAAGGCGTGCCTTCAATCGGCACAAAGTGCGTGACGAAGTCCGGATACATCATGAGCCACTCATAAGTCTGATAACCGCCCATCGAGGCGCCGACCACGGCGTGGAGGTGCTCAATATTCAGATGTTCGTTCAACAACTGATGCTGCAACCTGACCTGATCCCGAATGGTGAACGCGGGGAAAGGACTTTGCGCGCTGTTAGAGGGAGACGAGGAGATACCATTGCCCAATGCATTGACGGCGATAACGAAGTAGTCGTCGGTATCGACAATGCCGTCCGGGCCGAGATAGTTATAGGTGGCCAGCCCCTCGGCGTTACCGTTGAGCCAGGTGGGCATGAGCACAATGTTGCTGAGATCCGGTGCCAGCCGGCCGTAGGTGCGGAAGGTCAGCTGGCAGGCCTCGATGACCTGATCGTTCTCGAGAACACACTCCCCCATCTTTGTCGTGTGGAGCGTGCCGTCATGGGTTTCTGACAGCCAGTCGTCGATCGACACTGCGCGTGCCAAGGGACTGACGAGCAAACAAAGCGCGGCGAGCACGCTAAGCAGTTCAGTGCCGATCAAATTGTCACGACGACGCATCCGCGCACGCTCCCTTCTTCAATGATTTCATGGGCCTTCGCCATCTGATCGAATGGTAGCGTCTCGGCAATACGATGCTGCAGGCCACCCTCAATCAAAGCAGCTTGGGTATCTCCCGCCGCCTGCGCCTTGGCCGCTTCCGGCATGGCGTACACAATCACCATCCGGACCGTGAGGTCCATAAACATCATGGTCCTGAAGGGTAGCGAGGGTTCAGGCACCAAGGTACTGGAGTACGTCGCAATCGTGGCGCCGATCCTAACGCAATGCAGCAGCTCGGGCAGGTTAGCGCCGAACTCGACATCAATCACCCGATCGATCTTTTGGCCCCCGGTCAAATCCAGCACGGCCTTCCCCCACTCGGGTTCGCGATGATTAACCACCGCCTCAGCGCCAGCTTCCCGGCACGCTGAGACATCTTGTTCGTTACTCGCCGTCGCAATCACGCGCGCGCCGGCGCGATGCGCCCACTGGGTGGCGTAATGGCCGACGCGGCCTGCGCCGCCCGGAACCAGTATCAACTGATCGGCAACGGGGCCATCCGCAAAGACGCACCGGTGAGCGGTCATGAGGGGTATGCCAACGCAGGCCCCCACCTCAAACGAAGCATTATCGGGCAGTGTTGGTGCGCGCACGCTATCGAGCGCTACGTACTCCGCGGCCGTGCCCAGCTGGCGGCCGTATTGCGCCTGATACACAAACACCCGTTCACCGACGCGAGAAGGCGACACGCCCTCACCCACTGCGGTAATCAAACCCGCGCCATCGCTATGGGGTATCACTGGCCCAGCTTCCAATAAGTCAGGAAACGCCCCGGCGCGGTTTTTCACATCAGAAGGGTTTACCCCAGTGGCATGGAGCTGCACCAACACCTCGCCCGAACCGGGCTCAGGTGTGGGCCACTCACCCTGCTGCAGTACGTTCTGCGCCGCACCAAATGCCTCAAACCAACACGCTTTCATCGATTCACCCTTATGGATCCAGCCAATTAGCGAGACTCTCGGTATGACCGTCGATACCGAGTGTCTGGCCAGAAATCATGCGACCGCCGGGCCCCGCAAGAAAACACACCATCGCTACGATATCTTCGGGGCTCACAAAGTCTCGTAGCGAGCTTTGGCGTTGGTAGACCTTGCGGATCTCATCCGGCCTCATGCCACGCTCAGCGGCATCGCGATCAATCACGCGATCAATCCGCTCCCCGCCCACACTGCCCGGGCACAGCGCATTGACCCTGATATTCCAGGGGCCCAGCTCCATCGCCCAGGTCTGAGCGAGCCCAATCGCAGCCCACTTGGCTGCCACGTAGGGCGAGCGCATTGGGCAACCGTGTCGCCCGGCACTGGAAGACATATTGAGAATCAGACCGCTGCGCTGAGATTTCATCAGCGGGATCACCAAACGCGTCAGATAAAAGACGCTGTTGAGGTCAGTATCGATCGTCGACTGCCACGCCGCTACCTCGATGTCTTCCACCGGTTGCTGGGGGCCCGCAATACCCGCGTTGTTGAATAACACATCAACGCGCTGGTAGGGGTCGACCAAGGAATGAAAGGCCGCCTCGACCTGCGCCGCATCCGACATGTCGCAGACCACCGCGCTGCCCTCGCCAAATTCATTTTGAAATTGCGCAATGGCCTCAGCATCAATATCGAGGGTGAGCACGCGATGACCCGCCTCGGCCAGCGCTCGCGCGCAGGCCAGCCCGATGCCTGAGGCACCAGCCGATATCAGTGCAACGGGTTGATCTGTCATGGCTAGGGACAACTCCTTCATCCCGGGCTACCGCCCGCAGTGCGTTTAGAGTGACGCACCGCCGCGCCATTGCCCATGGGACCGTGCGGCCTGTGAGAGATGCTGTTTTATCGCGGAGGGTGGTCGGCGCGCAACGATTTCAGAAGGGCAATACCTGTTAGCCAGAAAGTGAACGTCAGGGGTAGCGAGACCACCAGTGTGGCTGTTTGCGCCTCGCGCACACCGCCGGCGTACATCAAACCGATCGGCAAGATAGCGATGGCGATCGCCCAGAACACCCGATGCCAGCGCGCGGGGTCGTGGGATGCGCCCAGTTCGGTCGAAGCGGTTGCCGCCAAGGTATAGGAGGCACTGTCGTACGTCGTGGCGACAAAGATGATGGCGACCACACAGAACAGTCCAATCGCGACGGCAGCCAAGGGTAGCGCATCGAGGCCGGCCACAATTGCGACGGTGCCGCTTTCAGCATTCATCACGCCAATCACGTCGAGCTCACCGCTCAGCTGTAATCCCAAGGAGTGGTTACCCAGCACAAAGAAGAACAGCCACACGCCGAGGGAACCGAGGCACAGCATGCCAAACACCACCTCGCGTAGGGTGCGGCCTCGGGAGATGCGCGTGACAAAAATGCCAATGAAGGGCGCGTAAGCAATCCACCATGCCCAGTAGAAGACCGTCCAGTCACCGACAAAGCCGGTGTTGGCGATGGGGTCTGTCCAGAAGGTCATGGCCAGCGTGTTCTGTAGGAGATGCCCTACCGAATTCACGGCCATGTTTAAGATAAAGAGCGTGTCACCGGCAAACAGCACAAAAAGTAAGAACAGGAAGGCCATCAGAAGATTCACGTCGCTAAGCCGGCGAATACCCCGCGTCAGGCCCAGCCACACGCTCAATGAGAATAGCGCCACGCAAATGCCCACCACGACCAGCTCCAATGCGAATCCATTGGGTATGCCTGTGAGCCGCGCAATCAGCGCAGAAATCAACGGCGTCGAGATGCCCAGGGAACTGCCGGCCCCGCCAATCAGGGCGATCATGAAGAAAGTGTCCATGAGACGTGCCGGCCAGGAATTTTCCCTGCCCTTCAGCCAGTACTGCGCGGAGTTACTGTATTTGAGTTGCGGCGCTTTGCGCACATAAAACGGATAGGCGATGGCCAGCGTCGGCAAACTGTAGAAGGCCCAGGCTACAAAGCCCCAGTGATGGAGCCCATAGGAGGCCGCCCAGTCATAGGCTTTATCGGAGAAAGGCTCGGCACCAAAAGGCGGCGCCTGCACATAGTAGGCCCACTCAATCGCACTCCAGTAAAGCATGCCCGAGCCAATACCCGCCCCGAACAGCATGCCCACCCAGCTCACGGTTGGGAACTCCGGCTCCTCTGACCCTAAGCGAATAACGCCGTAACGGCTGAAGGCAATGTACAACACCAATGCCAAGGTGCTGGCACCGGTGAGGACGTAAAACCAACCGAAGGTGTTGGCGATCCAGGCATAAATAGTCGCGAGGACAGCAGCGGTTTCACTGGGAAACACTAACAACGGTAGCGTCAAGCCCAGCAGTACCGAAACCGTGAGCCCGAAATTCACCCTATCGATTTGTTGAGCCAAAAGTACCGCGCTTTTTATTCTGTGGCGTACTGCCATTGCGCACGAGTATACACAGGCCAGCCCTAGTGAGCAGGTTGGCGCTCTCTCGCATCCGCAATACGGTTATAGCGCGAGCTAGCCGACCGACAGTAAATGTCTATACTCCGCGCCTGACTGATTAACTCGAACTTCAATGCGCTTCACGCTCACCGCCATATTGTGTTTTCTGTGCCTGCCCGCAGACATCAGCGCGCACCCTGCCGAGGAGACGCTCGAAGAGCTCGTGGTCACCGGCCGACGCGAACACCTCGCGGGTGAGGCACGCAGCGCATCCGAAGGGGTCGTTGGGCAGATGGACCTCTCTATCAGGCCTCTGCTGCGACCTGGCGACGTGTTGGAGGCCGTACCCGGCCTGATCGTCACGCAGCACAGCGGCTCGGGTAAATCGAACCAGATGTTCCTGCGCGGCTTCAATCTGGATCACGGGACCGACTTCTCCACTGCGATTGATGGCATGCCCATCAATGTGCGCAGCCACGGCCACGGGCAGGGCTACACCGATATCAACTTTTTGATCCCGGAAACCATCGCGCGCATCAACTTCGTTAAGGGCCCCTACCACACCGAGCTCGGTGACTTCTCTTCAGCGGGTGGCGCAGAGATTGAGACCGCGGATGTCTTCAGTAATCAGCTCGCATGGACGGCGGGCGAAAACGGTTTTCATCGCGCGCTCGCCATGGGTACTCTGACTGCAGGCAGCACGCGACTCGCTGGTGCCCTGGAGGTGCAACGCTACGACGGTGCCTGGACTGACGTAGACGAGGACGTCAAAAAACTGAACGGGCTGATCAAGCTAGGCGGCGGGAACGACGCCGCGCGATGGCAAACCACCATGATGCACTACGACAACGAGTGGAACGCCGCGGATCAGATACCCGAGCGGGCCGTAGCAGCGGGGATGATCTCACCGCTGGGCTCGATTGACACGACGCTGGGGGGCAATACCCGGCGCTCCAGCCTCTCTGGGGAGTATCAGCGCAATCGAGGTGATCAGACCACCCGCTGGACCGCTTATCTCGTTGACTACGAGATGAACCTGTACTCCAACTTCACCTATCGACTCGATGACCCGGCACGGGGCGATCAATTTCAGCAAGTGGACGACCGGCGCACTCTCGGTGGCAGCTACCACCATCATTGGAACGCCAGTGACACTCTGCAGCATCGCTGGGGCGTTGCGGTGCAACACGACGATATCGGCACAGTCGGCTTGTACCGCACTCAAGCGAGAGTTCGCACCGGCACCGTGAGGCAAGACACCGTTGAGGAAACCAGCCTCGGCGCGCACTTCGAAGCCATCTGGTCAATGAGTCCGAGATGGCGAACCGTGCTGGGTGCCCGGGCCGATCACTTCCGCTTTGATGTGGACGCGGAGGACCGGCGCAACTCAGGTACCGAGCAAGACACCCTGATCAGCCCGAAAGCGAGCCTGATTTACCGCGCGAGCCCCGTTACCGAATGGTACGCGAGTGCCGGGAAGGGGTTTCACTCCAACGACGCGCGGGGTGTAACCCAGCAGTTTGACCCCGTTACCGAAGAGGCGGCGTCCTCTGTGGACCCTCTGGTCAGTTCAAGTGGCGCGGAGCTTGGGGTGAAGACCCAATGGCAACAGCGCTGGAATCTGGCGGCAGCGCTCTGGTACCTGGAGCTGAATTCGGAGCTCTTATTCGTCGGCGATGCCGGCACCACCGAAGCCAACCGGCCCAGCGAACGCTGGGGTCTTGAGCTCAATAACTTCTGGATGATCGATGAGGTGTGGTCACTCGAAGCTGATATCGCCTGGACCGACGCACGATTCAGCGATGATGCGGCCGAGGGGCGTCATATCCCTGGGGCGCTGGAAACCGTGGCCAGCGCCACCCTCTCGGCACAAACCCCCGCCGGCTGGTTCGGCGCACTGCGGGTGCGCTACATCGATGGTGCGCCACTCATCGAGGACGGCTCTGTCACAGCTCACAGCGCCACACTCACTCACCTGTCACTGGGGTGGGCCGGTCAGCGCTACGCACTGCGCGCCGATGTTCTGAACCTGTGCGACTCCGATGACCGGGATATCGAGTACTTCTACGCCTCACGGCTTACCGGTGAGCCGCTGCAGGGCGTCGAGGACCGACACTTTCACCGCTTTGAACCCCGGCAGGTGCGCGTCACCCTCACCATCAACCTGTAAGCGCGCTCAAACAGATACCGAGTCCAGACACAGGGAGGCCAGCACGCTTCGCTGGCCCGAGAAAGGCCGCCGGCCGTGCATGACCTGGTAGTTATCGATCAGCGCCACATCGCCGGATTCCCAAGTAAGGTCGAAAACCAGGTCGTAGGCAATCTCGACCGCCGATTGCACATCGGCGTCATCAAAGGCTGAGCCATCACCATAGGTCACCGAGCGAGCACCCTCGTTGCGCTGATCCTGCCAGCCACAAAACGCAGCGATCAGCTGGTTAAAGAAGACTTCGTTACCGGAGGGCGCGTGCCGGATGAGCGATAGGGCCGGCGTGGTGGTGCGGATCGCATCATCAGGTAACCACTGCCAGTCATACTCGAGGGCTTCCAGCCTGGCCTCGGCCGCCTCTTTAGTATCGACATTCAACGTCTGGCGCCAACTCCTGCCCTGTCCCGACGTGGCGTCAGCTTCGGCGGGCATGGTGAGGCAGTAGCGCGCGCCGTGCGCTCTAGAACGGGCCACGAACTCGGGTAAGTGCTGCGTCAATTTTTCGAGTAGGACATCGGAGCGACAAAGCGGCGTAGCACCGCCCGCTGCAGCGGCCTGCTCACAGAAGAAAAACAGATGACTCGGGTAGTACGGGGTCTGCGCCATCTCGTGGTGCAGGAAAATCTCCACATCCTGCGGTGCCTCATTGGCGGTAAAGACCCGCGGCGTGCGGTTGTGCCGCACGGCGTTCGACAGCGATTCGTCATAAGCAAAATTCGGGAGGCCAACTCCTGTGACAAAGTCATCGAAGGCCTGCGCATCCGTCACCCCGCAGCCGCGAAACAGGATGGCACCATGGGTCGCGAGCTGTTCCATGAGTGCCGCCGACTGGGCGTGGAGATCCTGCGTCGACAACGGTTCCTCGGCGACCAATACCTGTGGGAATTCGGAATCGCCATGGCGCTGCTGGCCAGCTAGGGAAGAGGACTTAAAACTCATCATGCATAAATCGCTCCGAGCGCGGCAGGCTGTGTACCGGCGCTCATCGCCATTACCCAGCTCTTGCTGCTGCTCGCGCTAATGCCCATACCCATGCCCCTGCCCACGTCGGTGCTTCTGTCCTCGCCTCTGCCTGTGAGCCCTGTCGGCATCTCAGTCATAGATGGGGAAGAAGGTACCAAAGGCTTCCTCACAGAAATGGCCCGGATCATTAAATCGCCGGTTGCGGTTTAGATCAGAGATCGCCGTCATCTCCGATTCATTCAACTCAAAATCAAACAGCTGCTGATTCTCCTTCAGGCGGTCCAGCCTGCTGGTCTTCGGGATGACCGCCGTGCCCCGCTGGATGCCCCAACGCAAGACCACCTGCGCGGGCGTCCGACCTACGCGCGCAGCGGCATCTTTCACCGCCGCTTGCTCAAGCACCGACTCGCCGGCCTCCGCCATGTCGAGCTCCAGATAGGACAGCGCACCCAGCGGTGAGAACGCCGTCACAGCAATGTCATACTGCGCTGCGGCGCGCAGCAGTCGCTCCTGGGTCAGGTACGGATGCGACTCGATCTGCAGCATGGCCGGCTTAATCCGTGAGTAGGCCATCAGATCATGGAGGAGACCGGTATTGTAGTTGCAGACCCCGATCTCCTTGACCAGGCCCGCGCGCACCAGCTCCTCCATCGCGCCCCAGGTCTCAGAGAGCGGCACCGGGTCGGGCACCATCACAGGATTCTCGGCAACCGGGTCGGCGATCCACTCCGGGGGGTAGCGGACGTCAAAGTCGACGTACTGGAGCGAAATCGGGAAATGAATGAGATAGAGGTCCAGCTCACTCAAGCGGAGATCTTTCAAAGTGCGCTCGCAAGCAGCGCGCACATGCTCGGGCCGGTGATAGGTATTCCAGAGCTTTGAGGTGACCCAGAGCTCATCGCGGCTCACGAGGCCCTCAGATAGCGCCGCCTGCAACCCCTCGCCCACCTCAGCTTCATTGCCATAGTCCGCCGCGCTGTCGAGGTGGCGGTAGCCCTCGACCATGGCCGAGCGGACCATCTCCGCAGTGTCCTCTCTGGCGATCTTCCAAAGACCGAGCCCAATTGCGGGCATCTCACCGCGACCCACAGAAATCATTGCACCCACTGTCGTCTCCCCTTTCCACCCCAGCATCGGGTCACATCATTACCGCAGGATAATGTTCACCAACCTGCACCTTACGCATCTCTCCCATGGGTTTCGCCCATGGGTTTGGGGGTGGCCGTTAACGTCCTTCGTAAAAATCGCCGATGCCCTCTGCTTCACAGAACGCGCCGACGTCGACTTCGCGCCCAGTCTGCATCGAGTGCTGGGCAGCGCTGGCCACAATCAGCGACCAGAGTGCCTGCTCGGGCGTGGCCGCGTCCACCGCCTGCCCCGCTAGCTGCAAATTAAAGGCGATATGTTCAAAAAAGGTGGCGCCATAGTGGCCGCTGGCTTCGATCCAGTCTGGGTAGCCAACCGGCACACCCCGATAGGCGGGATGCTCCGGCACCTCTACCAATAGCTCTGCCTTCGAAGGCGTATCGGGCTGGAAGCTGGCCTGCTCGCTGGCCACCAAACGGCCACGCTCCCCCACTACTACCAACTCTTCATAGAGCTCCTGAGAGAACATATTGAGCGTAAAGCTGGCCCGCATGCCGTTCTCGTAGTCGATGATCACCATGGCGTGGTCATCGATGTCGGATTGTTCGCCCCGCCAATCAAAATCCAGGAAGTTCACCGCCTGGCCGCCGCTGGCATACACCCGCCTCGGGCGTGATTGCGCGACGACATTGATGAGATCGAAGTAGTGGCAGCATTTTTCGACCAGGGTGCCACCACTGTTGCGGTTGAACTTATTCCACTGATCCACCTTGTCCAAAAAGGGTGGCCGATACTCCGACATTGCAACAGTTTTCACCTGCCCCAGTGTGCGCTGTGCTGCCACCGCCTGCAGCGCGTCCACGTATTGCGCCTTAAAGCGATACTGCATGCCCAGCTGGATAACCGCGGGGTAATCCCGCGCGAGGCTCACGATGTCCATGGCGTCTGCCAAGGTCGTGGCCATCGGTTTCTCGAGCAACACGGGTTTGTGGGATGTTGCAACGGCGTGCAGGACGTCCCGGTGGGTGTGATTGGGCGTTGCGATCACGATCGCGTCTACCGCGTCATCGGAACAGGCCTCACTCAGATCGCGATAGATCGTGAGCGGCGCATCAGTCAGCAGGCGCCAGTCCGTGCACGCCCACTCGAGGCTGCCCCCGTCGGGATCGAAAATGCCCTGCACGTCTGCCCAACCGAGTAATTGCGAGACGCGTAGGTGCTCCCGACCCATCATGCCCGCCCCCACGATCAGCAGGTGTGGTTTGCGCCCACTCGACAGGTACGGGTTATCTTGTGTGAGCGCGGCGACACGCTCTGCGGCGTTACCTTTAAGCGGTGATGAGAGCTTCGTCATGCGTGAGCTCCGGAACCAGCGGTGAGTCGGCGATGCCAACCGAACCAGAACGCCAGGTTGAGCGCGACTAGGCCCAGCAAAACCGGCGCAAAGAGATTCGAGCCGTCACCCACCAGACCGATGGGCGAGAACACAACGTAAAGCGCCAGCACGCAAGACAGCAACGTCACCGCGCAGGGTTGAGCATAAGCCCAAGGAGTCAGGTCCACTTCTGCGGTCTGTCTGATAGCAGTCTCCTGTCCTCGCGGGCACCACACACCGATCGCGAGCATCATCGCCACCTCCAACACAAACAGGATCGCGTAAAGATGCAAAAAGTGCACCGGCAGTAGCTCCTTGAGCACAAACTGGAAAGTGCCATAAGCGACGATGTGGAACACAATCACCACCTTGGCCGCCACCGCAGGCACCTGCCGGGTGAAGAGCCCGATGATCACAATTGCGATCATCGGGATGTTGTAGAAGCCCGTGAAAATCCGAATGACCTGCCAGAGCCCCTCGGCGGCAAACTGTAAAAGCGGCGCGACCATTAAAGAGAAGCCGGTCATCACCAGACCCACCCGCTTCGCCACCCTCACCATTTCCGTGTCAGAGACCGCCCTGCCGACGAGGGGCTTATACACATCAATGCAAAACAGCGTCGACGCACTGTTGATCAGCGAGTTGAAGGAACTCAGCACCGCGCCTAACAGCACGGCGAGGAAAAACCCGGTGGCGTAGACGGGCAGTACGTCGCGCACCAGCTGAGGGTAGGCCAGATCGATCGATTGCAGCTCGGGTCCGTAAAGGTGATACGCCACGACGCCCGGGATCATCATCAGTAGCGGCACCAGCACCTTGAAAAAGCCTGATAGCAGCACGCCCTTTTGTCCTTCGGCGAGGCTGCGGGCCGCAAGGGTACGTTGAATCACATATTGGTTGGTGCACCAGTAGAAAAGATTGGCGAAGACCATACCGGTAAAGAGCGTGGCAAAGGGGGTCGGATCGGTTGGCCCGCCGATGGCATTGAGTTTGTGGGTCTCGGTGGTCAGCACCATGCTGAGGCCGGAACCCACACTCCCTTCACCCAGGGCCCGCAGCCCCAGCCAGGGTACCGCCACACCTACGATCAGCAAGCCAACGCCGTTGAGGGTGTCGGAGACCGCCACCGCCCGCAGGCCGCCGAGGATGGCGTAGGACGCCCCCAAGGCCCCGATGACCATAATGGTCAGCACCAGCGACATGCTGTAATCCAGTTGCAGGAGCTCAGGCACGTCAAAGAGTTTAAGTACCGCGATCGAGCCGGAGTACAGCACGCTGGGAATCGTCACCAAGCCATAGCCCAGCATAAAGAGCACCACCGTCATGCGGCGCACGCCCTCGTCAAAGCGTGCACTGAGAAACTCAGGCAAGGTCGTAAAGGCCCCGGCGAGGTACTTGGGCAAAAAGAAAAACGCCATCAGCACCGTGGCGACCGCGGCGGTCACCTCCCAACCCATGCTGCTCAGGTTGTAGCCATAAGCTGACCCATTGAGGCCAATGAGCTGCTCCGCAGAGAGGTTCGTGAGCAGTAGCGAGCCGGCAATAAAAGTGGCGCCCAAACCCCGCCCGGCGAGGAAGTAGCCGGCACCGGTATCAACCCGGCCAAGGGTTTGCCGCCAGGAGACAAATGCCACCAGCCCCATAAAGCCAATACAGCTCAGGATCGTCAGCAGCAGATCAGCCGTCATCTGGTGAAGAAAGGTGCGGTCACCATGACTGCAGGGTACGCACAGACCTCCCCACCGGCAAACTCCGGGCGTTTTGCGCCCCTGTGACAACGCGCCGGCATTGCATTACTATACCGTCTGGACGGTTTATAATTGGTGCAGCATGAAATCGGAACAGACCCGCGCGCGCATTCGCGTTGCCGCGGCCAAAGTGATTGAGCGCGACGGTGCGGGGCACCTGACGCTAGAGAAAGTGGCAGCCGAGGCTGACCTCTCGAAGGGTGGGTTGCTGTACCACTACCCCTCCAAGGATGCGCTGCTACAGGGTCTGCTGGATCACCTGCTGGAGAATCGCGCGGGATTAATCGAGAGCTCAGGCTCGGCAAAGGGTGTCAGTGACGCGACGCTGCTCAATAGTCTGATCGATGCCGATTTCGACCTCCCCAAGGACGAGCGGATCATGGCGCAGGGGCTGATCGCGGCATCGGCCGAGAACCCGGAGCTGATCGCGCCAGCCCAGCACCACGTCGAGGCCGTGTTCGCACAGTTGGGGAAGGTTAAGACCACGGCCACGTCGGCACGCACCATTTTTCTGGCCTCACAGGGGCTCCAATTTCTGGAGCTGCTAGGCCTGCTCTCACTCAGCACCGCCGAGCGCAACGAGATCCGCCGACACCTCAAGGCGCTGACAGAGGAGCTCGCGCCATGCTGAGACGTGTATTCGCCACACTCTGGATCATTGCCGGGCTGTCTGGCTGCGGGACCGACTCCACTGTCGAAACAGGCCTTGCGGCACGTCCCGCTCGCTTGATAACAGTAGGGGCTGGAGACCACTCGGCGCCCAGCCAGTTTGTTGGCAAAGTGGCGTCGGCACATACGGTGGAACTGGGCTTTGAAATCGACGGCACGCTACAGCAGTTGCCCTTGCCAGAGGGGGCGTTGGTACAGGCTGGCGATGTGATTGCGCAGTTGGACCCCGAACGATTCGAGCTCGCACTGGAAAGCGCCCGGGCTGATCACGAACTGGCGGAAAAAACCTTGTCGCGCGTCGAGTCACTCAAAGCCTCTGGCACCGTGTCACAGGCGGAGCTCGATGAGGCCGTGGCGCGCGCCAAACTCACCGGCCTCGCAGTAGAGACGGCGCAAAAAGATCTGGATGACACGGTACTGCGCGCACCCTTCGCGGGACAGCTGACCAAACGTCTGGCAGAAAACTTCTCTCCCGTCGCGAGACTCTCGCCGGTGGTTCGCTTGGCGCCAGTTGAGAGCATCGAGGTCGTGATCGGCGTGCCCGAGCAGCTGATGGCACGATTAAATCCGGCAACTTTGAGCAAAGCTGCGGTGCGCTTCACCGCCGATCCAGAGCGGCTATTCGAAGCGCAATGGCTCGATTACGAGGCAGAGGCGAGCCGGGATACCCAAACCTACGACGTGCGGTTTTCGCTGACCGAAAGCCCGTCCTGGCCTGTGCTGCCTGGCATGACCGCTACCGTGTTGCTGTCTATGGCCACACCCAGTGACGCCGTCATCCAACTGCCCCTCAGTGCGGTGCAGAGTGATGCCGCAGGCAACTTCTTCGTCTGGACGGTAGAGCGCGACACCTCGCAGGTGACAAAGCGACCCATCGAAGTGGGGATGCCCAGTCGCAAGCAGGTGCCGGTACTCGCAGGGCTTGAGCTCGGCGAACAGGTGGTCGCTGCGGGGGGCGCCTGGCTTTACGACGGTATGCAGGTGCGGCCTCTCGGGGATAACTAATTGATGTCTCGTTCATCGCTCACTGAATTTGCGCTCGCGAACCCGCTGTATGTGTGGGTCATCGTGCTCACCTGCATGGTCGGTGGGTTGGCCGGCGGGCAGCGGATTGCACAGCTCGAGGATCCGCCCTACCCGATCAAGATCGCCTATGTGTTCACCGAATATCCGGGCGCCTCAACACTCGATGTGGAACAGGAGGTCACCGAGGTGCTGGAGCGCTCGATTCAAGAGCTGCCCTGGATTGAAAATATTGTGTCGAGGTCACTGCCCGGGCGCTCTGAGATCGAGATTGAGCTCAATCACTCGGTGTCAGCCAGCGATACGGGCCAGATCTGGGATGAGCTGCGCCGCCGGGTCGCCGAGGCGGCCATGCAGTTACCAGCGGGCGCACACCCTCCCTGGGTCGAGGATGATTTCAGCGACGTCTATGGCTTGCTCTATGGATTCACCGTCCCGGATGGTTATGACATCGCCACCATTCGCGATGCCGCCCGCTTGCTCGAAACCGAAATTAAGCGTGTCGAGCACGTGGCCAAGGTGCGGGTCGAGGGCGTGCCGGAAGAGCAGGTCCAGATCGATTTTGATTATGCGCAGTTACGCCAGCTGGGCGTGCCCTTTTATCGCATCGTCGAGACCATCAACAGCGCCTCGGGGCTCTTCCCCGCTTCCATGATGGAGTCGGGTGATCAGCGGATGCGCATCGATATTCCGCTGGAGCGGAGTGAGGCGGTGCTGGAAGAACTGCTGATTGCCCTGCCCAGGGAGACGTCAATGATTCGCCTCGGCGACGTAGCCAACGTCTCCCGCGAGGAGACCAATCTGCCCTCACTGATTGTGCGGCATGAAGGCCAGCGCATTTTCGCGTTGGGGATTGCCATCAACGAAACCCAGAACGTGGTCCGGGTAGGCAAAGTGGTGGAAGCGCGACTGCTCGAACTGCAGCAACTTCTCCCCGTCGGCATCGAGATGATTCCGCTTTTTGAGCAGCATCGCCTGGTCGACCGATCCATCGGTCAATTTCTGCTGAACCTCACAGCCTCCATCACCACGGTCATCGCCGCACTGTGTCTATTTATGGGTTGGCGCGCCGGCGTCATGGTGGGCGCAGTGCTATTACTAACGGTGACCGGCACGATCGGCGTGATGGCCGCTGCGGGGATTGAGCTGCAACGGATTTCGCTGGGCGCGATGATGATCGCGATGGGCATGCTGGTCGATAACGCCATTGTCGTGACCGAGGGCATGATTACCCGGATCAAACAGGGTCTCAGCCCCCGGGAGTCGGCTATCGCGGCGGTGGCGACCACGCGCTTCCCCTTGCTAGCAGCCACGGTCATCGGGATTGCCGCCTTTGCCCCCATTGGCCTGTCGAATGACTCAACGGGTCAGTTTCTGGGGTCGCTGTTAACGGTTTGCGGCATATCGCTGCTGTTAAGTTGGATACTTGCGATTACGCTGGTGCCCTCCATCGGGATGGCGCTACTCACCTCTGTACCCGAAGCTGTGCTCGAGAGCCGCCTTTACGCCGGGCCGGTTTTCGCGGGATACCGCAAACTCATGGCGTGGGGTATTGCCCGGCGAGGTTTGACCACGCTTATCCTGCTGGCCGTCATGTTGTCGAGCATCGTGGGCTTCACGCAGCTAAAGCAGGGATTTTTTCCTGCAACCAACACGCCGCTCTTCTTTGTGGATCTCTACCAAACCCAGGGCACGGATATCCACGCCAGCGATCGCATGGCGGATCGTGTGCGCAAGCGACTGCTCAGTCTTGAAGGCGTGACCCAAGTCTCAACCTGGGCAGGCCGAGGCCCCATTCGTTTCACCATGATTCTGCTACCCGAGCGACCCGACCCCGCCTACGCGCAACTGGTGGTGAATGTCGATGACGTCGAGGCAGTGACGGGCCTGATGGAGCAAACCGGTGAGCTGATTGCAGCCGAATTCCCAGAGATCCATCACATGGTGCGGCGGCTCGAGTTCACGAGCAGCACCGCGAGCAAAATCGAGGCACGCTTTTATGGCAGCGACCGCACCGAGCTCCGCGGGCTCGCCGAAGAGACCATGCAGCACTTCATTGAGCACCGGCTGATCGATCGCAAGATCGACTGGCGGGAACAACGGCTGTCAATGGCCGTGATGCCAGATCACGCCCGGGCGCGACGCGCAGGTATTCAGTTACCCGATGTCTCGCGAGCCGTGGCGTCCAGCACCGTCGGTACCCCTGTCGGCGTGCTGCGCGACGGCGACAAACCCGTTCCTATTGTCGCGCGCATCATGCCGCTGGCAGAAACCGCAACGGAACTGCTTGAACGGGACCTGTGGAGCGAGAGCACCCAGTCGTTTGTATCAGCACGGCAGGTGGTGTCAGCCGCCACACTTCTTGCCGAAGATAGTTTTCTGATGCGGCGTAACCGGGTCCGCACCATTACCGTTCAAGCGAATGCGCCACCGGGTGAAACCGCCACCAGCGCGTTCAACGCAATCCGCGGTGACATTGAATCCATTCCCCTGCCGCCCGGCTATGAACTGGAGTGGGGCGGTGAATACGAATCGATGAAGTTGGCCAACGATATGGTCATCTCGCGCTTCCCAATCGCCCTGCTGGTGATGATCCTTGCGACGCTGATGCTGTTTGGCAATGTGCGGCAAATGCTGGTCACCTGGATGACGGTGCCGCTCATTATGGTGGGCGTCTTTGTCGGGCTCTTTGTGACCGACTTGTCTTTTACCTTCCCCGCGATGCTGGGCCTGCTAAGCCTGGTTGGCATCTTGATCAAGAACTGCGTGATCATGGTGGAAGAGATCAATCTGCGCTCCGCTGATGATGGCCTGACCCAACATGCCTTGGTATCGGCCTGTGTCAGCCGCCTGCGCCCGGTGCTACTGGCGGCAGGGACGACCATCGTCGGCATGGCGCCGCTCTTGAGAGATGACTTTTTCCGCGAGATGGCGGTGTCGATCATGGGTGGCCTAGCCTTCGGCTCGGTGCTGGCGCTCATTGCCGTACCGGTTTTTTACGCGCTGCTATTCTCGATCGGGAGCAACCGCAAAGCGGCCTGAGCAATAAACCAGAGAGGGAACACGGCCTAGCCGCTCGCCACCGTACGTTTCTCGTTGTGGCAGATGACACTGCCGCGAGAAGGGCGCTGATATAACTTTTCCTACTGATGACCTGGTCGCTGCCAGTCACGTATACCTCACGAAAGCGCAGCCCTATACTTATGGTCCTCTCAACGGACGGTCGATTGATACAAGGATCAAATATGACTCACGGTGTATTGCTACTGGACGGCGGTCTCGGCCAAGAATTGATTCGCCGCAGTCCATCACCTGCACATCATCACTGGTCGTTGCAGGTCATGCTGGAGGAGCCTGACCTCGTTGCGGAAGTGCATCGCGATTTCTGCGATGCCGGCGCCAACATCGCGTGCCTAAACACCTATGCCATTACGCGTAAGCGTCTCGCGCGGGGACAAAACCTCCCTCCCATTGGAGAGCTCTTGGATCGCGCGCGGCAGCTGGGCGAGCAAGGTGCCGCGGCCAGTCAGAATGCGGACGCCGCCATGATCGCGTCGCTCCCACCGCTAGTGGCCAGCTACCGGCCAGACACCCAGCTACCCCTTGAGCAAGCGATTGGCGAGTATCGTGAACTCATCGCGCTGCAAAAAGAGACTGTCGATGGCTTCCTGGCCGAGACGATTCCGTCGATCAGTGAAGCGGAGGCAGTCTTGACCGCGGCTGAGCAGGAGGGCGTCAGGATCGTGCTGGGCCTGACCGTCTCCGATGAAGACGGTCAGCAATTGCGATCGGGGGAATCACTGGCTGACGCACTGGCCGCTATTGAGCGATTCAATCTGTTGGCAGTCGTGATCAATTGCTCCAAACCCGAAGTCATCTCCGAGGCGTTGGCCATCCTCAGCGAGTCACGGCTCCCCTTCGGCGCCTTTGCCAATGGCTTCACATCAATCGACGCGCTGGAGCCCGGCGGGGTTGTCGACGTGCTCGAGGCAAGGAAAGACCTAGGCCCTGAGCAGTACGCCGCATTCGCAGAGAGCTGGCTGGACGCCGGCGCGAGCGTCATTGGCGGCTGCTGCGAAGTCGGTCCGGACCACATCAGAGCGCTCTCGACACTGCTGAAAAGTCGAGGGCATGAGCAGCTCGCCTGGAGCGATCTGGCCGCCTGATCAGCCCCTCCCGCTCTCCCTTTTCAGGACCGTTTTCTGGGCAAAAATGAGACGCCGTTAACGGTACTCCGCGCTCGCCAAAAATTCACGAATTTGTCGCTTGTGAGCCATGGGTTTGCAGGCAAAATGCGCGCCTTTCCGAATCACTTCACAGCATAGTAGAGCGCGCACCATGAGTACCCTCCGGCCCGTATCGTCACTGCTCCTTACGACTGCATTTCTGTTGGCTGGCCATGGCCTACACATGACCTTTTTGCCCCTGCGCGCCAGCGAGCTCGGTTTGTCGCAAACGCTGATCGGGCTGAGTGGCTCCGCCTACTTCGCAGGCTTCCTGACCGGTGCGCTGATGATTCCGCCCATCATCGCCCGGGTGGGACACATCCGCAGCTTCACGGCGTTGCTGGCCATCTTCCTGTCTAGCTTCCTGTTCCTCAGTCTTGTCGACAAGGGCATCTTCTGGGTGCTGGTGCGCTTTGTGCTGGGCGCCGTGATGTGCGGCTCCTACACCGTGATTGAGAGCTGGCTCGCCGAGCAGAGCGACAGCAGTCGCCACGGCCGAGTGCTGTCGGTATACACCGTGATCGTCCTCGTCTCGATGGCGGTGGGCCAGTATCTGCTAGGCCTGACCGAAGCCAATCCGCTGTACCCCTTCATCCTGGTGTCACTGTTGGTGGGCCTGGCCATCGTGCCCGTGAGCCTTACCCGCACTCTGGCGCCGGCGCCGGTACCGGCCACGCGGTTTGACTTCTTCAAGCTATACCGCCGCTCCCACACTGCATTTGCCGGTGCACTGGGGTCGGGCGTGGTCATGGGTGGCTTCTGGGGACTGGGCGCGATTTACGTACTCTCGCAGACTAACGACCCCAGCTTTGTCCCCGTGTTTATCGCCGCCAATATCATCGGTGGCGCCGTGGCCCAGTACCCGATCGGCATGGCGTCCGACCGTATCGACCGGCGCTATGTATTGGCCGCACTCTGTGCTGCCAGCGGTTTATCTGCCTTTGGCTTACTGATGGCCGAAACTCGCGATGCACTACTACTCGGTGCCTTTGCCTTCGGCGCCTTCGCCAACTCACTTTACGCGGTCTCCTTGGCTAAAGCTGCGGATAACTCCAAGAGCGAAGAATTCGTGACCATTGGCTCATCGGTGCTCTTGCTAAATGCGCTGGGCTCCGCCAGCAGTGCACTGGTCATCGGCTGGGCGATGCGGAGTCTGGGCGATAGCGCGCTGTTTGGTTTCCTCGGCGTGGCCAGTCTGATAACTGGCGTGTTCATCATCCTGCAGCCGCCAGGTCGCACCGCGGTGACCATCGAAGAGCAAGGCACCTTCATGCCCGCCACCTCGGCCATGGCGCCCGCAGCCTTTGATCAGGACCCGCGCTCCGATGAGGAAGTGGAGTACGAGCCCGTCGTGCCACCCGATTCTGAGCTGGAGACGCCGCTGGAGTTTGCCGATACCGAGGTGTCTGGCGCCGCGGCCTGATTCCGACAACCCAAGTCAATTCTGCTGGCTGAAACGACCTTACCTAAAGCGCCGATGGCGCTTTACGAAGCTGACAAAAAGCATTCCGTAGCGGGGCTTCCAGCGCCATAATGCCGCGAGAATAGTAAGCCGCGCGCTGCTCACGGAGTCACGTCATGTCATCACCCGCCATCACCATCGGGCCCCGCGTCCGCAAATCCCCTTTTTATGACGCCACCATGAAGGCGGGCGCCAAAGCATTCACTATCTATAACCACATGTTCATGCCCACCAGCTATGGCGACCCCACAGCCGAGTACTGGGCGATCGTCAAAGGCGTCTCTCTATGGGACGTGGCGGCCGAACGTCAGGTGGAAATCATCGGCCCCGATGCGCTGGCACTCACACAATTGCTGACTCCTAGAGACATCGACAAGTGCCCTATCAATCGGGCCCGTTACGTGGTCTTTGTGGATGAGAACGGCGGCATCATTAACGATGCCGTCATGTACCGACATACCGAAAACCATTTCTGGCTGTCACCGGGTGATGGCGATGTCCTGCTGTGGGCCAAAGGCGTGGCCGCACAAAGTGGTCTAGAGGTCACCGTCCGCGAACCTGATGCTTCGCCGCTGCAGCTGCAGGGCCCACTGGCACCGCGGGTGGCGCACAAGCTCTTCGGCGATCTCGCGATCGAACTCGGCTACTACCACTTCTGCCATACCTCCCTAGAGGGCATTCCGGTGGTGCTTAGCCGCACCGGGTGGAGCGGCGAGCTGGGCTACGAGATCATCCTCAAGGACGGTAGCAAAGGCACCGCTTTATGGGACCTGTGTATGGAAGCGGGTGCCGAGTTCAACATCCAAGCTGCCTGCCCTTCCTTGGCACGCAGTATGGAAGGCGCGCTGCTCTCTTACTGCAGTGATATCACCCTGAACGACAGCCCCTTCACCATCGGCATGGATCGACTACTAGATATCGACAAGCCCCATGACTATGTAGGCAAGGCCGCGCTTCAGGCCATCGCCAAAACAGGCCCTGAGCGTCGCTTGGTCGGCGCCAACTTTGGCGGCGACCCTGTCATTCCCAACCAACATTTTATGGACGTGAAGTCGGGCGACGAGGTGGTTGGCCACGTGACGCGGTACTCCTGGTCGCCCAGGCTGGAACACAACATTGCGCTCATTAACGTGCCCACCGATCTCTCGGCTCCGGGTACAGCGCTGTCACTAAACGCAGGAGATGGATGGCGAGAGGCCGAAGTCGTCGACATTCCATGGATATCAGCCGAGAAGGTCATTCCGCCCCTTGATTAGGCTGGAGCGTGACGCGGTATATCAGGCTGAAACGCCCGCCTCATGACCCAACTCGTTGGACCGATTCACTGCAAATCAAAGTGCGTGAACGGTTTTCCTTGGAGGAACGTATATACCCCCACTAGCGCGCAAGATTTAGGCGGACTGTGACAATGGCCAAACATCAGCTGGGTACCGACTATCCCGAAGCCACCGAGAAGCTCGATCGCGGCGTACTGAGCTTTTTCAGCGCGGCCGAACGCCTTCTGCTGGTCATCATAAGCATGCTGACTATGCTGGCGGTAGCACTCGAGCTCACCTCATTTTTTGACGAAGGCCGCATCCGACTCGCCGATCTCCTGTTGCTATTCATCTATCTCGAGGTGATCGGCATGGCGTATGCCTACTATGCCACCCACAGCGTACCCGTCACGCTGCCGGTGCTGATCGCTATTACTGGCATTACGCGACTGATCATTCTGCAGGGCAAAGAAGCAGAGCCCAGCAAGCTCTTGTTTGAGGCGGGTGCCGTGTTATTGCTCGCGGTGGCGCTCGCCATTTTGAGCTGGGCATCGCAACGCTCACCCTCAATCAACTCAAGCGAAAATCCCGAGCACTGATCCGGCAGGTTCAAGCAACGCGTCCAAGCTTCGCCTTGGCGACAGCGCTGCCACACCACGGTCGCTATGTGCCTCAATGCCCAGGACTCGCGGTGCTACCATCGCGCCATGACCATTCACCCTCTTCTCCCTGACCTAACGGGCCCTGATCTCGCGATCTCCTGGGCACCGCTCGAGGCGCTATCGGGTGATCCACACCCGGACGAGTGGGAAGACATCGCCAGCGCTGCATCCAATCGGCAGAAGGAGTTTGCCGCCGGCCGACTGCTTGCGCACGTGCTATCTGATCAACTTGGTTTGCCGCCCGCTCCCCTACGCCGCGCCGACGATCGTTCACCGGTATGGCCAGCTGATCGCACGGGCAGCCTGTCGCACTGCGATACGATCTGTGCCGCCGCTGTTGGCAAGCGGAGCGCTTTTCAGTCGGTCGGCGTCGACATCGAAACCATCGGCCGGGTGGAGCAGAAGCTTTGGCCAACCCTGTTCACCGAGAAAGAGGCGGGTTACTTCAGCTCGCTTGCGCCGGACACCGTTGCGCTTGAGACCACCCTGTTCTTCAGCGCCAAAGAGAGCTTCTATAAGTGCCAATACCCGCTCACGAAGGAATGGGTGGGCTTTCAGGACGTCGCGATCACACGCACCGACCAGCACGCATTGGCCATCGCCCCAACCCGCGGCGCGGCCCAAGCCTGGCATGCGGCACCGATCCATACAGTGAAAATCAGCGCGTCACACGTGGCAACGGTGATGTTGTTGCACGCCTGAGGCCGGCCCCAGCTTCAGAACAGGCTGTGCTCACCCCGCTCCAGCATTTTTAGCTCACCCGACGCCAGCCCGGCATAAAAGGCCTGCAGCGTGTCGTCACCATACTCGGGCGTGGCCTCGGCGTCGTACCGCTCGGCAGTCGCGTCCCAACACAGCATCGACTCGGTGGCATAGAACTTGGCAATGCGGAGAAACTCCATGCGGTCTCGCATGCGTCGTGACACCAGCCCCAGCGGGCTGATCAGCCAGCGGATCCAGTCAAACATCTCGGGCGGCAGTGAAGTGGTGCGAAAAGGCTGGCCCAGTGTTTCGCACAACAACCGCCCCTGATCCTGTGGGGTGAGCGCCGGGCCCGGACCACCGATTGGCAGCACAGCGGTATTCGATGGTGGCGACGCCAGCTTCGACACGATGAACCTAGCCAGATCGCGATCGGAAATGGGTTTGCAGGCGGTGGTGTTGCCGCTGCTGAACAACAAGAAAGGTTTTCCCGCGCGGACCCGCTCGACTTGCCCCACCAGTGAGCGAAAAAACGCGGTGGCGCGGATGATCGTTGCGGGCACCGACGACTCATCTAGCAACGCCTCGAACTTCAACTTTTCCCGCTGAAAAGCGAGGCGCGGCATCTGCACACAGATCGCTGATAACAGCACAAAATGCTGCACCGCCGCCCCCTCCGCGTAGGCGAGTAGCCGGCGATTCGCCTCGTACTCAACGAGCCTGGCGTCAGCAGGCGCACCACTGCGGCTTGCGAGACAGGAAACCACTGCGTTGGCGTTCGGTAGCGACGCCGCCCAGTCCTCATTAGCCGTGATGTCCGCCTCCACGACGGTGACTGCATCAGACAATTCATCAGGCGTTTGATTGAGGCTTTCATCAGAAAGCGCCAGAAACAGCCTCCGACCTGGCCGCACCAGCGCCACCACCTCGTGACCTTGAGCCACTAACTCGCGCAGCACTGCCTGCCCGATGTAGCCTGTTGCGCCTGCTAGCAGTACCCGCATCACTCGCACCCGTCTTCCATTTGCCCACCCTAGGGGGGGTGCTCCCTAGGGTCAATGCTGGCTGGGCCAGCCGGCAATTGCCCCGCGTTTTCGCTAGAGTTGCTACCTCAAAAAGCGAGCTCCCCTTAGGCGCATTCCTCCCTTATGACCACCATCAAGTTTCAGACCCAATATGACTGATCTGGCACCTTCGCCGCCCGTCACCGCCGCGGAAGAATCCGCAACCAATGGCGCCACGGCCAACGTCTGGCTCGGCCTAAGCGCCGCGGATCACTCGCGGGTTATCGAAATGGCCTGGGAGGATCGCACGCCCTTCGAGGCCATCGAGCGTCTCTACGGGCTACCCGAAGGAGACGTGATTCGGCTGATGCGTGGGTCACTGAAACCGAAGGCCTTCAAGAACTGGCGCCAGCGTGTTTCCGGCCGCGTCACCAAACACGGTGCACGTCGGGACCCGTCAGTATCGCGCGGCTACTGCGCCACCCAATACAAACAGCGCTCAAAGTAGGCTCGCCATGGAAACTCTTGCGCTTTACGTTGTCGCCGCCACTTTAGGTGCCATGCTGTTCTTTGCTGTGGGCGTGGCGCCCACGGTGTTCCAGGCGCTCCCGATCGCAGAAGCCGGCCTGTTTCTGCGCACACTTTTTCCGCGGTATTACCTCGCGCTGATTGTGGGCTCTGGCCTCGCGGGTGGCTTGTGGATCAGCAGCGCACCGCTGGCGGCGGCAGTGTGTTGGCTGATCGCACTATCAACACTCTGGATTCGGCAAAGCTTGGTGCCCCGCATTAACCAACTGCGCGACGCCGAGCTTGCCGGTGACGCTGCGGCCGGCACGCGCTTTGCCACGCTGCACCGTGTGTCGGTCATTATCAATATGGTTCAATTGTTGGCGTTGGTCTTTCTACTGCTGAAGTACTGAGGTTGCCTCGCCATGAATCCGGAGCTGTTGTGGGTGTTTATTCCCACGATCGCCGCCATTTCGCTCACCCCCGGCATGTGTATGACCCTGGCTTTCACGCTGGGTCTATCTCAAGGCTATCGGCGCACGCTGTGGATGATGGGAGGTGAACTCACAGGCGTCACAACGGTGGTTTCGACCTGCGTGCTCCTGCTCGCCTGGATCCAGTCACTATCGGAGATGTATTTCGCCCTGCTGGCGTTGGTGGCCGGCAGCTATCTACTGTGGATTGCTTACCGGCTGTGGACGCAACCCGCCCGCTTCGCGGGCGACGAAAACCAACCGCATCTCTCAGCCAGCGCGTTGCTCATCCTGGGATATGTAACGACGGTGATGAACCCCAAGGGCTGGGGCTTCATGATTGCCCTACTCCCGGGCTTTATGTCCATGGCGTACTCAACGCCTGAACAGCTCGCCGCGTTTCTGGGCGTGATGCTGCCCTCGGAGTTTCTCTCAATGACGCTCTATGCCACGGGTGGGAGCGGTCTCGGGCGATTCCTCACCACCGAGCGGCACCTCGCTAACTTGAACAAGATCGCGGCGGGTCTGATGGTGTTGGTTGCTGCGTTGATGCTCGTAAGGATCTGAGCCTCAGCGGCGCGACAGATCAGATGCCCGGCGCCCAGCTAGCGTGAAAACCAAACGGCACCCGCTGCGGTAGGGTCACGCGGGCCATGGGACCCGCCGCGACATCCGTCGCGTCGAACACCAGGCAATGGGATGACCAATCGGTGCTGTCGGTGACCAATGTCACCACATAGCCATCGTCCTCGGCATCATCACGCGTCGCGCCGGTCTTGGGTGCGTACACAGCCTCGCTGCCAAACACACCCTCACCGTAATCCCACTGCTGCCGACAACCGTTTTCATTGTCGTACTTCACCAATCCGGTAAAGCGAAGGGTATGCCCGCCCTCTTCCAGCAGCGGGATACGCTGATGATAGGCGAAGCGGCTTTTCACGCCGGCATACAGTGGGTTGGTCTTGTTGAACTCGGTGTTGAGGTCGTCGATGTCGCCCTCGCGCACTTCTCCCGTGCGCAAATTAAAGCGCCAACGGTAGTTATTTGCCTCGAGACGCATATAGGCCAGCATGTGCGAGAGTTCGCCCTCCCCATTGGTAGCCGCAGGCATGGGGTTAATTGACCGGCAACCGTCCATCACCACCCAGTCGCCCTCTTCCCAACAGTTGCTCACATGCAGGATGTAGCAGGGCTCACACTCGAACCAGCGGATCTCATCACCCCGGCCGTAGCGCGGAATAAAACCGAAGCGGGTCGGGATATCTCGGTGGAAAGTCAGCACCCGCATTTGGTGACGCTCGAGCACCTTCGGGTCATGGAAGAAAGGCAGGTCATGCAGAATGGTGTAGTTGGGGGTAAAGCCAATGTCATGGGGCAACCGCGGGCCGGGCAGATCGATCTCTGCTTCATGCAATAGCTTGCCAGAAGGATCGGCCACACCGCAGGTCATGTAGGGTGGCTCATCTCCGTAATCGAAGAACAGCAATTCCCCCGTCGTCCAATCCACTTTGGAGTGTGCCGACAGCCGACGATGGCACCTGCCCTCGAGCTCGAAGTAACCCTCGGTTTCCAGCGTCTGGGGATTCAGGCGATAGGGATGGCCCGCGTTGTACCACAGGGTCATCAGGCCGCCTGCGTAGTAAAAGAGATCCGTATTGGAGGTGTCCTTGATGCCAAAGGGTGAGACCTCAAAATCAAAGGGCCCCATGACGCCGTTCGACATAGAGCGGCCAGCCTGACGCTCCTCGGCGAGGGCCACGGTATCGACATAGCGGTTGCGGTAGGCGGCCTCGCCCTGGCAAAACGAGACGGCGTGCACCATGCCGTCACCGTCGAATGGGTGGTACCGGTTCTCCGGCTGGTGGATCGGGTTCGGGCCGTTGCGAAAGTAGGTGCCCAACAGGTCTTTAGGCAGCTCGCCCTCCACCCGCAGGCCGGATTCGCTGAGCTGAAGCGTGGTCGGCGCATAAACGCCGTGCAGATAGGGGTTATCGAGCCCATAAATCCAGGGCTGGGTATGCTCAAATTCTGCGACGCCACCAATACAGTCATCGGTGACCGGGTAAGCCGGCAAGTGCAGTGCTTGATTCATCGTTGTCTCCGCCCATTCGCGTATGCGGCGATCCGGGCCACAGCCTAGCAAGGAAAAATGGCTGGCCGCAACGCGCAGCCGGCCTGCCGGTAGCGCTTGCCACCCCACGGCGCGCCGCCTAGGATCAGCGTCAGCACAAGGAGAATCACCATGCATGCGCCAATTTATATCCTCGGCGGCAGCCAAACCGACTTCGCGCGCAACTGGGCGCGGGAAGAGCTGGAGATCTACGATCTCTTTGCCGAAGCGCTGCAAGACGCCGTGCAGCACGCGGCAATCGAGCCGGCTCAGATTGAGGCGGGCCACGTGGGCAACTTCGTGGGTGACCTGTTTACGCGTCAGGGTCTGATCGGGGGATTCTTCGGCCAGGTCTACCCTGAGCTGGGCAATTTACCGACCGCCCGGCACGAGGCCGCCTGCGCGTCGGGCTCAATGGCGCTGCTGGCGGCCATGCGCGACATTGAGGCGGGGCACTATGACGTGGCCTGCGTGGTGGGCCTGGAGCTGATGCGCAATGTCGATGGCAGAACCGGAGCTGAGTATCTGGGAGCCGCGGCGTGGCAGGGACATGAAGCCACAAGCTGCGAATTCCCCTGGCCGTTCCTGTTCGATCGCATTACCCAGGAATATGACCACCGCTACGGAATCGCTGACGAGCCGCTGACCCGCATCGCAGAAATCAATTTTGGCAACGCCAAACAGAACCCGCGGGCACAGACACGAGACTGGGCCTTTGCCGAGGGCAGCTTTGGCAATGACCCCGCACTCAACCCCTCTATCGAAGGCCGGGTGCGTAAACTCGACTGCGGGCAGATCACCGACGGCGGGGCCTGTGTGATTCTGGCCAGTGAGCGCTTCGCCCGGGCACACGCTCAGGATCGCGGTCAGCAGCTCGTCGATATGCCGCGCATCAAAGGGTGGGGGCATCGTTCCGCACCCATTTTGTTGGAAACAAAGCTGGCCGCCTCAAAGGACCGCGAGCTGATATTTCCCCATGCGGCGCAGGCGCTGGCCGACGCGCGCGCGCGAGCGGGGATGACAGACATTACTGACCTCGATGGTCTGGAGACCCACGACTGTTTCACTATCACCGAGTACATGGCGATTGATCACTGTGGCCTGACCGCCCCCGGTGAGAGCTGGAAGGCGGTGGAAGAAGGCCGCATCACCCGAGACGGTGACTTTCCGATCAACCCCAGTGGCGGGCTGATCGGGCTAGGGCATCCGGTTGGCGCGACAGGCGTCCGCATGGTGCTCGATTGCGCGCGACAGGTCACCGGCCAGGCCGGTGATTATCAGATTGCCAATGCCGAGAACATGACCACCTTCAATGTGGGCGGCAGCACGACGACCTGCGCCAGCTTTGTCGTAGGCGTGGGTTCGTGAAAGATGTTTTTATCTACGATGCTATCCGCAGCGCGCGAACCCGGGCCAAAGCCAACGGCGGGCTGCACCCTTTAACGCCACCGGAGTTACTGAAGCCGCTGTATCAGGCACTGGCACAGCGTAATCAGCTGGACCCCACACTTGTGTCGGAGGTCATTCTGGGCTGCGTAACCCAACACGGGGAGCAAGCCGGCAATATCGCTAAGACCTCTGCGCTGTTTGCCGGTTGGCCAGAATCTGTGTCTGGGCTGACGGTGCACCGCTTCTGCTCATCCAGTATCGATGCCATTGCGCTGGCAGGACTCAAGGTGGCGGCCGGACACACTCAGGCTATTGCCGCCGGTGGCGTCGAGATGATGTCCCGCGTGCCGATGCTTTCTGACGAAGCACGGGTCTTCAGCGATCCCGCATATGCCGTCCGCCATCAGGTGTTGTTGATGGGTAGCGGTGCTGATCTGATCGCCACGCGCATTGGTGCCAGCCGGGAGGATTGCGATGCGGTGGCACTGCAGAGCCAGCAGCGCGCAGCGCTGGCGCAGCAAGAGGGGCGGTTTCAGTCGATCGTCCCCATCGAGACACCCGAAGCGCTGATCAGTGAGGATGAGTGTATCCGCGCCGACATGACCGCAGAGCGACTGGCGAGGTTACCCGCGGCGTTCGCGGAGCTCGGTGCGGCGGGCGCCGACCAATTACAACTCGCGAAGTTCAGTGAGCTGGTGGCCATCGAGCACGTCCACACCCTTGGCAACTCCCCTGCGATGTGTGACGCCGGGGCGCTGGTTTTGCTTGGAGACGCCGCCTTGGGTGAGTCACTCGGCATATCGCCCAAAGCCCGCCTTATGGCCAGCACCACGGCATCGGGCGAGCCGCTGGAAGTGGTGAGCGGCTGCGTGACGGTGACCGAGGCGCTGTTGGCGGATCAAAGTCTCCACGCTCAGGACATCGATTTGTTTGAGATACACGAGGCCTTCGCCGCAACCGTGGTCAAAACCCGCCAGGAGCTCGGTATCGACGACTCGCGGCTTAACGTGAACGGCGGCGTGATCGCACTGGGTCACCCGATGGGCGCAACGGGGGCGATCATGACCGGCACGTTGATTGATGAACTCCATCGACAAGAGCTGAGCAAGGGTATCGTTGCCGCCAGCGGCGCTGCCGGTAGCGGCAGCGCACTGTTGCTTGAGCGCTGTTAAATCTGGCGTCTTGAGTACCGCAGTGCGAGGAACATCCACCGACGGCAGTGAGCGGATCAGTACCTGACCCTTAACGCACCCAGATGGGTGAGCTCCAGACGCGCTCTTGAAGGGTGGTGTGCAGATCAGGCCGCGGCTCAACGCCCGCGCGGATCGCATCCCAGGTCGACCATCGGCAGGTCGGATTCTCCAGGGCCCGCACGTAGTAGAAGGCGCGGCTGTCGGGATCATAATCGGGGTCCTGCCACACGGTCTTCAACTCGGCGGCACCGACGCCCTCGGTGATGCTGCAGTCAGATATGTTGACCCGGGCACCGTTGTCGCCGCAGCGGTGGGTATTGGGGTCAGGGGTCAGACCGTCTGAGCATGCGACATCGTAGACCTGCTCATAGGTTTCACCATGCTTTTCCCAGCCCTTGATGATTTGGAGCCGTTGTAGCGCCGTGCCACGCGGATCGGCACTGGCCCAGGCGACGAATTGCGGAGCCTCATCCGTTTTAGCCAGCTCGCCACCCATCGCCACGCCTCCCGCATAAGCCTTCTCGATCATGGTCTCGGAATTCAGAATGTCCAGGGCGTAATCGTGGCCCGCAAAAAACCGCACGCGCATGCGCGGGCCTGAAGTGGCGAAGGTCTCCTTGCGGCGGAAAGCATCATAAATAGCATCCCGGGTGTTCTCCTCGGCCCAGACACCGGTCACGCCCGAGGCGCTCCAGCTCTCGAAGCCACCACCGTAGGTGTAAGTCCGTCCGTCGACCTCTGTCAACGTATCGGGGGCCAGAAATCGCGCGAACAGGCCGTACATGGTGTCCACCGGTACCGAGCCGCGGCGCTCGGGCAGTCCATCCAGAAGGCCCGCCTTGGAGAAATAGGTCTCCTCGTCGTCACTGGTGCCTGCCACGTGGGTATCGCTCGCCGCGACAAAGCCGAACTGATAGGGGTTCTTCACACCCTGTGCTTCCAGCGCCAGACCATTGAGCAGGGCCTCACGAACATAACTACCTTTCTCTTCGCTGTGCAGGCTGGTGCCCACGCGGAACCTGTAGATCTCAAAGTCAGCCCACTCATCGTTAGGCGACAATAGAGGATGGGTATCTGAAGTGCCCTTGACCTGGGTGATCTCCACAATCGGCTCATTGCGCACGCGCTGATCGGCGTAGGCGTCGTCCATTGGGTCACCCGCCCAGTCCACCAACTTGAACATCTGACCGTTGGAGCCATTCGAGTTGTGGGGAATCGCCAGACTTTCGATGCCCTGGTCTCTCAGCGTATCCATCCAGTCCCAGAGACCCTCCGGGTTCTGGGAGTTCAGTCGGGAAAACGGCACAGCCGGCAATTTGTCGGCGCCGCGAAATACGACGTTACGGTGCAAATTGCCGACATCGTCAGTCGAGGAGGTGTATTCGTAGGCCACAAAGGTCGTGAAGTGACCGGGGTCATTATATTGCTCAGCCGCATTGATGATGTCCGCCCAGGCACGGCGGGTCACCCCGATCGCCATTTCTTCTGAGATCTCTCCCGAGAGAATGCCCGCCAACGTGTCGGGAATGAATGAGGCAAAGTTCGCGAGCCGGGTGACCAGACTCAGCTCACCCATGTTGTCTTCGGCGTTCAGGTTATGCAGCGGCTGCGAAACGGCGTACTGGGAAAACGACGTGGTGGTGTCGCCCGCTTCCAGCGCGAGGCCGAGGAACATGGCGTGGTCAGTGACGGCGTAAAAGTCGAGGGGCGTCGCCATCTGAATTTGATAGCCTGCCGGGTGCTCGATCGTCTCGCCCTGAGCAAAGCGGTAGGCGTCATAGGGGGTGGCGGTGGTGCCAAAGTTATAGGCGTCAAAGGAGTATTCGGTGTGCACATGCAGATCGCCGAAATACGCATTGCGTAGCGGATTAGCGGGTGGCGGCGTGCGATCCAGAATATCCATCACCGGCTCGAGGGAATTGCCCCCGCGCCCGCCAAAGTTGCGATCCTCGTCGAGCAGGCCGACTTCTTCGGTACAGGCAGTGGTGAGCGCCAGCAGGCTAGCAGCAAAAACCAAACGTTTACTCATGACACGTTCTCGATCTTTATTGTTGTCGGGGCTGGAGTTTACGCGTCATCGGGTGCGGGCGGCACCTCTGATACACGGCGCCACTCCACCGAACGGCGGACAAACCCGACAGTCACGTTGAAGACCATTCGGTCGTCAGCCGCTAAGGTGATCTCTGCTTTGCGGTACTCACCCAATCGCGCAGCGAAGACCTGCGCGGACCATTCATTGGGGTCGTCGCTGGCCTCAAGGTCGGTGACGACCAAAAAGCCCAAGCGGTCCGACCGGATGTCGTTACGAATCATGACCCCCTGACCGGCTTCCGGCTGCATCTCAATCCACACCGGATCGCTCTCATGCTGCCAGTAGCCGGCGAGCTGGGTTTCGGCGTTGCCGGGCATCGTGACCATGGCGCTCAACATGAGAGGTAACAGTTTGGGTAGCAAGCGAGTCATGACAGGGGGCTCCATTAGGGCGTCAGTTCACGAGCGGTCAGTTTGCCCAACTGGGACATGTGTACCTCATCGGGGCCGTCTGCGATGCGGCAAAAGCGACCGATGGTGAAGACCTCGGGGATCATGGTGTCCTGACACACGCCCATGCCACCGAAAATCTGCATGGCGCGATCGGCAACTTCCTGTGCCATTTTGGGCGCCACGATCTTGATCATGGAAATATAGGGTCGCGCCCCGTCGAGTCCTTCGCGGTCCATAACCTCCGCCGCCTGCAATGTGAGCAACCGGCACTGCTCGATGTCACACCGGCTCCGCGCGATCTCATGCTGAATCGAGGTCTTTCTGATGAGCGGCTCGCCGAATGCCACCCGTTCTTGGGCGCGGGCACACATGAGCTCAAGGCAGCGCTGGGCCATCCCCACAAAACCCATCGCGTACTGAAAACGGCCGGGGCCGAGGCGCCCCTGAGCAATCTCAAAACCGCAGCCCTCCCCCTTGATCATATTGCTGACCGGCACCCGCACATCTTCGAACAGCAGTTCCGCCTCACCGCCGGGCGAATGCAGGCTGTCGAAGGCGCGCAACGTTCTGACCAGTTTCACACCGGGGGTGTCCCGGGGCACCAGAATCGTCGAGTGCTGGCGATGCCGGTCGTTCTCAGGATTGGACTTGCCCATCACCAGCATGATCTTGCAGCGCGGCCCCACCGCGCCGGTGGTCCACCACTTGCGGCCATTGAGCACGTACTCATCCCCATCCCGCCGGATCTCGAGCTCCATATTGGTGGCATCTGATGACGCCACCTGCGGCTCGGTCATCGCGTAAGCGCTGCGAATCTCGCCCGCCAACAGCGGCTTCAGCCACTGCTCCCGCTGCTCTGGCGTGCCGTACTTGGCGAGCACTTCCATGTTGCCCCGATCTGGCGCGTTGCAGTTGAACACGCTCTGGGCCCACATGACCTTCGACATGGTCTCAAAGAGCGGTGCGATCTCAACGTTGGTCAGGCCCGGACTCCAGGGCGCGTACTCCTCAGGCAGAAACAGGTTCCACAACCCCTCGGCCTTGGCCTTGTCGCGAATGTCGTCATACCAAGCAGGCACTTCCCAGAGGTGCTCCGGGTCATGGCACCACTCGTGCCATTCACTCTCGCGCGGATAAATATGCTCGTCCATGAAATGCTGCAGATGCGCATTCAATGCCCGAACTTGGTCGCTTTTCTCAAAACCCATACGGCGTTCCTATTGCTACTTCCTGTTTCGTCTAAGGAGTGTGTCGTGCACACCCACCATTTTCGTATCGGCGCGAAAAGGCAGTCCCTGCTCCTGCCCCTCGAGCAGCGGTAAATCACGATCGCGCCACAGGGGCTCCCAGCAGCCGGTGCTCTTCAGCAGTGCCTCTGCATCAGTCTTGGCATCAGCGGGTAGCGCCTCAAAATGGTCTCGCAACTGCTGCAGGCACCAGACCCGGTATCTCGAATAACGCGCACCCTCACAGCGGATGCCATCGATCTCAACGGTAAAACGTTTGCTTCCCACTCGCACTGCTTCCACATTCGCCGACAGGTAGAGCAAATAACCGCGCCCCATATGCTCCAGAAGCGCGGTCACACCGGATGGGATGCCGGTCTGCCACTCGCCCTGAACGGTATCGAGCCGGGTGTCCCATGAATGGGTGACCCACTGCAGTACTGCCGGCGCCTGCTGCCTAAGCAATTCGAGCGGCACGGGGTCCAGCGCAAAATGCCGGAAGAACGACCCGGCAAACCCCACATCGGCGAGAGACGGTCGCGCTCCCAAGAGAAAAGGCTGTTGGCTGAGCGTGGCCTCAAGCTGTTGCCAGAGCGCGGCGACGTCGGCTTCGACCGCTTTAAAGTCAGCCCGGGTGATGCCATCCCCGGTAGTGTAGCCACTGCGCTGTCGATGCATCAGAAGGCGCCGTTTAAACCAGACCGGGAGCGGGTGGTGAACCATGACCTCAGTTGCCAGGTGATACGACGCAAAGCGCGCGCCCTCGGCATAGTGCCAGCGGTAATGCATGGCGGGTCGCCACCACCACTCATCGGCCCAGTCCTCCAGCAGGTGGCAGACAAAACGCTGCAAAGGATCCGGCGGCAGAATCGGGTGCTCTGGATGGCGCGCCTCAAACTACTCGATCATCTTGGTGGAATCGGTCATGTATCGACCTTCGGGCAAGATGATGGCAGGCATCTGCATCACCCCGAGCTCCCGCTCCAACACCTTGCGCACGGCTGGAAACTGCATGCTCTCCAGCCGATAGGGAATTCGCTTGAGCCGGAGGTAGTTCTCCATCTTCCCAGTGAAGTAGGAGATATTGGAGCCCAGAAGAGTGAGCGGTGCGGTACCCTGGTCAGACATTACGGGCTGGCATAGTCCTGCAAGTGGCCCAGCGACTCATAAAAACCGGTCATGGTGCCCTGAATCACCTCCGCCACGGGTTGGACCGCATCGATGCGGCCCACTACCTGACCAGACAGCGGAATCGCCGCTTCCATGTCCCCTCCAAAATATAACTCTTGCACACCAGCCAACTGCTCGCGAAAGTCGAAGGCCCCCAGCGGCTGCAGTGCGGCGGTGCGCTCAGTGCGCAGTGCCCGGAGTGCCGGCCGGGACTGCTGATTCAAAAACACCGTATCGGTCTCCTTCGCCTCGACCACCGCCTGCTTCCAGTTCTGATGGACCGGGGACTCAGCGCTACTCAGCATGCGGGTGCCCATTTGCACCCCCTCGGCACCCATCGCGAAAGCGGCGGCCATCGAGGGGCCGTCGCAAATGCCGCCTGCAGCGATAACCGGGATATCAGTGCGCGAACGAATGAGGGGTAGGAGCACCATCAGCGAGACCGGGCTGGGGTTTTTAAAACCACCGCCCTCGCCGCCCTCGACGATCAAGCCATCCACGCCACAGTCGATCGCCTTGAGCGCCATATCGAGCGTGGGCACCACATGAAAAACCTTAATGCCCGCCTGCTGAAAGATCTCGGTGCAGACCGCCGGGCTGCCTGAGGAGGTGGTGACAAAAGGCAGGTTCTGTTCGATCACGAAGTCGATAAAGTCGCTGCCCTTCACAAAGGCGAGCGCGACATTCATGCCAAAGGGCTTGTCCGTGAACTCACGCATTTTCAAGACCTCGCCACGGATCGCGTCGAGCTCACCGGAACCGGTTTCGATAATGCCCAGGCCACCGGCGTTGCAGACTGCTGAGGCGAGTTGGGCTCTGGCAATCCAGCTCATAGGCGCCTGAATGATGGGGTAGTCGGTCCCCGTGATCTCGGTCACTCGATTTGTGATTGGTGGGGCGCTCATTTCACTCCCTCCAACATGGGCTCAATCCCGGTGCCGGCGATTAACGCATCGACGAGCGCCTGATCGGCTGCCGACAGCTGACCATATTGGTCGCGGGTCCACTGCAGGCACTTGGCCTGATAGGGGAAGGTCCGCTGGTGCCACCTCGCGCCATCGATCTCGCATTCCCAGGTCTTCTCCTGCGCCATCACGGCTTGCGCGTTAGCAAGTTGCGCCGGTGTGTAGACCCGCCCGATTTCCTCTAATAACCCCCTGAGGCTCGCCGGCTGATCCTCGATGGCGATCCAATCTGAGTCCTCCGGCATCAGGCCGCTGCCATCCGGCATGCGATCGACCCAACCGACCGTGCGCGGCGCAATCGCATGGGCAATTTCCCGCGAGGTGGGATCAAAGCCCACCAACTGACTCAACTGACCGAACAAACCAAAGTCGCCGGCACCCGGGCGACGGCCCAGCATGAACGGCTGGTTGGCGAGATGTGCGTCCATCGCGCCAAGAAACCGCCGGTAACTGGCGTCAATAATGGGTGCCGTTTCCTCGTTGGAGCCCACAACCCAGAGTCTCTCGATCTGTCGCTGAGAGACATAGTCCTTGAACTGCTGGAAGGCCTCTTGAGGCATAGAGACATCCATGCTGAGCGGTAACTTGGTGCCGGCATTGGCGGCGTCCGCTTCGAAATGCCAGCGGTAGTGGAACATATATTTGGTACACCACTCGTCGGCGAAATCCTCAATCAGGTAATCGATAAAGGCGAGTGCTGGATCTTCAGGTAATACCGACCGGCCAACGTTGTCCGCTTCCAGTCGACGAATGATGGGCGTGGAGTCACAGTGCGCAGTGAGCTCGCCGCCCTCCTCAAAAAAGAAGGTTGGCATAAAGGTCGGCGTGGGAGCCTCGACACCCAATGCCTCGCACCTTGTCTCGGGCTGACCCCAGGTAATAGCGTAGGGGATGCGTCGGTATCGCAGCAGGGCCACCATCTTCTGGGTGTAGGGCGAGCCGGTGCCCCCCACCAGCTGGACGGGTTCGAGAGACATCTTTGGCACTCCTTGCAGCGTCTTGAAACGATCTATATATTGGCATAAACAGTGCCAATAAGTAAGCGCCGGGTCGCTCGTAGAGGATCGTCACTGTGTGATGAAAACGCCATCGCCACAGCGAGTATCAGGGTTATGGCGACAACAAAATAGCGCTGTGGTGTATCAGATTTGATGATTGCCGGGACGAGCAACCTGACGGCCGGCCCTCACGAAAGTCTATTGCGGGTACAGTTTGCAAGTGCTGCCTACAGGTAGCTCTTAAAGCACTGTTAACAGGTAACAGGCACCTGTGCCTGACATGTTGTCGCTCACTACGGAGACTGCCGATATGACATCACGACGCAAACTGTGGCTCAGCTCCATCGTGCTTTATGCGCTGTTCGTCAGCTGGTACACCGATTTCGGTGGCCCACTGACTGAAGCAGAAATACAGGCATATATCAGCAAGAGCGAAAACCTCGACCTGGGCGGAGACCCTTCCGCTCACGGCGCGCTGCTTGAGTTTCTGCGCAATGACACGGGTGGCCAATTTCTGATGTTCAATGCTGTCGATCTAGCGAAGAACCCGCCGCCAATGGAGGGCGCGCCGCCCGATGCCGACGGGCAAACGTTCATCGACCTCTACATGGAATACATGATCCCTGCGCTGCTCTCCCGAGCGAGTCACCCCGTTGTGGTGGGCAAGTCGGTCGCCGACAGCCTCGATCTACTAGGTATCGAAGGTGCCGAGGCGTGGTCGGACGGCGCGATCATGCGGTACCGCAGCCGACGCACGCTGGTCAACATCATCAGCAATCCAGAGTTTTACGCGCGGCACGATTTCAAACTGGCGGGGCTCGAAAAGACCATTGCCTACCCCATCGAGCCACGGATTTTTCTCGGTGACCTGCGTCTATTACTGGGGCTCTTCATGCTGGCGGTCACAGCACTCCTTGATGCCCGCCTCGCGCGAAAAGCGCTCCGCGTCGATTCCGCTTAGCTTTCTTGGTTTTTCACCGCAAGTTGTATAGCTTGCAGCAACTGACAGTTTCCTCTCCCGCTCACTGACCCTATGACCCAACAACGCCCACGTCTTGAAGACCTTGAAGCCATCCGGCATCGCTATGCCGCGGAGCGTGACAAGCGCATCCGTGAGGACGGCAACGACCAGTACGTCGAAATCGCCGGGGATTTGGCGCGCTACGTCGACGACCCTTATGTGGAACCGGGATTTCAGCGGGACCCCGTCGACAAAGCCGTCGACGCACTGATCATCGGTGGCGGTTTCGGCGGCTTGCTGGCAGGCGCGCGGCTTCGCCAGGCCGGCGTCAAAGATATCTGCGTTATTGAGAAAGGTGGCGACTTTGGCGGCACCTGGTACTGGAACCGCTACCCCGGCGCGCAGTGTGATGTGGAGTCCTATATTTATCTGCCGCTGCTCGAAGAACTCGGCTACATGCCGAAGGAAAAGTACTCCCATGCACCGGAGATTCTCGAGCACAGCCGCGCCATCGGAAGGCACTTTGATCTTTATGACGGCGCGCTGTTTCAGACCGGGGTCCAGGAGCTGCGCTGGGATGATGGCGAGCGCCGCTGGTTAGTGAGCACCGATCGCGGGGATATCATTCGCGCCCGCTTTGTCTCACTCGCCAGCGGCCCATTGAACCGCCCCAAACTCCCGGGCATTCCGGGAATCCGCGACTTTAAAGGCCATACTTTCCATACCAGCCGCTGGGACTACGATTACACCGGCGGCACAGCTGAGGGCGGCTTGGATAAGCTGGCCGATAAACGCATCGCTGTGATCGGTACCGGCGCTACGGCAGTGCAGTGCGTGCCTCATCTTGCGGCAGGTGCAGAGCATCTATACGTCTGCCAGCGCACACCGTCGAGTATCGACGTGCGGGACAACCGTCCCACTGACCCCGAATGGGCCGCTGAGCTCAAGCCGGGCTGGCAGCGAGAGCGGATGGATAACTTCAACGCGCTGGTCTCGGGCCAGCCACAGGAAACCGATCTGGTCGACGATGGCTGGACCTCGCTTATCGGCAAGATGCTCCGGCTCTATCTGGAAAGTCAGGAAGGCGAGGCGCTCAGCCTGCCTGACATCATGGATCTCGCGAACCTCGAAAAAATGAACGAGCTGCGCGCCCGAATCGAAGCGCTTGTTGAAGACCCCAACACCTCGGAGGCGCTGAAGCCGTGGTATCGCATGTTCTGCAAGCGTCCCTGCTTCCATGATCAGTACTTGCAGACCTTCAATCGGGACAATGTCACGCTGGTCGACACCGAGGGTCAGGGTGTTGAGCGGATCACTGAGTCAGGCGTGGTCGTCGCAGGCGTCGAGAACCCCGTGGACTGCATTGTTTACGCCACGGGCTTTGAGGTGGGCACCGGTTTTCAGCGCGTAAGCGGCTTCGAGATATACGGGCGCGACGGCCTGTCGCTTAGCGACAAATGGGCGGACGGCATTCGCACGCTACACGGTATGCATATCCATGGATTCCCGAACTGCTTTATGATGAGCACGATTCAGGGCGGCTTCACCGTGAACTACTCCCATATGCTCGACGAGGTCGCGACCCATGTCGCTCACATTGTTGGCCATGCGCTCGCCATCGAAAAAGAAGTGGTGGAAACCAGCGCCGAGGCGGAAGCCCGCTGGGTGCAGACGATTTTGGACAAGGGTGTTCGCGGCGGGATTATTGGCGATGAGACCTGCACACCGGGCTACTACAACAATGAAGGTAAGCCGCGAGCGCACTTTGAGCAGATGGTGTCCTACGGCGACGGACCCATTCCGTTCTTCAACCTACTCGCCAAATGGCGCGACACCGGCGAGTTTGCCGGGCTGACCATCGATTGAGCGGTAGTTTAAGAGCGCTTTAAAGCGTCCTTATGCAGGCGCGGTAACAGACGCGGTGTACTGGCGACATAGGCCTGGTACGCCGGGTCATCGCCCCATAGCTCCTGACCCCGCCTCATGAGTGTTGGAATGCCGCTAACGCGCGTGAGCAAGGCGTGCACAAAGAGCGGCGAGAGCATCACCACCCACTGGGTGCCCGATAGATAGGGTATCGCTATCACCGCAATGCCAGCCCACAGCAGGATTTCGCCAAAGTAGTTGGGGTGGCGGGCGCGGGCCCAAAGGCCAACGTTTATAAATTGACCGGCGTTGGCCGGGTCTGCCCTGAAGCGCAACTTTTGCTGATCAGCGATCACTTCGACAGTAAAGCCTGCCATCCACATCACGGCGCCGATGACATAAATCACGCCCACCGCTGTCGGTTCTTCACTCAGTATGGCGGTCAGTGCGGCACAGCTGGTCATCACCACCCAGGCGCCCTGCAGCGTCCAGGCGACGAAAAAGCGCGACGACGAAACCTTGATGTGATCGAAGCGTTGATCACCACCTGCCGCGTTGATGCGGCGGAACAAAAAGCTGCCGAGACGGCCGGCCCAGAGGAAGATCATGACCGCGATAAGCCATTGTGCGCCCGAAGGCGCGGCGACAACACTAATGGCCGCCAGTGTGACTGCGATATAGGTGATGCTCCCGATGAGGTCATAGAACCGCTCGGTCTGAAAAAGCCGGGCGGGAATAAATGCCAGCCACTGGATACCAAAAGCGCCCAAGGCCAAGGTGGTCATTGCGGGCCAGCCTGCCAAAGTATGCCCCGCGGGATTGGCCAGCGAGGCGACGCCGAGGGGCAGACCCACAGCCAGCAGAATAAAAATGAGTTTCTTCATTGCGTCACGGCTCTTGTTATTGGGGGCGAACGCCCTCTTATGCTTTCGAGCTAAATACTCTCTACGCCGATATCCGGTTCAGGGAGCGTTTTAGCGTTGGGCTCAGGTCTCGGCCTGCAGCGACACCATGACTCCACGCTGACCCGAAACCTGATTGCATAATAGGCCTTGCCAGATCGCGTCGCAGGCGTCGGCACCCGTGTGGGATTCCATCAGGAGCTTTGGAGCCAGCTGAGTCACCAGCTCGATACTTGCCGCGTAAGCCTTGCCCATCATGACACCGCGACCCCACTCGCCATCACGCTTTTCAATTTGTGCCGGCGCAAAGAACACTTGCGGCTCGCTCCCAGGGAACGGCTCACCATCCACTGACCGGCCAAACTGATCCCAGTGGGTCGCCCCCACCAATAGCGTGTGAGCGGCATTGTTCTGGAGGCTGTGATGCAGGCGCGACCGGACTTCAACATCCCCGGCGATATCAATATATGCGCTCGGTTCATTCGCAACACTTCCAACCTCGCTATAGGACACGACGCGGTCGTAGCAACCGAGCGCCTCGGAGAAGGCAACGTTTTGATCGCTGGTGAGACCAGCGATGGCGCCCTGGAAGCCCGCAGCGCGAATAAATGCTGCGGTGCTGAAACCCGTCTTGGAGGAAGCAGAGCCAATTAAGATTTGCTCCACGCCGAACCAGTCGTTATCCAGAAGCAAATCGGCAATCACGTAACCGGTCATAAATAGAGGGAAAAAGATGCAGCGCTGATCCTCGAGTGCCTGAAGCTGAGCCGGCTCCGACTGGGTGCGTGCGTAATCGTTGTAGAGACTTGGGAGCTCTCCTCGATGGGGCATCGCGTCAGTAAACCCCCGCTCGGAGCGTTCACCCGGCCTCATCACCACATGGCTCGCCATGGGAAAGAACCCATAGAGCCGCTCCCCGACAGCAATGCCTTCAGCATGGCTCACGAGCACCTCGGCAATACCCCACACCGTGACCTTGCCCCAGGGATCTTCCCCGGTGGGATAGAACTGCCAATAACCGAACATGTCTCCTGACGCCGCGTAAGTGACGTTGTTGGCAGTCATTGCAAACTTGTCGATGGCGACCAGTATCTCGCCCTCACTGGGCGTCGGCATATCACCCTGCACCACTCGAGTGTGGTGATAATCGGTTCGGTCGACCCACATTTCCGTGAGCATGGGAATCTCCTCTAGCATCATGGAGTTAAGTCAGTGCACAGGCGCTTTAAAAAAACTCGAAACGCATGCCGCGAGGCTTGGGCACTTTGTTTTCCTCAGGCAGGGTGCATAACCGCTCCATGCGCGTCACAGAGCTGTCGGCGTATTCCCAGATCAGCTCGTCACCATCTCGGTAACGGCGAACTACTCTCGGCCCCCAACCAAAAACATAAAAGTTAAGGATTTTGTCTTCCCAGATCATGCTTGCTGAGGTCCGCATACAGTGCTCTTTGCCCGCCAAAGTGAAAAGCACCGAACCCTCCGTGTCGTTGGTGTTGAGCCCGCCAGTACTGTTTGGACCGTAATCGTGTATGAGCCCCGCCGCGGTCACAACAACCCGGTTACCACATTGCTCCACCCGCTCCACATGCCCTACGTGGCCCCCGGATATCCCACGCCAGAGGCCACGAATGTCGTCGGCTTCCGGCGGCAGTGGATCAGTGCACGCCGCCAGAACCGGTAACGGGAAATGATCATAAGCGCATCCGGGCGTGTTGGCTTTGGGAATATCGGAAGCTCTTCTTCCCGAACCATCCAGTAACGGCAGTGCACAGTAGTTCACTGATGAGCCGTCACCGGCTAAAGTCGCGGGGTCAATGGTTAAGGGTGGTCGCGGAGAAAACCACCCGAGCCAAACTAACAAAAGAAGGAAAACGAAGATAACGGAAAGGCCGCGGATGAAAAGAGTTTTCATGAATATATTAAGAGTGCCGTAACGTTGTCTTAATTAATTGACTAAGCACAATAAAAAGGGCGGCCAGAGCCGCCCTAATCAACCTAATCAGCTACGAAATATTAAAAATTCCATGCCGCCTGAATGCCCCAGACTTCACCTCGGGTGTAGTAAGACATGTGCGAACCTCGCGCCAGGGGCACATCTGCGCCCCCGCTTCTTATACTTTCGTCAGTAATGTTTCGGCCGTACAGCATTAACATCCAATTGTCTCCACGCAAACCTGTCCTGAGGTTAATCTGCTCGACGCCCTCTTGGAAATCGACTGGATCAAGGTCTCCGGTATAGATGTAGTCATCGGTGAAATTCACATCAACCTCAGTGAACCAAATCATAGAGCCGATGGGCTGTACATATACAGCACCAAGCGAACCGCTATATTCAGCCGTACCAGTCCAGGCGCCAGAAAGGTCCTGAGAAATACCGGTGCGGTTGCCAGCTGCGTCAAACTGTTGCTCGCAAAGGCCATCTGCGGAGGAGATATTTGGGGAACTCGGAGTCAGACCACCGGTAGCAAAATTCAAAAACTCAATGTCTGATGTTTGCAGTGCTGTACACGCGGCACCCTCAAACGATCCATACTCAGCATCAACATAGCCAATCGCGGCGTTTAGGCGCAGCTTATCCGTCACCTGGAAAGCAGCGTCAACTTCGAAACCAGAAATTTCAGTGCTAGCGGCATTTGTCACAACAAATCCTAAGCCAACGAAAGTTGAGACCTGTTGGTCTTCATATTCGCTATTGAAATAAGCCCAGTTCAGTCGCATCCGACCGTCAAGAAAGGTGTGCTTTCCCCCTAATTCAACGGACCAGGCGGTCTCGTCATCGTATTCAAAACCTGGCCCTGGTTCGGTCCTGTTAATACATCCTGGCAAGTTTTGTAATGGGCAGAATGGGGAGCGGTTTATGACCGGATTTTGATCATCTACTGCGTTAAAACCACCACTCTTGAAGCCTTCCGTGTAGCTAGCATAGAGCAGGTGGTTATCCGAGGCACTCCAGTTCAAAGTCACCGCTGGAATGACCTGATCGGTCTTACGCTCGTCTATAAAATGATGCGCCCAAGCATCGAAGAACGAACCCGAAAGTTCATGTTGTAGCAAATTCCCGATATCTGGCTGGCCTGCCAATATTGAGTCTTCCGGATTGAGTGTCTGGGTTGCCAACCCTTGAGCATCAGCAGTGCTATTGAGCCATGTTTGCGCATCCGCCTCCTTAGTCTCTTCGGTGTAGCGAACACCTGCAATAAGGCTTAAGTTGTCCGTAATGTTAAAGGTGCCCTGAGCAAAAACGGCCCATGATTCAGTATCCTGAGACCACTCTGACAATCGACCTGTCCTGCTCCACATACTGAGACCCTCAACGCCTACCGGGAGTGCTTGCGGCGGCAGGCCAAAGGCTGCAGCGACACCGGCGAGTTGTGCTGGACTGTAAGCTAAGATAGTTGGCAGCCCGCCTGTGAGCAGGGCTGTTACGGCGGGCTGACCGAATGTCCCATCGACAGACACATTTCGACTTATGTCTTGGCTGGAGTCGATATAATTAGCCCCGATCACCCAGCTAAATCGCCCATCTAAATCAGACGCCAGCCGAATTTCCTGGCTAAACTGTTCAAACTCCGAATCATCGCTGCGCCCGATAAAATCTACCGGGAGAAAATCTGCCTCAATGCCGTCCTTATACTCGTATTCGGAAACCCCCGTCACTAACGACAGGGTCATACCATTGGCAAATTCATGCTCAATATTTAAAGAAAACTCTTGGTTTTCCGTATCTGTTCCCGAAACTCGCTCCGGACCATTTCCGTTATCCAAAGCTTCGGTACCGCCTATGGACAAGCCATCATAGTAAACGTCCCTGGATGAACGATTTGCATAGGTGGAGGCATTAAAACCCGGGTACGCAATACCCATTATTCCGTACATTGCTGCATTGGAGGCGGGCACAAATGGAGTCTCGCGAACACCATCACCATTTGCATCAACCAGAGTGGGCGCAAAAGTGGTCACAACAGAATTGCTACCAATTCTCTCGTATTCCGCGTACGTGTAGCGCAAACCAACCGAAGTGTTCTCGGAGGGCTGCCACTGCAAACCCAAGCGCATTATTGTCTCATCGGTGGTTGGTGAGTCGGAATAGGTGGCATTTGGCGCGACATTGTCGAGGTAACCGTCGATGGATCGATCCATCACGGAAAGCCTGATAGCAGCATTCTCCCCTAAACTCGTGCCGATATACCCTTCAAGGTACTCTCCGTTATCTGACTCAAAGCTTGCTGCAATCCGGCCCGACATTTCCTCACCAATCTCGGGCGCAGCTGAACGGACGTTGATCGCCCCGGCCAAAGTGTTTTTTCCAAACAAAATTCCTTGCGGCCCCCTAAGGACCTCCACCTGCTCCAGATCAAAGAGGCCTATTCTCGATTGTCGGCTTCGACCCAAATAAACGCCGTCGAGAAACAGTCCTACAGACTGCTCAAAGGATTGGTTTGATCCAATAGAAATGCCGCGCATCGTGATGATCGTATTAACAGGGTTTTCGGCGACTGTGAAATTGGGCACGTAAGCACCAAGCTCCTGAAAGCTCCGTATAGAGGCATCTTGAATCAAGTCTCCACTGATCGCGGTTACTGAAATTGGCACGTCCTGAAGACTTTCGGCGCGCTTCTGCGCTGTCACGACGACCTCTTCGAGTGCCTGACCAAAAGCTGTCGCCGACAGACTGGCCACCGCAGCACTCAAAGCTACTTTCGCATATGTTTTAACCATTATTGTGGACTCCCATGGATAGGTTCTGACTCGTTGTTTTTTATTAGAAAAATGCACGCATGTGGTGTTACGCGCACCCTCTCTACTTTTACTGACGCGATAGTGCCACAGCCGGGGGGAAACACAAGCTTCAAGCGGCATGGCGCGGGCCAACAAATACCGGGCCCCCGGGCTGAAACTAATTAGGATTTCCGGGGTCCGGAGTCAACGCCTAGTACCCGCTTTGACGATAATGGCGTCGGCGTTATAGCTTATATTGGCATAATCAATGCCAATAAGTATAGACTATTCAGAAATCAAGACGTCAGTCTAGATAAAAAGGGTCCTGAGATGAAGAGATTGCTGGTTGTTCTGGGTTGCGGGTTGATGTTGCTCGGGTTGGGCTACTCCCAGCGGGCGACGATTGCCGAAAGGCTACTCGCGGCTGCTCTCCCGAACCAGATGGGCACGAATCAGTTGGAAGTGCTGCAAGATGGCCTGCACGTCGCGCTCTGCGGCGCGGGCGGTCCGATGCCCTCACCTCGCGCCTCGGGCCCTTGCGTGGTGGTGGTTGCAGGAGACCAATTATTCCTTGTTGATGCCGGCGCCAATGGCCCACGTAATTTCGCGCGACTGGGCTTCCCCCTCGGTGGCGTAGACGCCGTGTTTCTCACGCACTTTCACTCTGATCACATAGACGGGCTTGGTGAGCTGGCTACCTTACGCTGGGCCACGGGCGATGACCTGACCCCCCTGACTGTATACGGCCCTGAGGGCGTCGAGGGCGTCATCGCCGGCTTCAACGCTGCTTATACCGCCGACTTCGGCTATCGACACGATCATCACGGAGATCTTGTCGCACCGCTCTCGGCTGCGGGCTTAAGCGCGGCGCCTTTCGCGTCACCGCCAGATGGCGAGCTCGTCACTCTCTGGAGCGAAGGTGGCTTAACGATAGAGGCATTGCGAGTCGATCACGCACCCGTCTCGCCCGCGGTGGGTTATCGGTTCACCTACAGGGGGCGAACCCTACTCATCAGCGGCGATACTGCTCAATCCGACAATATCAGGCGCTTCGCAGAGGGCATCGACCTTTTGGTCCATGAAGCGCTCTCGCCTGAAATCATTGGCATGATGGAAAATACCGCCAAAAGCCTGGGTAACGAGATTATGGCCAAGGTCATGTTTGACGTGCCCGACTATCACGCCAGCCCGCGGGAGGCCGCAGAAACCGCACGGGACGCCGGCGTCGGTCACTTGCTCTATTACCACGTGGTGCCGCCCATCATTCTGCCGGGACAAGAGGCACTGTGGCTCAACGGCGCGGGGGATATCTTCCCCGACTACACGGTCGGGTACGACGGGGTCTCGTTCAGCCTGCCGGCCAACTCATCGGAGATCATTCAGACCCGCAAAGGCATGTAGGCCAGGTGCAAAGCTCTACTGCATCAGTTTGGCACTGATACCCATTCATCGCCCTCCTCGAAAGGCAACGCCAAGTGTTTATCGATCGCCACCGGGGCCTCGAGCTCTGGCTCATAAAGCGCGGGCCGGCTCTTGGCAGCATGTGCATCGAGTAGGACCATCAACTCTGAGACCTTATCGGGGCGCGACTCAGCCAGATTCACCTGCTCAGTGGGGTCCTCGGCGAGATTAAAGAGCCATTGCATTTCGGGGCGTGCGGCAATCTGTAGCTTCCAATCACCATGACGAACAATGCGGTTGTGCCCCGATGACCAGTAAAGGGTCTGCCGCGGCCATTCGGCCCCGGCCAGTGCGCCCTCAGTGATCAGTGGCAACACGTTCTCGCCGTCAATCTCGCGATCTTGAGGCAGGCCTTGCTCAGCTGCGGCCAACAACGTGGGCATAACATCAATGTGCGCAACGGGCGTGTCGATGGTCTGGCCAGCGGGAACTCTATCGGGCCACTTCACAAACAGCGGCACGCGAATACCACCCTCAAAGTAAGTGATCTTCCAACCGCGATATGGAACGTTCACGTCAGCCAAACCCACATAGCCGGCACCACCGTTGTCGCTGGTAAACACAACGATAGTGTTGTTGGCCAAGCCCTCCTGCTCCAGCGCGGCCATCACTCTTCCCACGCTGCGGTCTAGCGCCCGGGTCATGGCGGCGTAAACCCGCAGACGATGCGGCTGAATATCCCCCACCGCCTCATAGTCGGCGCGGGTCGCCTGCAGGGGAGTGTGAATACCCCAATGCGCGAGGTAGAGGAAAAATGGCCGGTTGCGATTGGCCTTAATGACCTTGATCGACTCATCGGTCCAGTAGTCGGTGAGGTAACCACCTGGTTCAAACAAATCGGTTGTGCCGCTGTTGTAGGAATTGGCGTAGGTGAGGGCGGACCACAAAAACTGATCAATCGGATCAAAGTCGAGTTTGGCGTTCACTACGTCAGGATGATCTGCGGGCAGGTACAAGCCGCTCGCCATCAGCAGACTTTCATCAAAACCCTGTTCGTGGGCCGCCATGCCGTTCTCGCGTCCGAGGTGCCACTTGCCGATGTGCACGGTGTGGTAACCGCGCGCTTTGAGCGATTCAGCAAGGGTGATTTCCTCAGGCGGTAGCCCTTGAAGGTCATACGGCGGCTTAGTGGCCGCTGCCTCCGGGTCATACAAAGTGTCGGGCGATGCTCGATCCATATCCGCAGCGACAGTGGACACCGCTCGACCCATGGAAGGCGGCATGGGCGTGTAAGCAAAGCCAGTTCGGCTGGGATATCTGCCCGTCATCAGCATGGCTCTGGAGGGCGCACATGTTGAGGCGCCCGAGTAGGATTGGGTGAACACTGCACCCTGCGCCGCGAGCGCATCGATATGGGGCGTCTGCAAACGTCCGTCCGCTACGCCGCCACCAAAGGTCGAAATATCGTTGTAGCCGAGGTCGTCGGCCATGATCACCACAATATTGGGGGGTCGTTCAGCCGGCGCCTTTCTCGCGGCAGCAGGGCCTTGTTGCCAGACGATGTCGCGTGGTGGGCCTATCTGGGTCGTCGCCAAGGCGGTGCGCACCTTGATGGCCGCCAGGATCGCGGCGCTCGGGTACAGGTAAGCCCCCCCGGCCCCCACTGCCAATACCGCCACCACTGCGGTCAGAACCTTGCGCATAACACCCCGCCACTGCGGCCAACGTAAGCTGCTAGCCATCTATTGGCATTTATACTGCCAATAAATGGGAGATGCAATTACAAGGCTGCTGTGATCAGATAGCGCGCGCTGCCAGGGCATCGCGCAATGTATGGGCGACGAGCCACAGCCGGTCTTGACCCCAGGTAGAAAGGAGCGGCTCACCCGCCGGGTCCAGCAGCCGGAAACTCGGCACACCCCACAACCCAGCCTCATACATTGTCTGGCGGTTGTCCTCGAGCAGGGCTTCCCAATTCTTGTCCTCGCGGCGTGGCTGCGCCGCCGACCAGTCAAGGCCCGCGGCTTCGACCACCTTGCGTAAGCCACGATCATTGTTGGTATTCACGCCCAGCACAAAGGCATGGCGCAGAAAGCTGGAGCAGAGGGCAACGCCTTTACCCTGAGACTCAGCCCACGGATACAGCGCATAGCATCGGCGAGCGGGGTCGCCGATCGGGTCGTAGAAATTGCCGTAGGGCACTTCGGCGGCGCGCGCCTCCCGAGCCGCATCCGTAAAGATGTACATGCCTTTTTCGCGGGTGGCGGGCACACCGCGCATCACCATGGGCAGCACGGGGCGCAGACTCAGCGTCACACCCGCGGCTTTGGCAAAGGCCACGGCGCGATCGAAAATGACCGCGGTGTAGGGACTGCGCAAAGATGCATACAACTCCAACGTGAATTGCCCCGTATCACGTTGCCCAGCAAGATCCTCACTGGGCCGGGGCGCGATCAGCGGTTTACCGGGCTGCGTATCTGCGCCTAGCGCCGCGAGCCGCGCCTCAAGGTGATATAGGCGGTCGACACCCCAGTACCACTCACCCCCGTAATAAAACATCGCTCCGGAATAGTGCTTAAGCTCGCGCCGTTTCGCGGTACCCGCCTCAATCGCGGCGGTCGTTGCTTCAGGTGACGCGGTGCCAAGCTCTGCCGCTAACTGCGCCAGGCGATCTGCATCATCACGCCACAGTGCGTCACTCACACTCACAGCCGCCTTGGGGAAATCTGAATGGGACTGCGCGGCAAGAACCTGCGATGCCGTCTCGACCAGACCCGCCGCGGGCGCCTCGGGATGATTGGGGAAACTCAGGCCATAGCCCGCCGCAATATCGTGCGAATCGGCTCGCGCGAGCTGCGCAAGAAGCTCAGGCTCGGGGGCGTTCTTGCCCTCCTGCCCGCGCACCAGATGGCAGTGCAATTCGATATCGAAGCGCGCCGCCAATCGCTCCAGCGTCTGTGCCGCAAGATAGCTGTAACCCTCATCAACCTGATGGAAATAATCAACCCGATGCGGGGCTGCGGCTTTGACGCGGGCCTGCTCGGCCTTCCGGTGCCGCGCTGCGACGGCCGCAGCCCCGGAAATTCTTGTCATCAAGCGGGAGGTCAGCCAGCGGGTCAGGTGGCTGGGGTCCATGGTGGCAACACCACCCTGATCCTTAAACTGCTCGGACAATGGGCCTACCTCAGCTCGACGCGATGAGATCGGTCACCAGCGACGTGACGATGTCAGCACTGGCCTTGGGCGACAGCCCCTGATGCTCGCGCAGGCGGTGCCACATATCGAAAGAAGCGATCGCGTGCAGAGCCTCGCGTCGGTCTTTGGGTAGCGACGCGACCTCGGGTATCCAGAGCTCGAGCTCTTTCCGCAGCCGCTTCTGATGCCAGCCATAGTTTTCTCGAAGTTTGGGAGAGCGCCACAATTGCGCCTGGGTGCAAAGAATAATCGCGCGCAACTGATCGAACGCATTGCCATAGAGATCGATTGCCCGCGCAACCCGCTCAGATAACGTGCCTGCTCGATCGTCCACCTCGAAGAGCGCCTCGTAAGACGAAAGTAGCATCTCGTCGGCGGCAAGGAAGAGCGAATCCATGTCGGCGAAGTGCCGGAAGAAAGAGCGGATTCCCACACCGGCCCGATCGGCAATCTGCTGCGCGGTGGGCACCAGCGTCCCTTCGTGCATAAGCGACAACGCAGCTTTGATGATGGCAGTTTGACTGCGCTCACTTCGCTGCCGGCGACCATCAGAAGATTGAACGATGCTCAGGGCCATGCCGGCTCCTTACTCGGTGTCACCCACTATTGGCAGTCAGTATGCCATGACACAGAGGGCCACCAAAAGCGATTCGGCTCACATCACGCCGATGAGTGGCACACCCTAGATAGACCGAGCATCCCGCGACCGGATGGCAGTCAAGTTAGACTGATGCTGTGCGCGGTCCAGCCGGTAATAACCCAACGCCACCAGCATGACCCCCCACAAGAACCATTGGGAGGGCACGAGCAAGATACCCAACTGCAGCACCGATTCGGTCGGCACGTCGGCGGGGGCCGCACCCTGAGGAAAGGCCACCGCCTGCAAGATGAGACCTGCGACGAAGGCACCGATACCCTGAGTGGTTTTGCGAACAAACGTCAGCGCAGAAAAAAGCACACCCTCGCTGCGGCGCCCGGTTTTCACCTCTGAGTGCTCCACCAGATCCGCCAGCATCGAGAAGAAAATCGCCTGCATGGCGATGATGAGCCCAAGATCAATCGTGTTAACCGAAGCAAAGATGGGAAACAAAAGCGGATCCCCGTTCTCGGGCATCCAGCCCAATAACCTGAAAAGCACCGGTAAAGGTTGTACCGTGAACGCCAGAACACCGAGTCGCAGCGCCGCCCCTTTCTTGCCCCAGCGTTTTGAGGCTCGGGGCGCAATCCATAGTCCCATCAGCGCTGAGAGGACCACCAGCGACGTCCAGTAGAACACCTCCAGCGAGGAGAAGGCCCAGAAGTAGGTGAGCATAATAAAAGTCAGCGCCGCGGTGAGGCCCGTGGCAACTGCACTGGCAATGGAAGAGACAAACAGCGCGAAGAAACTCCTGTCCGCCAGCGTCTCGATCACTTCTCTGAAAACCGCCGTCAATCCCGCGCGCTCTCTGGGCGGTGGCGCCGTCAGTGAGCCAATGCGGTGATGCGTCCCGAATGCCGACACCAAGATGGCCACCAGCATCACACCGCCGGAGATCACTCCGTAGGTTTCGTAACCGTCGCGATTGAGTGCGCCTACTGGGTAGGTCTCGCTCGGCACCAATAGAAAGGCGTACATAAACACCGCCATGCCGGCGCCTCCCGCCCAACCGAAGAAGGAGCGCCAGGCCTGGATGGTGGTGCGCTCATCGTAGTCAGCGGTGAGCTCAGGCATCAGGGCAGAGCTCGGGGTCTCGAAAAAGGTGATAAGCGTGCGAATGAGGACCGCTAATACAACGAGATACAGAAATAACGCCCCTTCGCTCCAATCAGGCGGCTGCCACAGCAACGAGTAACACAGTGCCACAGGGATCGCTGCAGCATACATAAACGGATGGCGACGGCCCCAGCGAGAGCGGGTGTTATCCGACCAGTAACCGACGATGGGATCGCTGAAGGCATCGAATATGAGCGCGATCAGCAGCGCCGTGCCGGCCAGTGCAGGCTCCAAGCCCACCACGCTGCCGTAGAAAAGCAGCAAGAAATAGGCGAAGCCGTTGTCCTTCATGCCGTATGCCACGGCGCCAAAGCCATAGGTGAGGTGGACGCTGAGGCTAATCGATTTGCCTCCTGCGTCTTCGCTGTCTTCTGCTTGCGTGATCTCGACTACCTTATGACATGCACAGAGATGCCCGCACTATGCAGCAATTCGCAGCCCATTGGCGAGCATGGCCATGACAACTGCCGGACGCGGGCAAGGACCGCTCATGGACTAGATGCCGGAGATGTCTGCCCGCCACCGCGACAAACCTTGGCTGTATCACTGGGCCTTCAGCAAGGACTATAACCATCCCCACAGTCCGAAAGACTTCGAGATGTTTATGCCCAGACGAGGTGATGACGGCGGTCACGACACCGAACACAAGAGTGACTGCCATCGGCATGACCACTGGCACGGCCATCATCACTACCACCATACCCCGCATTACCACGAGCATCATCACGATCACTAAAGCTGGCAGCGCGGCCATTCGGTCGCCCAACAAAAAACAGCGGCTCAGGCCGCTGTTTTTTTATTCCCCTCTCATTTGCTCACGCGGCGCCTGCGGGCACCCAATAAGGCCTTAGCCGCCCTCCGCCTCCAGATAACAGCGCGCGCAAAGTGCCTCGTATCGGGCGGATTCGCCGTCGATCATGACCTGCTCGCCCTGGCGGATAATGCCCTGCTCGCCCAAGCGGGCGTTAAAGATGGCCTTGTTCCCGCAGCGGCAGATCGTCTTCATCTCCTGCAGCGAGTGCGCTACCTCCATCAAGCGTTGGCTCCCCGGAAAAGCTTTGGTGCGAAAGTCCGTGCGAATCCCAAAAGCGACCACCGGGATCATATCCAGTACCGCAATCGCCAGCGCCTGATCGACCTGCTCCGGCGTCAGAAACTGGGCTTCATCGATCAGCACGCAGGCCACGCCGTCACTGAGCTCAGGCCGCTGCGCAGAGAGGGTTTGTAGCGCCGCACGCAGATCCTGACCGGGAGAGAGCAGCAAATCAGCCCGACGCGTCACACCGAGGCGCGACACAATCTGATCATCGCCTTTGGTATCCACTGACGACTTCACCAACACGACGCGCTGATCGCGCTCCTCATAGTTATGGGCCACCTGTAACATGGCGGTGCTCTTGCCGCTGTTCATGGCGCCGTAACGGAAAAAGAGTTTGCTCACGGCGTCACTTCAGCGAATCGTGCAGTGCCTGTCAAATCCTGTCTCTAGGGTTGCGACAGGACACACAATCAATTGACACTCAGTTCCGGCAACGCTGCATACAAAGCCAACGCCTCAGGGTTCGCCAGCGCGTCCTGATTACCGACGGGCTCCCCATGGATGATCTCTCTTACCGCGAGCTCGGCGATTTTGCCACTGATCGTGCGTGGGATATCCGCGACCTGAATCACCTTCGCCGGCACATGGCGGGGCGTGGTGTTGGTGCGGATTTCACCGCGGATGCGGGCAGTGAGTGGCTCATCGAGCGTCACGCCGTCGCGCAGGACCACAAACAACACGACTCTCACATCGTCCTGCCAGCTCTGACCCACCACGACACTGTCGAGCACCTCAGGCACGCGTTCGACCTGCCGGTAGATCTCAGCCGTACCAATGCGCACGCCACCGGGGTTGAGCACCGCGTCGGAGCGCCCGTAAATCACGAAGCCACCCTCCGGTGTTCTCTCGCCGTAATCGCCGTGGGCCCACACACACGGCCAGCGATCAAAATACGCGGCGTGAAATTTGCTGCCGTCAGTATCCTGCCAAAAGCCCACCGGGCAGGAAGGAAAAGACTGAGTACATACGAGCTCACCTTTCTCACCCTCAACCGGCTCACCCGACTCATTCCAGATAGCGGTGGCCATGCCCAATCCAGCGGCCTGAAGCTGGCCCGCGTACACCGGGAGCGTGGGCACGCCGCCCGCAAAACAGGAGACGATATCGGTACCGCCCGAAATGCTGGCCAGGTGCAAATCCGGCTTGAAGGCGCGATACACCCACTCAAAACCCTCATGGGGCAGCGGCGACCCCGTGGACAGCACGGTCTTCAGCGTGTGCAACTTATGGCTCTCTACGGGAACGACACCGGACTTCTCCAATGCACCGAGATATTTCGCGCCGACCCCAAATACCGTGATGCGCTCCTCGTCGATTGCATCAATCAAGCGGTGCCCGTCACGAGCGAACGGGGAACCATCGTAAAGGATCAGCGCGGCGCCGCGGGCCAAGCCACTCACCAGCCAGTTCCACATCATCCAGCCGCAGGTCGTGAAGTAAAAAAAGCGATCGTCGCGGCTGATGTCGGTGTGCAGGGCATGCTCCTTGGCATGCTGAATCAACGTGCCACCGATGCCATGGACGATGCACTTGGGCACGCCGGTGGTGCCGGAGGAATAGAGAATGAACAGTGGGTCGTTAAATGATCGTGGTTCAAAACGCAAAGCCGGCAAGTCGCCACTCATGCACGATTCCCACAAGACGGCTTTCTCGATCTCGCCAAGCGGAGGCTGCGGCGACAGCTTCGGCACCACCACAACCCGCTCAATTTCGGGGATCGCACGGGCAATGTCACTGGCTCGCGCCAGCGAATCGCAACGCTTGCCGTTGTAGACATAACCGTCGGCGGTAAAGAGCAGTCTCGGTGCAATCTGGCCAAAGCGATCTGCGGCACCCTGATGGCCGAAATCCGGTGAGCAAGACGACCACACCGCGCCCAGACTGGTCGTGGCAAGCATGGCCACCACTGTCTCAATGCAATTGGGCATAAAGCCCGCGATCCGATCGCCGGGCTGAATGTTCTGCTTTCGCATCCAACCCGCAAGCCGCGCTACCTGGTCACGCAGCTGCCCATACGTCACTGCGCGTCGCGCGTCGCCTTCATCGATCTCTACCAACGCCTCGCGATCGCCGGCGAAGCGAAGCAGGTTCTCAGCAAAGTTCAGTGTGGCGTTTGGGAACCACTGACACCCGGGCAAGGCCATGGGGTCGTCGCAGATTGTCTCGCCGGGGTCGCCTTGAATCTCGGTGAAATCCCAAACCGCTCGCCAGAATGCCGCGGGCTCATCCAGTGACCACTGGTGCAATGCAAAATAATCGCCGGCGGCATCAAATCCTGTCGCCGCGCTCACTGATTCCATGAAAGCGGTCAGCTGGGCTGATGCGACGCGCTCGACGGAAGGTGCCCAAAGGGCTGAAGAAGTAGCTTCGGTTGTCATGGCAAAAGGTAGCTTGGGGCTTCGGTTCCGCCCACAGATCGGTGGCAACAGCGCGAGTATGCCTTTGGCATCACGAAAACAGAATGGCCTGTGCGAAACACCGATCAGCCGCAGGCCCTAAAGCGAGTAAGACCAGCATAGTCCGCGCTGCGAACGGGATGGAACGGGGGTGGCGACGCGCCCGTGCTCAGGCATACTACGCTCCTTTAAAACAATAAGGAGTGTCGCCATGAAGAGTCGAGCTGCGGTCGCATTTGAAGCCGGCAAACCCCTCGAAATAGCTGAAGTCGACGTCGGTGGCCCTGCCGCAGGCGAAGTGATGGTGGAAATTAAAGCGACGGGTGTGTGCCACACCGATGCCTTCACCCTCTCAGGCGATGACCCCGAGGGTGCGTTTCCGGCGATCCTCGGTCACGAGGGTGCCGGCGTCGTGGTGGAGGTGGGTGAAGGCGTGAAAGATCTCAAAGTGGGCGATCACGTGATTCCCCTGTATACGCCAGAGTGTCGCACCTGTAACTTCTGCCTGAATCCCAAGACTAATCTATGCCAGGCGATTCGCGAGACCCAGGGCCAAGGCTTGATGCCGGATCGCACCAGTCGTTTCTCCCTGGATGGCAAACCGATCCTTCACTACATGGGCTGTTCGACCTTCTCCAATTACACCGTGCTACCCGAAATCGCCGTGGCAAAAGTGCGAGAGGACGCGCCCTTCGACAAGATCTGCTATGTCGGCTGTGGCGTGACCACGGGCATCGGTGCCGTCGCCTTCACGATGAACGTCGAGCCCGGCGCGACCGTTGCCGTATTTGGCTTGGGCGGCATTGGACTGAACGTAATTCAGGGCGCCAAGCTGGTCGGCGCACGGCGCATCATTGGTGTCGATCTCAATGTCAATAAACAAGAGCTAGCGACCCAGTTCGGCATGACAGACTTTGTGAATCCCAGCGAGGTCGATGACGTCGTTGATCACCTGATTCAGATGACCGGCGGCGGTGTCGACTACAGCTTTGAGTGTATTGGTAACGTTAATGTGATGCGCCAGGCACTCGAGTGCTGCCACAAAGGGTGGGGGCAGAGTTGCATCATTGGTGTAGCAGGCTCCGGGAAAGAGATCTCAACGCGACCCTTCCAGCTGGTGACCGGACGCTCATGGCGCGGGACAGCCTTCGGCGGCGCAAGAGGTCGCACCGACGTGCCGAAGATCGTGGACTGGTATATGGAGGGCAAAATCCATATCGATGAAATGATCACCCACACCATGCCGCTCACTGAGATCAATACAGCTTTTGATCTCATGCATGAAGGAAAAAGCATTCGCTCTGTGGTGACTTACTGATGTCACCGGAGTGTTTGAGCACCGTTCGCTGCTTCGGCGGCGAACAGCACCGCTTTCAGCACACGTCGCGGGTACTCAATTGCGACATGATCTATGCCGTCTACTTACCTCCGCAGGCAGCGGAAGGGCCAATCCCAGTGGTCTACTACCTGTCTGGATTGACCTGCACTGATGAAAACTTCATGACCAAAGCGGGTGCACAGCAGTATGCCGCTGCGCTGGGGGTGGCCGTTGTGGCCCCCGATACCAGCCCACGGGGCGAAGGGGTGGCGGATGACCCCGAGGGCAGTTACGATATGGGGCTGGGCGCTGGCTTTTACCTTAACGCCACCGAGGCCCCTTGGTCAGCCCACTATCACATGTATGACTACGTGGTGACAGAGTTGCCGCAGGTGGTAGCGCAGGCCTGCCCGCAGGTGGACACATCGCGTGCCGCCATTATGGGGCACTCGATGGGCGGACACGGCGCTCTGACAATCGGGCTCAAGAACCCTGACCGCTACGCGTCGTTTTCCGCCTTCTCACCCATCGTGGCGCCGACCCAGTGTCCATGGGGACAGAAAGCGTTCTCCCAGTATCTGGGCGCGGACGAATCAGCCTGGGCGAACTACGACACCTGCGTGTTGCTGGGTCAGGGGACCGAGCACCGACCTATACTGATCGATCAGGGCACAGCGGATAACTTCCTCGGAGAACAGCTCAAGACGCACCTGATTGAGGAAGCCAGTAGCGCCGCCAACTACCCGATTGAGGTGCGCATGCAGGAAGGCTACGACCACAGCTATTACTTCATTGCTTCATTTGTGGAAGATCATCTGCGCTTCCACGCGCGTCACCTGGCGAGCTGAGATCGCGGCGGGCCTTTTATCAGAAGCGCACTGGTATCAAAAGCGCGCTCTTATCGAATTGATTATGGAAAGCGCGCCGTGAGCGTGACCAGAAATATCCTGCCTCACTGCAAGCCGGTCAAGTCCTGCCGAGATGCGTTACGCGGCCTGAGTCTCCTCTGGAGCACTGGTATCCCACGCGCCCGGCCATTTCTCCTCAAGCACAGAGAGGTGCTTGAACAACGCGCGGATCCGTGCTGACTGTCGCAGGTCCTTGTGATGCAGCAACCAGGTGTGCCCCCAGTGAGCTGAGGGAACACCGGGCAACAGGATGAGGTCCGGATGCTGTTTGGCAAGAAAACAGGGCAACGCTGCGACACCCAGTTTATTCCTCACCGCCACGGTGCGGGGTGTAATGCCGTCGATCAAATGCCGGCTTTTCAGACCCAGTGAATCGGAATCAGGCAGATCCCCCAGTGATAGGGCACGGCCCGAGGCGCGAATACAGGTCAACTCGCGTTGGCCGCGTGACGCCTCGCTCAGCAATTCTTTGTGGACGTAGTAGCCCAGGGAAATCCGACCCAGTTTGATGCCGACAATATCCTTCGGAGGGCGTTTGTGTTTTGGGATACCCCGAACCGCGATGTCGGCCTCCCGTCGCGCCAGATCCACCGGGTGGTCGCTGACGGTGATATCCAACTCAATGCGGGGGTACTGAATCGCAAACTCCGCCACGGCCTCGGAAATATGTGTAAGTGGCACAGCAGGCAAGGAAAGCTTGATACGCCCGCTAAGTTCGGAGTCCTTGCCGGACACCTGTCGCTCGGCCTCGGCGAGCATCTCCTCGACCTCGCGCGCGGCGGGTAGCAATTGGTCAGCGAGAGAAGTGGCCCTGAAGCCATCGGGGGTGCGGTCAAACAGGCGCCCACCCACCTTCTCCTCCAGCGACTCAAGGCGACGCATCACGGTGGTGTTACTAACGCCGAGTGTAGCGGCAGCTTTGCGAGTAGAGCCTTCGCGGGAAAGGGCCAGCAGCACCTTCAGATCATCCCAGTTCATTGGGTTATTCCCCCCCGTTGAGGGGCGCTGCTGGCCTTTTCAATTACGAGACCAGGATGTCCCCATTTTTGTCTTTGAGCACCACAGGATCGTCGGACTCGTTATCACTCGAGCACCGCAGCGTCATAGGAGAATCGCCCTTGGGCGTTACCTTCAGCTTGAGTGTCTCGACGCCACGATACGACTTGGTGCCATACATTCTGACCCGCGTGCCCTCGCCATACATTGCCTTTAGCTCGGACTTGCAGATCGCTAATTGTTCGGCGGTGTCCGCCGAAACCTCGACAGAAAACGCCACCAGAGACGCGGCCATCGCCGTCGCCCCACGCTTGAATAGACCAACCATTTTCATAACGGACCTCCATATTGGGTGGGAAGCAAAGTGCTTCTACGTCAATATACGGAGATCTATTACGCAACGATTGTAACATTAATAATCTCAAAACGTATCGTTTCTGCAACAGCTAGTTTGCACGGCCAGCCCGTGAGCTGTTGAGCTATCGCGCCAAATCAAGGACGATCCAGCCTCAGTCTTCTTGAGGTTCCAATGCACCGTTTTTTCGATCTGATACCAAGTCACCTACTCACGCTCTCGCTACTGGCTTTGGTTTCAGCCTGTGGCGGCGGCGGGGGTTCCGGCAGTGCGCCCAAGCCACCCGGTCAGAATGACGGCACAGCACCACCGCCGCCAGTCACACCGGACTTCAGCGAGGTCGACGCCGCGTTTCAATCATTTATCGACGAAAGCCTGGTCTTTGATGGCATCAGTTATGTGGTCGTAGACGCCGGGGGCACGCTCCATACCGGCGCCTTTGGCGACCACAGCGAGGATACGGTGGTGATGCTTGCCTCGACGAGCAAGGTGCCCGCCGTAATGACCCTGATGGCGCTCGAGGAAGATCCCGCCTCAGACTTCAGCATGAGCCAGCCGATCGGCGAGGTGCTGCCCTTTGACGGGGTATATGCCGATCGCACGCCGGAGCAGTTGGTGAGCAACACCTCGGGTATTCCCGGCTTGCGACAGCTAGGACTGTATGGGCCGCATCTCTGTCAGTTCAGCTTTGCGGAATCCATCGAGTTCGAGGCCTGCGGTGAAGCACTGCTGGGCGTGCCGCTGCCCGATAGCCACGATGCGGGTTCGATTTTCGATTACGGCGGCAGCCAGTGGCAGCTGGCCGGGGTGACGGCGGCTGTGTCGGCAAACGCGACGTGGAACCAGCTGGTGGACCAATACTTGGCAACACCCTGCGAGCTCGAGGTATTCACCTTTGGCAACATGTGGGAAAACCTGTTGCTGTGGGACGGCACCCCAAGCAGCTTAAGAGGACAGTCCAACCCAAATATTGAAGGCGGGGCCATTACCAACCTCGCTGACTACGCCAAACTGCTGCAAGTGCACCTGAACGGGGGTTACTGCGGAGAAACCCAGATCCTCAGTGAAGCTGCGCTGGCGGAGATGCGGGTAGATCGAGGCGGTGTGGTGGCGGAAGATCCGGTTCCTTATGGTATGGGTTGGTGGATCGATACCAACAACCCGGGAGTCTATTATGATCCCGGCGCCTTTGGCTCTGTGAGCTTTTTGGATATTGAACGAGGCTTCGGCGGCTTCGTCGCGATCGATGACTACACGCGAGTCGATGCCGACACGCCGGCCAGATTGGTCCGCAGGGACATCATCCCGCTCCTGCAATCTGCCTTTGATGCGGTGACAGAGTAATCCTCGAGGCCAGCGGCTGATCTGCCCGTAAGTGGATGTATCGGTGCAGATCACGGCGCTGTAGCATCGGCATCTCAACTAATTGATGAGCGCCAAAACCCTGAGTTTGCAGGCGCATCGAAGTACAAAAGATCATAACGAGAAAGCACGCACCATGAATGCACCTCTGCAAGATGTCAGCGCCCTCCCCATAGACGCGATCGATGTTAGCGACGCCACACCTGCTTAGCAGCGTGATAAGCCGACGGAAAAATGGCCCATTGCAATTACTGATCGGATAAATCTGGATGTGCGTTAAGGCGTTAGTTTTGAACAGGCTGTCGCTCAGCAGACGAGGCCGGTCCTGACGGTCAGACGTCGAGCAGAAACGTCACCGGACCATCGTTCACTAGCGCCACCTGCATGTCGGCGCCAAAGCAGCCCGTCTCGACCCGAATATCACCCTTGCGCAGGGCCTCCGCCAGGGCATCACACAGTCTGGATGCTTGCTCGGGTGGTGCGGCGGTCGAAAACCCTGGCCGGTTGCCGCTCGTGGTATCGGCGGCCAGGGTAAATTGCGACACCAGCAGGATGGCGCCTCCAGCCTGGGCGACGTTCATATTCATTTTGCCTTCGGCATCGATAAACACCCGGTAGCGCAGCAGGCGCTCCGCCATGCGGGTGACCGTCTGCTCGGTGTCCTCGGGCTCAACGCCCACCAGCACCAGAAGCCCGCGATCTATCTCGCCCACGGCCTCGCCCGCCACGGTGACCGATGCCTGAGTAACACGTTGCAGTAAACATTTCATGAGATGAGCTCTGGCACTGTTTGATGGGGTTACTGATCGAGTGGGTGCGTTAAGAGCGCTCCGCCAAACCATGGCTTGAGGCGATGTGCGCCAACAACCCCTGCGACGCCGCGGTCAGCATGTCGAACACCCGAATAAACCCCTCGTCGCCGCCATAGTAAGGGTCCGGCACTTCGTCGCCCCAACCCTCCGCCCAATCGAGCATCAGGCTCAGTCGGTCCTGCGCCTTAGGGGGGCAGGACGCCTCGAGCAAAGCGAGGTTGTCTCGGTCCATCGCGACGACGTAATCAAACTGCTCAAAATCTGGCTCGCAAACCTGCCGCGCGCGCAGGTCTGTCATATCGATATCTCGCTCGAGCGCCGTCGCAGTGGCCCTCGCATCGGGCGGGCTGCCGATATGGTAGGCGTGGGTGCCCGCCGAATCTGTCGTGATCTCGTCGTCTAAACGCGCCGCAGTGACTGCCCCGCGGAACAGTGCTTGGGCGGTTGGAGACCGACAGATGTTCCCCATACAGACAAACAAGACACGAACACTCATTCTTAGGTTGCGGCGGTCAGGCTTAGTGGCTGCTGGAGCAGACTGCGCAGTTCGCCTTTGAGCACCTCAAGGGCGGGATCGCTATAAAGGACTGCGCTGCCCACGCCCCAGACCGGACCGGGCCAGGCATCATCAGCGTGAAATCGCGCGATGTGGTGCACATGCAACTGCGCCACCTGATTACCAAGCGCAGCAATGTTGAGTTTGTCGGAGGCAAAGTGTGCTTTCATCGCCGCGCCCAGCCGCATCGATTCCTGCCACAGCTGCGCCTGATCAGCCTCGCTGAGCTGAAAAGGTTCGGTGACGTCGCTGCGCCGGGGTACCAGAATCAGCCAGGGGTAGCGGGCGTCGTTCATCAGCAACACCTGACTGAGTGGCGTCTCCCCCACTAAAAAGGTATCGGCCGCCAACCGCGGGTCGAGCTGGAATGGGTCAGACACTCGCAGGCACCAAAGCGCGCCGGAGTGGCACAGTCCTCATGGGCTGTCCCCTTGCAAGGGAGGCGCCGCTACCCGGCCGCGCGAAATCCAGCGGCTGGCCACCGCCGAGAAGCGCGCAAGCTGCAGGATCACCGCGGCATCAAGCTCCGCGATGGCGGGCTCGCCCTGCTCATCGGCAACCCGCTGCACGATAGATCGCTCAAAGCCTGAACCCGTCCACTCAAAGTCGGGGTCGCTGACAAAGCGAGATGGCACATTGCGCTCGATGGCCGCGTCGAACTCGGCCGCCGCCTCGACTGAATCAGCCGTCAATGCCATGACAAAGGACTCGTATTCGACGGCGGTTGCATCCGGGTTATCGGATATTGCTTTCAACAGCGGCGCTGACCACTGCCGGGCTTCTAATGCGCGGGTCAGCCGCTGGTATTGGTAAGACTCGATCACGCCGTGTCGGTTGGAGACCAATTGCACCAGCTCTCCTGTTTTGCCCTGCACCACCGACCACAATGCGTCGACGGTATCGACGCCGGGTAGCGGGATCGCATGATAGGGCTGGGTGAGATCACCAACGTAGTGCAGACCCCAGCCGAGAAAGCGCCAGCCCCAATAGTCGTGTCCAGTGCTAAACGCAAGCTCGGCCAACTCACCGAACAATGCGATGCGCCACAGGGGGTAAGTCCGCAGCAGCGAGGGCTGTGCCGTCCGTGTCAGCCAGTCCAGATGGTAAAACCCCATGTGAAAGGGGGCTTGAGAGCTGTACTCAAGGTTGGGGTTCCCAAAGGGTTGGATACCAAAGCCGTAGCGCTGACCGAAGTCGGTGCCGTTATCCGCAAAGAGCCCGATGTCCATCCCGAAGTCAGGCTCGTCGTTGGCACTGGCAATCACCTCCGCGATCGATACGGGTTCGCCCGGTGCCAACGCCCAGTAACGCGCCGCCAGCTGCGAGGTACCCCCTCCCAAAAAACTCAGCTCGTACCAGGCCAGCGGCGGCTGCTCCGGCTGGGCACGCTCGGGGGAAAGATCCACGTAAAGGCGATACGGCAGCATCGGGTTGACCCTGATCGCCGCAAAAAAGCGCTCAGTAGTGGGCGCGTGATCCGTCCCCCAGCGCAATTCTTCCGGGGTCGGCGGGTAGTGCTCGATGGTGGCGACAGACCACGACTCGACCGCTTCTAAGGTCTCGGTGATACCCGTTTGCTGAGCGGCCAAAAAGGCGCCGAGCGGCTCGGCCGCTACGGTCTGGTGAATCAGCTCAGGCTGACTCCTGAGCAAGGGCCAGACGAAACTCGCGTGGTCGGACCAGGCCCGGACGGGCGACACCAGCGCGACGGCCAGCAACGCCGCGGCCATCGCCTGATTCATGGCGGTGCGCACCAGTGGAATGAGCATCCTGTTCATGGGAACAGGCTGACACGGTTAGCGTGAGCGTTTCAAGCGGTGGATGTCAGGCGTTGGTTATCCAAAGCGTTTGGTAGGGAGCCAGGGTCCACTCGGGTAATCCCTCCTCGACGGGCGCCCCGGAGATGAGCTCCCGCCAACGGTGATTGACCACGAGGTTCAGGCGGCTCAACGGCAGGATCTGCTCTTCATGGGTGAGATTGTGCACGCAGAAAAGGCTCTGGCACCGATCGAGTGACTGTCGCCAGAACCCGAATAGTTCATCACCCAAGTGCAGGGTGAATTGGGTCGCGTTGGGATGAAATGCCGGCTGCGCCTTGCGCAGGGCAATGAGGTGCTTCAGCGCCTCAAAGACGGCGTGGTGACCCGACGCGTTGCAATCGAGCGCGCTAGACAGCGCGCCCAGCTCCCACTGGTGCCGGTTGATCGACCGGTTATGGCTGGTGTGGGCCAGACGCTTCAGGTCATTACGGGTACCGAGCAAGGAGTGAATATAAAAAGCGGGCACACCCTCGAGCCCCAGCATGATGGCGTGCGCGCATAGGAAGCGCTCGAGCCCCCACTGGTCCTTGCCACGGGTGGTGCCCTGGAGCGCGTCTCGCAGCGCAATGTTGATCTCATAGGGTTTGGCTTCACTGCCGGCTGCCTGCCGCCACGAGACACGACCCCCGAACTGCTCCATGGTGGCCAAAAGCTCATCGACCTCAGCCTTCTCCAGCAGGCCCTCTACCGGGCGCAGCCCGATGCCATCATGGGAGGCAATAAAGTTAAAGTAGATGGTGCCGTCCTGTGCCGGCGGCATGCTCATCATCCAGGTCGACAGGTAGCGACTGGTGCCTGTGACCAACGCGTGCACCAGAAGCGGCGGCAGGGAGAAGTTGTAAATGCCGTGCGCCTCATTGGCATTGCCAAAGTAGGACAGGTTCTCGCGGTTGGGCACGTTGGTCTCGGTGATAACGATCGCATCGGGCTGAGCGCACTCGATGATCAGGCGAAACAGTCTGATCAGCTCGTGCGTCTGGGGCAGGTTCATGCAGGTGGTGCCGCTCTCTTTCCACAGAAACGCCACGGCATCGAGCCTGAACACCCGTACGCCGGCGTCGAGTAACTCGCGAATGATGCTGACGAACTCCACGACCACCGCGGGGTTGGCGAAATTAAAGTCGACCTGATCGGGACTGAAGGTGCACCAGACGGCGCGCTCGCCCTGCTGGGTTGCCACAACGTTCAGGAGCGGCGTAGTCCGGGGCCTGACCACGTGGCTGGTATCGAAGGTCTCGTCCGGTGCAAAAAAGTAATCGTCGCCGGGGGCCTCACCCTTACGAAAGTTCTCAAACCAGGCCGAACGACTCGAGCAGTGGTTGAGCACGAGGTCTGCCATCAGACGATAGTCGACGCCCAAGCGGGTGATATCCGACCAGTTGCCGAGCGCCTCGTTGACACTCGAGTAATCGAGCACAGCAAAGCCATCATCCGAAGTCCAGGGGTGGAAGGGCAGCACGTGCACCCAGCTCACGAGTGCGCCCAATCGTTGTGTCAAAAAGCCATGGAGGGTCTTGAGGGGCGCCTCCTCACCGTTGAGTAGTGAGTCGCCATAGGTGATCACCGCCACATCGGTCTCGTCCCACAGGTTGCGATGCGCCGGCGGCGGCGACTGCGTTGCACTAAGCTGCGCAGCGTCAAGTAACCGGTCAACCCAACCGTCTAGCGCGCCGTCTGACACCGCATCGCAGTAGACCGCGGCGAGGTGCTCCCGCAGCCGCTGGGATAGCGTGGTGATCATCCCCGGGCGACTTTTGGCAGCCCGGGCGCGGCAGAAAATTCCTCGTGATCGGCCTCTATCGCTGCGACCAGTTCGTCAAAGATGTCGGGCATGGCGCTGAACACCCGGTTCCAGGTGGGAATAAAGGGCACCTCGGAAGAGCGCTCCAAAAACTGCACGCCGGCCTCGAGAATGTTCTCGGCGAACAGCTCGATCGCCTCCTCTTCCCTGTGAATGTCAAAACTCAATCCATTCATGATCGCGTCGTTGCGATACGTCTCGATCAAATCGAGCGCCATCCGATAGTAGGTGGCTTTTAAGGTCCTGAACGTTTCCTGATTGAACACCGTGCCCTGAATCGCCAGCTTGCGATATAGCGATCGTGCGATATCGAGTGACATGCGCGACAGGCCAGCGTTCTGATCACCCAGCGACAAATCCTGGTGCTTGTGATCGTAGTTGTCGGCGATGTCGACCTGGCAAATCTGCTTATTGCTGTTGCTGCGGTAAACCTCCGAGACCACGCCGATCTCGAGACCCCAGTCGGTGGGGATTCTCAGATCACCGAGTAGACGCTTTCGGAACGCAAACTCACCCGCAAGGATGTACCGGTAGCTGTCCAGATAATTGAGGTACGGCGACTCGCCGACGATGCGCTTTAGCGCGCGGATCATCGGCGTCACCAACAGCCTGCACACCCTGCCGTTGATTTTGTTTTCGGAAACCCGCGGGTAATAGCCCTTGCAGAACTCATAACCAAAGAGCGGATGGGCCACCGGATAAATAAGCCGCGCCAGCAAGCTGCGGTCGTAGGTCAGGATGTCGCAGTCATGCAGCGCAATCGCCTCCGCCCGGCCGGTGGCCAATGCATAGCCCATGCAGTACCAAACGTTTCGGCCCTTGCCAAGTTCTTGTGGCGCGAGACCCGCCTCCTGCAGCCGCGCGTCAAGGGCTCTTAAGCGGGGGCCGTCGTTCCACAGTACGCGATGGTGCTGGGGCAGATCGGCAAAGAAGCTGAGCGCGTGCTGATACTCATCCTGGGTCGCCCGATCGAGGCCAATCACAATCTGCGAGAGATACGGAACCGATTTCAGCTCCTGAATGATGGCGGGCAGCGCGGGTGTCTCAATCTCCGAGTACAGCGAAGGCAGTATCAAGCCCAGAGGGCGTCGCTCACTGAACTGCAGCAGGTCCTGCTCCAACTCTGCGGTGGAGCGCTCCCCCAGGTTATGCAGCGTTGTGATCGTGCCGTTTTGATAAAAGTCGGCCACGGTCCTCCTCCTCTTCCACTCGCTCAATTAGCGCTTCGATTCCTTCGGCCCAACCTGCAGGACCCTCGGCGTCGCTGATCACCAGTCCACCCTGACGGCGCACAGTCGGCGGCTCGTTCACGGGGGATCTCACCAACAGCGCGAGATCGGTCACTTCAAGCATTTCCACATCGTTCTCAGCGTCGCCCGCCGAAAGGCTGATCGCGCCATCGAACCCGGGTCGCTCTCTGCAGATTTTGTGATGCAGCCAGCTGACTGCCTCCGCCTTACCACCGGAGGCCAGCACATGAACAAAGCGGCCGCCCTGCAGGCACCGCATGTTCAGAGTCTCGACCTGCTCGGCAAATGTTTTGCGATCCGCGGGGGTACCTAACCAGATCAGCGTCTCGCAATACTGGCGTTGCTTTGCCCGCGCCGCGCCGTCAAGATCGAGGCCCGTCACCGCAGCAACTTGCTTGTCGGACAGGTCACAGAGCGACTGGTAACGGTTGCCCCACTCGATGCTCAAAATAGCCAGCTGGCGGCGGATCATGCTGCGAGAGGGACCAAAGCTGTGGCACCAGGCATCGGCGTCACTGGCTGAACCCGCGGGGCGCTCGAGACCCCAATCTTGCGGCACCCAGATCGCTGCGCCGTTCTCGACGATCATGGGGCCATCGATGCCCATGGCCTGCATCAGCCTCATCGTCTCTGCGCGGGTTTTGCTCGTGCAGGGAATGATCGGGATGCCGCGATCCTTGAGTGCTTTGATGGTTTCCAGCGCCTCATCGAAAGCGTAGGTGTGATGGTCCAACAAGGTGCCATCGAGGTCGGTATAGATCACTGCACTGCTCATGCCGCGTCCTCCATCAACCACAAGCGCTCGACAGAGCGATCGGTCGCCAGCTCCCACACGATGTCAGCTCGATCGGGGAGCGTCTTCAACCCATGCTCGGTCAAGCGCTGGTAGTGCAGGATGAAGTCCGCCAGCTCCGAGCGACTCATGGTGGGGTCGGGCTTGTCAGGGTGATCCTGCTGAAACTGCTGGGATAAACATTGCTCCTGCTGCCAGCGCCAATCGAATACCGCATCAAAGCTGGGCGCCTGCAGCAACAGCAGCGCATCCAGCTTGCCAAACAGATCCGCATACTTAGTAGCGAGCTGCCGGTTGACCTCGCCTCGCCACACCCGTGATGGATCCTGTTCAGCCTCCATCGGGTTAATGGGCGCCTCCAGCTCACTCTCCTGTTGCGGCGAGAGGCCAACGCACCATCCTTCAAGGAAAATCAGCTCCACAGGCGCACTCACTTGGCGCCAATGCACCATTTCGGTGCGATCATCGAGCGCTTTGTCAAATGCCGGCACGGACACCGCGCCCCCGGGCGGGGGTTGGCGCAGCGCGGCAATCGTCTCATTCAACAGCACCAGATCATGGGTGCCCGGCACCCCTCGGGTAGCAAACAGCGGGTGAATCGACTGCGCCAACGCGACTCTCGTGGCCTTAGTGAGGTAAAAATCATCCAAGGAAAGCACTACTGTCGAGATGCCATGGAACTCGCGCATCACCTTGACCATGAGCGCCACCAGCGTGCTTTTACCAGAGCCCTGACAGCCGCTAAACCCCACTAGTAGCGGGGTTTCAGCGGTCTTCGCGCGTTGCGCCAGACTCCGGGTAACGCCGGCATACCACCTCATAAAATGAAAGGCGACGCTGTCGGGCAAAAGCGCCTCTTGAACAAATCTCGCCAGCACTGCTTGCAGTGCCGCATGGGTGTTTTGTTCATCATCCATAATGTTTTCCGTCCACTTTGTTAACTCAGTGTTCCTCGTGTCACGCCATCCATCCTGATAGCGCGCCCCCTTTTATTTGCGCGCTAGTTGCAACACAGCCCGCGAGGACACAGCGAATTTGTCCCGCCGCATCGCGTCCCAGGTGTTAACGATGCAAGCACCGTGCCTATTTTGACCAAAAACGGGCAAACGACCTTAATTCGTTAGACTGAAGTGGACAAAACACCAACAATCGTGTGTCGAGTGCGGTATGGCAGAGGTCAGGAACCATGCAAAGCGCCCTTTCCGTATTCATGGGCAGTGAGGCCGCCAAAACCATCTGCGAGCAGGGTTGGCAGGCAGCCCACTTCAGCACGCTGATTGGCGCCTCGGGCGGCCCAAAGTGGCTCATCCTCTCAGAGCTGGACAAGGTGCTGGGTCGAGCCCTGCTGCTGGAGCGAGGCGAACCGATGACGTTGTTGGGGTCCTCGATCGGCACCTGGCGCCTCGCCTGCCTGAGCCTCAATGATCCCGGCGCAGCGATTTCACGACTGCAACAGGCCTACCTCTACCAGGAATACAGCTGCGCGAAGCCTTCGCCCATTGAGGTCAGCGAAGTCGCAGAGCAGATGCTGCGGGAAGCGCTTGGGCCAGTGGGTGCGCGCCAGATTAGTAACCACGCGACCTTACGCATTGCGATCGTCACCGCACGCGCCAAGGGCGTTGCGCGAGGAGAGAGCGGCTGGAAACTGGGTGTGGGCATGGCGACTGCGACCGTCAGCAACGCTGTGAGTCGCAAAGGACTGGGGTTGTTGTTCGATCGCGTCGCGTTTTGTCATGGCGAGCTCAACGCGCTGCCGTTTGCCGACGGCTTCAATACTCAGCTCATAGCCATTAACGAGCTGAATTTAATCCCGGCGCTCAAAGCGAGCGGCGCCATCCCCTTTTTGATGCAGTGCGAACCTACCATCCCCGGCGCCTCCGGCGGGCCTTTCTGGGACGGGGGCATCATTGATTACCACTTCACGCTGAAAGCCAATCAAACACCGGGGTTGGTGCTGTACCCCCACTTTCGCGACCGACTGACACCGGGCTGGTTCGACAAAATGCTCCACTGGCGAACCCCCCAGCGATCAGTGATCGACCAGCTCGTGCTGATGTGCCCGAGCGACGCGTTTCTCGCGCAACTGCCACATGGCAAGATTCCTAACCGCGACGACTTTCGGGTGATGTCACCCCAGGGCCGGGTCGCGTATTGGGAGACCTGTGTTCGTGAGAGCGAGCGACTGGCGGAGGCTTTTCACAACCTGATCAGCGGTGACGACCCCCTCCGGGGCGTGACCGTGCTCTGACGTCGGTCGCCTAGGTCGAGCTGATCAACTCACTGATTGCCGCACTCAACTCGCGGTGACGAGACTCCTGCAGGAAGTGACCGCCGCGCGGAAACATCTGATGTGGCAGCCCCGTTGTGCCGGGCACACGCCCGATAAAGCTTCTCTCCGCCCCGCGTGTCACCGGGTCGTCCTCAGTAAACAGGCAAAGAAACGGCTTGTCGAACTGCAGGAAAAACTCCCAGGCCTTTTTTTGCGCCTCAAGCGAAGGATCGGTGGGCAACGTCGGTACCTGGCTGGGCATGGCGCGCGGACCCATTTTGTAGGAGGCATCGGGGAATGGCGCCTCATAGGCGCGACCCAATGGCGTGATGGGACGCAGGGCGGTTCCCAGATGCTGATTCAGTAGCACGCGCGGCGCGACCTTCCAGGCTGCAGGCCGATTGATCATCATCTCCATCAGAAAGCCAGCAGGTATATCTACCGTGTTCCAACAGAATTTTTGCCAGTGAGCGAAACCCATAGGGAAAGCGTCTGGCTCATCAACTACACTCCCCAGACGCGATAAGGCGAAGGCCATATCGCGGAAGCTCAGCCGCTGCCCGTCCTGCCGGAAAGCCATGACCTTGTCGATAATGTCTTGCTCAAGGTCGGCGGTTAAAGGTAGCCCGGTGTTACCGACTACGACCCGGGCAAAGCGATCGGGGTGGTCGACCACCATCCGCAGACCAATCAAGCCACCCCAGTCCTGACCAAAAAAGGTGACGTCGCCGAAATCGTTGGCCTCCAGCCAGCGGCCCATCCAATCGACCTGCCGCTGGTAGCTGTAATCCTCGCGCGCCGCGGGCTTGTCTGATTTCCCATACCCCGGCAGATCCGGGGCGATCACCCGCAATCCCGATGTAGTGAGTAGCGGCGCCATCTTGCGATAGAGGTAGCTCCAACTCGGCTGCCCGTGCAGGCACAGCACGATCGGCGCCGCGCGATCGCCCTCATCAATATGATGGATCCTGAGGCTGCCACCTTCACCCGAGTCGATCTCGGTGTAATGGGGCTCAAAGGGATAGTCCGGTAAATGTTGAAAGTGGTTATCGGGGGTTCGAAGCATTTCCATTGTGTCGCGCCATCTAGGCTCACCGCTTAAGTTATGGCATAAATTATGCCACTATATTGAGGCGATCACACCCCGCATACCCGATTCAATCGGGAGGATAAGTCGAGGCTTGCCTAGCTATCGGGCATTTGGAAAGATCGAGTCACAAAGACAAAACGAGACAGGAGCTACCGATGCAAGTGCACAACGCCGTCACGCCCACCGCGGAACAGATTGAGGGGTTCCTTGCCCCCGACGCAGCCGGGCCGATCTACATGGTGAACCTGCTCAAATTTAAAGCGCATGCCGAGTACGAAGATGGCCGGGAAACATCGCTGTCGGGTCGGGAGGCTTACATGCTCTACGCCACTGAGGTCGCAAAGATGATCACTCAGGTAGGCGGGAAACTGACTTTCGGGGCCGAGGTGAAGCGGCTGATGCTGGGAGAAGTAGAAGAGTTGTGGGATCAGGTCGCAATCGCAATGTACCCCTCCCGCGCGGCCATGTTTGAGATGATTCAACTTCCCGAGTACGCCGAGATCAGTGTGCACCGTAACGCGGGGCTCGCTGGCCAGCTCAATATTGAAACAGTGGCACCCTCGTCAGATTGAACCACCGCTGGGGCTCGGTTGGGATCCCGTCGTCGCGTCGAGACTTGACCATTTCCTGCTCGCGCCGGTGAGCAACGCACCCCTGCAGCAAGGCGGGTCGAGCGAAGCGCGCTGAGCCAATCCGTTCTAACGCGCCTACCGTCGGCCTCTATCAGAAATCATCACTGTCCAGCCACGTTCGTTGCTGCGTGATCCGGCCTTCGGTCACGACAAATTCATCCCGACCCGATGCCACCCGGCCTTCCGCGCCCGTAATCTCCCAAGCGACCTCGGCATGATGCTGATCAGTGGCTTTCACATCGCCGAATGCCAACTCGCGATCTTTAAGCCGCGCTGGGACAGTCTCAAAGTAATCGGCGATCTCAGACCAACCGGTATGGTGCGTGTCGGGCCGAGCCAGCACCGCGTCCAATGCATAGTCCGACGTCATGGCAACCGGGTCTCGCGTGGCCACTGCGCCCAGATGCTGTAACACCACCTCTTCAGCAGATCGCGCTGCAAGCTTCTGCCATACCGGCGTGACGCGATCTCGCCATTCACCGAGATCAACATAATCCCTGACTTCACTGACAGTGTCCGTGGCAGGATCAGCTGTGAATACACCATTACACTCAACGGCATGCTCCTCGCCCAGCAACCAAAACCGGTCAACTCGCTCATACCAACCGACCCGACCCTCGACTGAAGAGGAGATCACATCCCAACGCACCTGATCCGACCAACAAAGGATATTGGCCAGCAATGCCATCACGGCTGGCCGGCCTTTGGCAGCCGGGTGCGGCACATTTTGCCAGGTCGCGTTGGGGTGTAGAGCAGCCTGAACAGCGCGCAAGTCGCGAGACTCGATGGCCAGTAGTAATCGGTCGATCGTCTGGCGGGTTCGCAGATCTTCGTTCACAGAGGAATCATAGCCGCGCTGGCCGACCGACGGAATCCGGTTCGGGAGCTCACGCCTAAAAATTTCCCCCTCCAGTCAGCCAAGGCGTTACTCTTGCCGTCCCTTTGTCTTTAAGCGCAGGAGCTTTCCCAGTCATGTCCCTCACAGACAAGCCTTTCGATATCGTTGTTTTTGGCGCCTCGGGTTATACCGGCCGTCTGGTTGCTGAATATCTCGCGGCCGAATATACCGGATCAGACTTGAAGTGGGCGATGGCGGGCAGGTCGTTGGAAAAGCTCGCCGCTGTCCGCGCGGAGATCGGCATCAGTGAAGCCGTCGAGCTCCTCGCTGTGGATGTGGACGACCCTGGCTCGGTGACGCACATGGTCGACGCGTGCCGGGTCGTCATTACAACCGTCGGGCCCTACCAGCTTTATGGTGACGAACTGGTCAAGCAATGTGCCGAGCGCGGCACCGACTATGTGGATCTCACAGGAGAGCCGAGCTGGATGCACGAGACTATCGCGCAGTACAGCAGCGCGGCCACAGCATCGGGCGCGCGCATCGTTCACAGCTGCGGCTTCGACTCCATTCCGTTTGACTTGGGTGTGTATCGGCTACAACAACACGCGATCGCAAAAACGGGCCAGCCGATCGTCACGGTCAAAGGCCGGGTCCGTGCCATGAACGGCACTTTCTCCGGCGGCACTATCGCGTCTATGCGCGCGACGATGGCCTCGGCCAAGGCTAACCCCGCCATCATTCAGGTCCTGATCAACCCCTTTGCCCTCACAGAGGGATTTACAGGGCCTGAGCAACCCGCCGGCATGGCGCCGCAATACGATGAAGAACTTAAAAGCTGGAGTGCGCCTTTCATCATGGCGCCGATCAACACCAAGAATATCCACCGCTCTAATTTTTTGCTGGGCCACCAATACGGTGAAGATTTCCGCTACGACGAAATGCTTCTGACCGGCGATGGCGATCAGGGCAAAGCCGCGGCTGACTATGTGGCCAAAGACGACTCAGTCGCCAAAAGCGACCTCCAACCGGGCGAGGGTCCCACCAAGGAGGAGCGCGAGAACGGTAATTACGACGCGATCTTTGCGGGCGAGACGAGTGAAGGCGAACTAATGATCAGCAGCGTGCAGGGAGACCGGGATCCCGGCTACGGCTCAACATCGAAAATGCTAGCCGAAGCGGCGATGTGTTTATTGGTCAACCGGGATCTGGCTTCTGGAGGGCTATGGACGCCCGCCGCAGCGATGGGTGACGCGCTGATGGCGCGGCTGCAGGAGCACGCAGGGCTGACCTTCAAGATCGAAAAGGGCTGACCGCTGCCCCGCCTCGCGCAGTGTGTCCGGAACGTGTTCACCAATGTCACCTGATCAACTGACGGCGCTACTCAATACCGCGTTGAGCGAGCACCTCGCCGGGAAAATTCCCGGCAAGGAGTTAATGCAGCTTGAGAGGCTCTCGGGCGGCGCCAACAACGAGACATGGCGGCTGACGTGGGGCGGCACGCCAATGATCTTGCGGCGGCGACCGTTCTCGGCTGACTCTGTCGATCAGCTCGAGGGCAATATTCTCGGACTGTCGCTGGTAGATGAGGCAGCAGTCATACAACTGGCGACCTCGACGTCGGTGCCAGTCCCCGACATCCACGCAGTCTTTGACGCCTCGCACCCCATTGGCGAGGCCTTTCTGATGGGCTTTATTCCCGGTGAGAGCATCCCGCAGAAATGGCTGGTAGACGACACTTATGAAGTCGCGCGAAGCCGGCTGGCGTTTCAATGTGGCGAGGCACTGGGACGCATTCACAGCATCGACTGCTCACTCCTCCCGGCCAATATTGGCCCCACCACATTGGACAAACGCTTTGCCGCGGCGCAAAAGCGACTGCACGCATTTGGCGATATCTCTCCTGTGATGCAGTTCGGATTGAACTGGCTCATAGATCACGCACCAACCGAGGCACCCTGCGTCCTCTTGCACGGTGATTTCCGCACGGGCAACCTGCTGGTGGATGAACAGGGTCTGGCAGGCGTGCTCGACTGGGAGCTCACACACCAAGGCCCGGCAGAGGAAGATCTGGGATATCTCTGCGCCAACGTTTGGCGATTCGGGCACCTACAGAACCCCGTGGGTGGCTTTGGTGGCTACGACGATTTGATCGCCGGCTATGCATCGACCGCGGGGTGGACGCCCGAGCTGTCTACCATCCGCTATTGGGAAATCTTCGCGGCACTCAGTTGGGGTTTGGTCTGCCAGACCATGGGCGCGCTGTGGCACAGCGGCCATGGCGACGTGGAGCGCGCCGCGGTGGCGCGCCGGCGGTCGGAAGCAGAACTCGATATCCTGCTATTAATAGAAGAATGGGGAAACGCATGAGTCAGGCCAACGAGCAAACAACCGCCTCTGACGTCACCATCTCGGAGTTACTGGGGGCGGTCAAAGGCTTCCTGATGGACAGCGCATCGCCCGCACTGTCCGGACGCGATCAATTTAATGCCCGTGTGGCCGCCAACGTGCTGGGCATCATCGACCGGGAACAACAAGTGGGCCCGGAGCTGGCAGCGCTGGATGCCGCCGCCGCGCAGCAATGGCTCCCGGGTGACTCAGGGTCAGGCACCGCGCTGCAGCAACTATCCCGGGCGCTCGCAGCGAGAGAGATCGATGCTGACACCGACTTTTTTGAGTACCTGAGGCAGCGGCAACTTCTGGTCGCCACGATCAATAACCCCCGCTATGCCAGTCGCAAAGTGGCGGAGGAAAGGTGGCGGAGTGAGTCGTGAAAACATTTAACGTCTTATCACTGATAGCCCACAGCGCCCGCGGCAGGCGGCTTATTTCCGATTGGCCTCACCGCGCTACCAGACGGGACGCTGTCGCAGAAATCCGATCATCGAGGCACGTATGAGCCAGCCTTTTTTATTCGATATCCCCCAGTCCATCGAGGATTACCTCGTCGTACTCGATGAATTCATTGAACGCGAAATCAAGCCTCTCGAAGCACAGGATGACAACATCCGCTTCTTTGACCACCGGCGCGAGCACGCCCGCACGGACTGGGATCGAAACGGCTTGCCCCGCGAAGACTGGGAAGCGCTGCTCAAAGAAATGCGCCGACGCACGGATGCAGCCGGGCACTTTCGCTACGCGCTGCCCGAAGAATTTGGCGGGCAGAATGGCAGCAATCTGGCAATGGCGCGCATCCGGGAGTATCTCGCCAGTAAAGGCCTGGGACTACACAACGATCTCCAGAATGAAACCTCGATCGTCGGCAATTTGATGACGCCAATGATGCTGCACGACTTCGGTACGGTCGATCAGCAGTCACGATGGATGGAGCCGCTGCTGCAAGGTGACCTGGGTTGGTGTTTCGGTCTGACCGAGGCGGCGCACGGGTCCGACGCCACCTGGATGGAAACGCGAGCCGAGCGCACCACGCGTGACGGAGTCTCAGGCTGGTCAATCACCGGCGAAAAAATGTGGACCACCGGCCTGCATAAGGCCAGCCATGTGTTGGTGTTCGCGCGACACGCTGGCGAGGATGGCAGCCCCACGGGCATCGGCTGTTTCGTGACCTCAACGAAAGCGACAGGCTTTGAAATTGGGGAGTATTTGTGGACCTTCAACATGCCCACCGATCACCCTCACTGCACCCTGAAAGAAGTGTTCGTGCCCGATAGCGATGTGTTGGGCGACATCGATCAGGGTCTGCGGGTCGCCATGCATTTTGTACACGAGAGTCGGATTCGTCAGGCCGCCTCGTCTCTGGGTGCCGCCCAGTATTGTCTTAATGAGACCTTTGCCTACACCAAGGAAAGAGCGCCCTTTGGTAAGCCGCTATCAACCAATCAGGGCATACAGTTCCCGCTGGTGGAGCTACAGACAGAGGCTGAAATGCTGCGGTTGCTGATTTATAAAACCGCAGCGCAGATGGACCAGATGGATAAAGTCGACGTGGCCAAAAAGCTGACCGACAAAGTCTCGATGTGTAACTACCGCGCCAACCGCCTGGTCTGTGATGCCGCTGATACCGCGATGCAATTCCATGGCGGCATCGGCTATTCGCGACACAAGCCGTTCGAACACATCTTCCGGCACCATCGCCGTTATCGCATCACCGAGGGAGCTGAAGAAATTCAGCTGCGCAAGATTGCCGGGGTGCTCTACGGCTTCGTGTCCTGACGCGCGACACACCAGTCATCGCTAGCGCTCGAGCAGGCACTGGCCACCAAGAGGCGACTGCGGCCAGGGTGATGTCAGGCCGGCCAGCTCCCGCCGCAAGGCGCCCAACAACATGTTCTCGTAGTACCCCGACACCTGATCCGCAGCGGCGTCGAGAAATCCCGCCAACAGATCCGCATCCAGCACCACGCCGCAGTCCGACCAGCGGTCACCCACAGCGTTATCAAAGTAAGCCAGTCGCGCTGACTTGTGTCCCGCCTCTGCTGCGCGCCGCATCCAGGGCGCCGCCTCGCAGGCTCGTGATTCACGGGACAGCATCAGCCCGTAACAAACATCGCCTGAGTGTGACCAGCCGCCGCCGACTGCGCCAGGTAGACTGTGCCTTCCTCGTAGGAGGTCCTATGTCTGTCTGCGTGATAGACGATCGCTCTGGACAACTGGTATTGCAGCCTCAGATTGTCAGGTCCGTCTCGAGTTGGCCCCTACAAGCTGCTATGGCCCGTTCGGTATCCACTTTGGAGGATGACACACTGGGTCCAACGCGGTCCGGGTCAGATGGGTGACCCACCTCCCAATCGCAGGCAGTGATGGCTGGCGCCGTGGCGCCTGCAGGCAGGTCCAGCGCAATAAAAACTAACAAAGTCGCGACCAGGCAGGCGCGGGGCGGTCAGCGCCAGCTGTTTATCACGTTAGACACCTGAGTCTTCGGCAATCCGAATGACCGGCGGTGCGGCCAGCATATCGACCAGACGATTCAGCACCCCGGTTTCGGTGCGCCAATTCAGGTAACGCTGATATTGCTCGGCGCTGTCCCAATGCTCGATAAACACGATGCTCTCACCGTCACCCTCGATGTAAACCTTGAGATCCTGACAGCCATCAAAACTTCGTGTATCCGGCAAAATCTCCGTCAGGAAATCGAGGATGGGCTGACAACCACCCTCTCCAGGTTTGAGATCGACCCATACTACGGTCATGACGTTTCCCCCTGTTAAGTTTTTGTCTGTGCAGTGTCCAAGAATAATTGTACTGGCGCCGGCTCGCCGGTCTCGATAAGTAATGCTCGCTTGCGCAAAAACCGGGTGAGTCTGGCGGGTCCCATGCGCGATCTGCCCATGCCGGGCCAACTAAAACTATTTTTCCGCATAGTTGACGATGTCGGTCAGCGATGCATCGTCGATACCAATGGCGCCAACAAAGAGACGCTCTGCGACTGTTTTCACGGCGTAAGCATCGGCAGAGAATACCGCAGCAAAAAGTCAAAATGTCGAATCGTTGGCAAGCGCGCCGGTTTCTCCCTCCTCACTTAAGGTGACAACTGTAATCACAGGGTCAAACGTCTAGTCCTGCATAATCAACACGCCATGGAACAGATTAAGGCCAAGCACTTTACGCCAACTTGTACGCAATACATTGCCTTTGATATATCTTTAAGCCTATTAAGTTTGGCAGCACCCAGAGACGGAATATGGACGACGGTTTCAGCTCACATTTAATTGGTCAGGTCTGCAGATCCTCGCCGACACCCCTCTACTACCAGCTCTTTTCCCTGCTCAAGGAAAGTATTCTGGATGGCACCCTGGCGTTAGGGCTGCAACTGCCTCCCGAAGAGCAGCTGGCTGACCTGTTCAAGGTATCGCGTATTACGGCCAAGCGCGCCATGGATGATTTGGCCGCTGAAGGATTGGTTGAGCGACAGCGGGGTCGTGGCACCCATGTAATTTTTCAGTACTCTCCAAAGCCCGTGTGTGCGCCGCTGACAGGGATGCTGCAGGAGATCGAGCGTTCGGTGAGTAACTCCTCGGCGCAAATTCTCGATTACGGTATGCGGGTGCCGCCCCGGGATATCCGTGAAGATCTGCGACTCGCTGACGGCGAGACGGCCCTGCACCTTTTGCGGGTCCGCGAGCGCGACGGCATGAAGTTTGGGCATTACAGCAGCTGGACCGCCAGAGTGGACATGCCAGCAGACCCGGCGATTTTCGAGAATACCCCGCGACTCAGTTATTACCGGCAACAGGGTCTGGAGGTCAGTCATGCGACGCAAACCCTGTCTGCGGTCTCTGCTGATACGTCGGTGGCGGATGCATTGGATGTAGCTGAAGGAAATCCGCTACTGAGTCTGACCAGACGCTCATATCAAAAGACGGGGGCAGGTGATGAACAAATTTTGGATTTTCTCGAAGTGCTATGTAACCCCGCCTACTTTCAATGCTCCATGGACCTCATACTGGACTGACAGATCAGATCAGGCCCGCTTTTTTACCGCCTGCGATCACGACTAGTTGCTGCTCCAGAGAGTTCGACCAGTCTGGCACCGTAATCGCGCCTTTGTCCTGCTGCGGGGCGGCTTTTCAGGGGTTGAGATTTCAGCGGGGCATGGGTACCTGTTACATCAGTTCTAATCTCTCTGGTCGAACCGGCGAACTGATGAGTAGGGCTGCGACCTGAGGAACCGGACGCGCTTCCTCACCGAGTTGGTCTCGGCGATACGAGGCAAGTTTGGGAAGCCCTTCATCATCGCGTTGAAGCCTCCCGGTGACGACGGTGTTGCGGGGGGCATTGACCTTGAGATGGCGTCGGCCATCAACACGTTGCTGGCTGTGCACGCCGAAGATTTTGATTTGTTGACGTCGGTCTGGGGTGCGCATGCCCGATCGCTACATCTGCACTTGCCCGACGCCCATGGCCCCCGGCACCCATACCCTGAGGACATCAAAGCGCTGCGGTCTGCACACCCGGGCATCGCGGCAAGCGCAATTGGTTACCTCACGGACCCGGTCGAACGCGAGACCGCTCTAACTAATGGCACAAGTGACGTAGTTTTTCTCGGGCGACCCTTGATCACCGACGCCGCGTTTCCGAACAAGGCTGCCGAGGGCAAGATTGAAAATATCCGCTACTGCGTAACGTGTAATAGTTGCTGGCGGAGCATCATCGAAGCGGGCGCTTTAGCCTGCGACAACAACCCAAAAGTGGGCGAGCCCGACGAGCACTTCGTTGCGCCACCCGCTGTCACCTCGCGCCGGCACGTGGTGATCATCGGCACCTGAGTCGCGGCGCTTGAAGCCGCCCACACAGCAGCGGCTCGCGGCCACAAGGTCACCTTACTTGGCGACCACGACGCTTTTGGGGGTAAAACGCGACTCCATGCCCAGATGCCCGGCGGAGAAAATCGGTCGAGCGTGTATGACTATCAGTGCCTGAAGGCACAGCAGCTGGGTGTGAAATTTGAGCTGGGCCGGCAGGCCCGCATTGAAGACGTCTTGTCTTGCGACCCCGATGTAGTGTTGCTGGCAACCGGCTCTCGGTGTGCCCGACCGGGGTGGCTGCCTGAAGACTGGTTTGCCCAAGGGCTCATCCCCAGCCTGCGTGATATGGCCAAGCAGCTGACCCAAGGTATAGGCCGAGCGCCCGGCCGCGCGATCATCGTCGATCAGGATCATACCGAGATGACCTACGCCACCGCACTGCGAATGGCGACCTACTTTGATCAGATGACGTTGGTCACCTCGCGTGACCGTTTCGCGAACGATGTCTCGCTGATCAATCGACAAGGCATTTTGAAACGCTTGTTTGAGAGTCACGTGGAGCTAATCTGCCACGTCGAACCAGAGGGCGTCACGGAATTGAAAGAGGGCCAGTTCGCCCTGCGGAATGTTTACAACGGCGCGCTCGAGACGCTGGATTCCGTAACTGCCGTAATCCACGCCAGTAGCCGAATCCCCAACGACGGCTCACGCGAACCCCTGCTAGCAAAAGAGCTGGACGTCATCCCCATAGGCGATTGCAAAGCACCCCGATCGCTGATGGCCGCTACGCGCGAGGGTTACGATATAGCCAACGCGCTGTAAGACAGCTTCTCTCAGGCTCTGAAATACCCGCATGGGGCCATCCCTTCTTCGCGAGATTGAGGCACCCCGAAGCGCTATATCGACAGTCCTGTTGGCACAAAAAAGGGCGCCTAATGGCGCCCTTCTTGGTACAAGACCGAATCAGAACTTCAGCTGTACTTCCACACCGAAGTATCGCGGTCGATTTGGCGTACCAAATGACCATGCTCCGGGCGCATATCTTGGTGTGGGGTCAGTAGCCGAGGTGGCGACATTATTTCCACCGACATCAAGAAAGGACATTAGATAAGTCTCATCTGTAAGGTTTTTACCGAAGAAAGAAATCGTCCAATTCTCGGTTTCCCAGTTGATAGAGGCGTCAAGCAAACCGAAGGCTTCTACCAATGACGGATTATCTGCGTAACCAGCTCCTCCTTGAGATACTGGAATAGTCTTATCTCCGCCGTTGGTGCTTGCGGAGACATAGTAATCGTCCTTCCAAGTATAATTTAGGGTTGCCACCAAGAAGTGGCCCTCAGCCATCTCACGTTCGAACAACAACCCTAGCCCTGCAGTCATATCGGGCGCTCGTCGGATAGCGATCCCACTCAAATCGACCGTGCCTGTCGCACTAGAGGTCAGAAAATCATCAAATGACGCATCAAGCAACCCTACATTACCCCTCAAGGACAGACCGTCGGCAATAACCCAGCTAAAGTCCATCTCTAAACCTTCCATGGTCGCAGTAGATGCGTTTTGGACTACGGTTAACGTGGCCTGCCCGTCAGTTCCTGGCTTTACAATATCTTCTTGCTTGTCTTTGTACTCAATGGAAAACGCCGCCACGTTTATTTGGAAGCGATTTTCAAACATGGTGAATTTCGCACCTGCTTCCCAACTTTCTACCGACTCGGGGTCATAAGGGCCCGTATTGCCGGGAGCGGTTGCGCGCCCGTTGAAACCACCTGAGCGGAAACCTTCGGAGTAAGTGACATAGGCCATACCAGAATCGAACGAATACTGCGCTGCGACTCGAGGCGTAAACTCATCCCACGAGGCCGTTCCATCAAAGGAATCGTCATAAACCGAGGCAGCCCATGAGGGGCAGTTAGCGCCCCAGGCGGCGCCTTGCACATTGCCGCCCAATAAATATGGATACGGATCCAGAGTCTTATCACGACCAGAAATATCGGTATAGGCAACAGACCCAGGAGGAAGCCCTAACAATGTTTGCAGTGGGTTAATGGGATAGCCTGTCACTGTCATACAAGCTTCCTTTTCCTCATCAATCCAGCGGCCGCCCACACTTACCATTAGGCGCTCAGTCACATCCCAATCGACCTGGCCAAAAACAGCAGTCGACTCAACATCTTGACTATAGAGCGGCGACGCCGAGTAGTTGGTAACTGGGGTAGGATTTATGTTGTTAAGGATTCCTGTATTCTGCTGCAGTGTATAGTCACTTTCCCAAATAAATACGCCAAAGGTGGAGCGCAAGCTGTCGCTCCAGTCAGACTCAAGTCTGAACTCATAACTAGTTTGATTTTCAAGCGTGGGTCGATCAGTCCAGAAAACATCGGTAGAGGTGCCGTCAAACTCGTTCAGAGCCTGTTCGTCTGTGTCTCTGTCGCCAAATACAAAAGCCAGTTTATGGTTGTCTGCAAACTGCCAATTTGCATGAATGGTTATGGAGTCAGTCCTTAGTTCTGCGTATTGATCATACGTTGTGTAGCTGAGATACAAATCTTCATCTGACCTCCCTGCACCCAGGCACTCTCCAGACGGAGCGCCAGTAGCTGGATTGATACAGGCTAGCCCATAAAAAGCCTCGCCGGGCGCGGTCAGTGCGGCCAACGGCCTAGTGGGCGTCTCGTCGTCGATATAATCGTATATAACGCGGATGTCAAAATTATCAGTCGGGGCGAACAATGCATCGACGGTCATCATTGTTAAATCATTCTCACCCTCGTCTTCATCTCTTACCGGGTTATAAAAATATTCCCCTCCCTGAATGCTGGCAGCAGACAGCTTTACCGACAAGCCACCCATCTCTGGCAGGTTAATCAGGCCCTTAAGGTCAGTCTGATTGTCCTCCGCGAAAGTGCCTACCAATTTACCACCCCATTCACCTGTCGGCTTCGAGCGGATAACATGTACCAACCCGCCTATAGTATTTCGGCCGAAAAGAGTACCCTGAGGACCCCGCAAGACCTCAATGCGCTCCGCGTCCCACATATTCCTGAGCGCGCCTGTAGTTGAGGACAGATATATGCCGTCCTGATAGATTGCAACCGCTGGGTCGAAGCTTTTTTCCACCTCTGCATGCTGCATTCCTCGGATAGACACTCCGACAGTTCCGTTGCCCAAAATTGGATTGATGATCAAATTGGGGGACATGCCGGTAATCTCATCAATCGTTCGCGCGAAAGACTTCTCGATCGCATTGGCGTCCATGGCAGACATTGATATCGCCACGTCTTGCATATTCTCTTCGCGCTTTTGCGCAGTTACCAAAACCTCCTCAATTTCGGTGGTGGTTGATCGCTGCGCATTGACCTGACCTGAGATGGCCATAGATACGGCTACAGCCAGGAGTGAGGCTTTACGAATCGTTCTCATGGGTTCCCTCGTTAATGTTTATTTATGAGTGTTATGAAAATTTCAGAACCTGCCGAACGGCAAAAACCTACTGACAGGACTGAGTTTTTGTTATGTCCGGACAAAGATTACCAGAGTCTCTGTAAAAATAACCTCTAAAACGCGGGTTGAACAGACCTAATTAGTAGAAATCTATATTGGTATAAATCTATGCGTTTACAGGCTGAATGCCTGCCATCCCACTCTCAAATCCGACTCACACATTAGCGGCCTCGATACCAAAACAGGGTTATGGCAACACCGTGACTTTCAGGAAGCGCCGCCCGCTTCGCTCGACAACTTTATGCTGGCTAAATTACCGAGGGCGTCCGCAGCCAATTGCCATTCGCCGGCCGAGCTCTTGGACATTGCGCAGCAGACACTGTCGAGTGGCGCATCGCGCTAACATCACCTGCAGGCCGCAGAGGCGCATCAGAAGACACCGTGGCCCAGCAAGGCCGAGGCGTTGTGCTGGTGTCTCAGGCCACACGAACGCAACAAGACTAGCGGATCTCAATAATCTGGAAATCCTGAGCCGCGGTGCGCCAGTCCAGCAAGATGTCGTAAACCTGACCATCCATCACCGCATCACCCAATGAAATCTGGCTGTCAGAGACCGAGCACTGAGCACCAGACAGATCGACCTTATCATCTGCACCCAAGTAAGGTTTGTGAAAGCGGGTCACGAGAAAAGTTTTGCTACTCTCGGCGTATTGACCGTTAGTGTTAAAGGCTCTCGCTGTGATTGTGTGCTCACCCAAGTCCATTAGGTTGTAGTTCCAAGCGGTAGAAAAGCCAGAGTTCAAAGACTCGTTAATATCTGGGAACACTCCTCCCACATCTCCGCGCTCACCGCCATACGGCGCATCGAGAGCGTATGCTCCGTCAATCCAAATTTCGACGCGGTCGACGCCCACTGTCGCAACAGCCCAACCCCTCAAGTTGCCAATCCCGGAGTAGGTGTCTCTACTTACTGGCTCTTCCAGAGACACTCTCAGCGTATCGCCTGGTATCACGGTCGCATCAAAAACCGGTTCTATCAAACAGTCGCTGGTCACCTGATTCACCGTAAAGGCGTTGCCCTGTAGGCTGCCACCGCAGGAGCTCTCAACACTGGAGAGTGCAAAGCCACTGGCCGGTAAGAAATTCACGGTCAGGGACTCTCCCGTTTTCACCATGCGAGTGGTATGACCTTCGGCGGCGCCTTCAGCCGACGAGGCTGTTCTCACCTCAGCATAAGCACCGCTGTAATCGTCATCCCAGAGCAGGTGGAGCGATTCGATCAGCTTGTTAGAAGTTGGGTCAAAATAAGTAAACCACGATTCTACATAGTCGCTACCGAAGGGACTGGCCTCGTCCAACGGGTGACATATTGCGGGCAAGTATTGCCCGGCTGCTAAAGACAGCTCTCCCGGTTCATATGTCCAGCTAAGCGTCTCCCCCGCTGCATTCAATACCGACTCAGCGCGAACGCCGATGGTATGTGGCGACTGATTATCGATAGCAGGCCCTTTTTGGAAGCCTTCGGTTCCGTCACTTCGTGTGCAGGTCTGAGTGACCATTGGGAAAACACTCACGAGCTCAGATGCCAAAGATTCGCTTTCGTATCCCGCCAACATGAATCGGACTTGCGTGAACCCGCGCGCATTGTCCGCGGAATCGGGGTCACCTGCTGCCACCCCGCAGGCCTGCCCACCGCAGCTGCCTAGGTTTGGGTTGGAAAACACTACAATCTCGGGCTCAAAGCCATAGCTCATGATCGTATGGAAAATCCCTTCGCCATAATGACCGAAACTAAAGGGGTATGCCTGGGAATCGCCTTCCTCTGCGATGCGGCGCTCATGGGAAGAACCCAATAAATGGCCAATCTCGTGAGCGGTAGTGGTATCCGGGCAGTAAAATTCAGATGCGGCTTCAACTGGTAACCACTGCACGGCAGTAATGTAGTCATATCGGTATGGCAAACCATCGACAACGCCAACGGGGGCGATCCCGCAAGCATCGTCATCGTCGGGAATGTTTTCACGAAGCGCCACCACCAGATCCGCGCCATAAAAAGACCGGTCACTCTCGACATCGGTGAACGGTGCCTCCTGATAATACATTTGAGAGAGGACATCCTCCTGCAGTGTTGCGGGATCAATCGCAAGAGCTTTCACAGCAACGACATTCGCGCGCAGAGCAATCTGGCTGTCGACCATCGCCTGATTGGTAACTTCTGTAACAAGGTCCGCGATCGCTTCCGGAGTTTCCATGCCGGCCTCGTGGTAGAAGAGCAGGTCCAGTGTCGCCGTGCCTGAACCAAATACTGGGTAGTGGATCGTCTGCTCAGAGAGATCCTTTAACGCTGTGCGTTCCATTCGCTTGAGATCTCGATTCAATTCACCGACGGGTCCGGTTTTATCGAATCGCTCTAACCTAACACCGCCCCGGTCAGCGGGGCGAGCCAGATACGGATCGGCGAAGTACCAGACGATGTCTCCGCCTTCCCGCACCAGCCGATAAGTTCTGCCGTCCTCGCGAAGATACCCCTGAAGCTGGCCGTCAGACGTTACGACCATTGTCAGACGGCCACCCGCCTCATTTACACCCCGAATCACCTTGTTACCGGAATTGGTCCGCCGGGACGTTTCCACGCGGAACGCGAAGTCCTCACCAACCTCAGAGCTCAGCGAGAGGATGTCGCCTGCCCGAGTATCGAGTTGTTTAAGCGACTTCACTGCTTGCGGGAGTTCATCTCTATGCGTGAGCGTTAAAGTCAACGCCTCACCTGCAGACATGGCTAGGGAGGGAAATGCAAGACATAACGACAAAAAAAGACTGAGACTGTACCTACGTAAGGCACTGCGATCACAAAGGGAAAAGTCCAGTTTTACCGCCTCTGATCTGCTTCGACTGAAAACGGTATAACATCTCCGCAGTCCGGATTGAAGGGAATCACCGTGGCACCAGAACCGACTTTCTATGCAATTTATGACGCGGACGGCTCATTCATGGGTGAGGTCCGCTACCTTCGCGACAAGTGCTTGGGTAAGGCGGAGTGCGCGCTGTGTGACCTGTCCCACGGTTGGAGCCCACTGGGTCGATCAGACTGGCGCAGGCGCAAAGGCGTCTCGGCCTCGCTCCACTGGTTACATCGCGATGAGCTGCCCGGGCACGTTGCCGCTCAGGTCGCGGGCCAGCTGCCCTGTGTCGCGGTGGACCGCGACGGCGAGATAGAGATCATGATTGGCCGCGAAGCGCTGCGAGGATGCGAGGGGGACTTCAGCGTCTTTGAGCACTTGTTGGAGCAAACAGTACGGGCGCTAAACGCTGAGCCAGCGCCCGATACTGATAGGGGGTCGACCGCTTAGCTTTCTGCAGCGAAGACCACTCTGCAGTTCATGGTGAAGCCATGCTCGTACTGCCTGACTTTGGCCATATCACCGAGAATAGCCGATGCCCAGTCACTCTCCAGCGCATCAAGCATGGCACCAAGGCGGTTGCCGGTTGGCGCCTCCACCACTGCCATCAACTTGCCCGCATTCTCGCCGCTAAGATAGCTATATACCGTGAAGCGGATATCTGAAAAGCCGTTTTCGTCCGCCGCCGCAGACATGCGCGCTATCTCTTTCAGATACTGGGCCTGATCATCGGTCGATATCACAACGTTCCAGTTGGAGAAGGTATCGCCGACTGCATAGTCACCGGGTTCCGCATAGACCACGCTGTATGCATCGCCGCGGGAAACGACGCGATCGGCCTTGAGTTTGTTCAGCTCCTTCATCACTGTCGGGTTGTACTGCTCTGAACCCAACGCGGTCGCATGGTCACCAAAGAGGTGCCAGTAGTACAGCTCGCCGGGGCCGTAGAAACCCGCCGACGGCACGCAGATACCACCGACAGCCGCATCAATCGATTCTGCGATGGCCTCTCCGCTACCCTGCACCCATTGCAGGTACGCTGCCGGGTCCTTGGTGTTAACCGTCAGCACGGACATCGCTGGACGCGACCAGGCCTGACCGGCCATCAGTGTCAGCATCAAACCCACCGCGGTGCTGATCCCCAAAAAAGTTTTTACGTTATTCATCCTATTCTCCTTGTGTGAGTCGAGCTTAAGGCATGTGGAGCCACCTTGCAGGCAGCTCCGGAACAGCCGTCACTCAAACATTTTCATAAAGGTTTCCATATCGAATTGATTGCCGTAGAGCATGGAGCTGTTCAGCGCCACGTCTGCCGCAATTGCCACGGCGGTTTTGATCTCCTCCTCCGTGGCGCCCGCTGCGCGCGCAAACGCGGTGTGCGCGGGAATGCAGTAAACACACTTCATCGCCACAGAAGCGGATATGGCTGCAAGCTGCGCATGCTTGAGCGAAATCGCGCCATTGAACACATTTTTCTCCACCGCGGCGTAATACGCCTCAGCCGCGACCTGCTGCGACTCGGGGTGCAGCAGAATAAACGGGTTAGCGGTTTTGACATCGCGCATGGCTTCCTCTTCGGCAAACGCCGATGCGCCCATCAACAACAGGCATAGCACCATCAAAAATCTCATCGGATAGCTCCTTCTGGCTAAAACTGCGAATGATCACGCCCCAAAAAAAGGGGGCGTGAACTGAGGTCAGGCCTTTGTTGAAACCTGTTTAGGGGGCTGACACCACAATGTACCACCCTGAACGTGAAGGTCACGTGACACGGCGGTCTGTCAATGGCCGCCGGCAATGAGGCATCAGATCAGCTGCTTCACCGGTACACCGCCGCCCAACAGATAAGGCTTTAGTGCCTTGTATACCCGTCGGTAGCGGAAAAAAGGTACCTTGGGGAAAATATGATGGATGGCGTGATAATTCTGATAGCCCCACAATAACGTCATCACCGTATCGAGCCCTGTTCGCGCCTGATAGACCGTCGTGGTCTGCATCCGATCCTGCTCGGTGTGTGGGTGATGTACCGACCAGGCGAAAAGGGTAACCAGCACCGCATTGCCAATGAGCTGTCCGACCAAGAGCGTGAGCAACGTCACACCGAGATCAGCGCAGAAAGCCAGCAACACCAGTCGCGTCAGGATAATGGCGATGAACTCGCGCCTCACCATGACCTTCTCCGCGTCGGTGAAATGCCCGAAAGCAGCCGCGAATAACCACTCCTTCGGAACACCTTGTAACCAAGCGAGCACGAGTTGGAAGGCATTATCTGCTGAGAGCACCATATCAGGGTCTTCGCTGGGGTGGTTGGTCGAGCGATGGTGTTTCAGGTGGGAGCGACGGTGAGCAGTGAACGAAATACCTAAAAAGTGGGCGGCGACGTAACCGGTCCACTCATTGATCCAACGGCGCTCGAGGCTCATCCCGATGACCGCGCCGTGAACCGCTTCGTGCAGCGGGGTATAGATCGCGTAGGTGCAAAAGGCGATGCCCGCCAGCGCCCACCAGGAAAAGGTAGGCTCGGTCAGCAAATGTGCCACGGCAGCCACATACATCCCCGCACTACTCACCAGTAAAAGCAGGTTGGCCAAGCGAACCCGCCAATATGGCGAATAACAACCTGTTGGGCTTCCTGTTCGCTACTGACCATCGCGGCCTCGATATGCTTTGCTCTTTATTTTGTGATCGACGTTACCCAAACAGGTTACGCGAACCAATACACCAACGCTTTGCGTCACTCGAATCTCCTCAATTTAGTGCAAAACGTGACAACGAGCATCGCGTGTCACCTTTTGCTAAACCAGATCCATTTGGATTAAAGGGTCTGTGGAATTCTTGGCGTATACCCCGCAAAACAGCGGTTTTTGCAAATCCGCGGATAGCCGGTAGATTGATGTCATTGGATCATGAAGGACATCGCCATGAACGCCACCGATACCGTTCGCCTTGCAGAGAGCAGTGATCTTGATCAGCTCGCTGACCTTTTTGATCAGTACCGGCAATTCTATGAATGCCCGCCAGATCTCCGTGCTGCGAAAAGCTGGATTGCGGAAAATTTTGAGCGGGGGCGCTCAACGATCTTCGTCGCAGGTGATGGCCATCAACTGATTGGGTTCACGCAGCTTTATCCCGCGCTTTGCTCGGTAGACCTTGTTGAGTACTTCGTGCTGTATGACCTGTTCGTAGCCCCATCAGCGCGAAGACAGGGTATTGCGCGCGCCTTAATGAAGGCAGCCAGCGAGTGGGCCACAGCGCAAGGTGCGGCACGGCTGGACCTCGAGACTGCTCGTGATAACTATCCGGGGCAGGCGCTCTATAGGGATCTGGGCTACGAGCTTGATGAGGTCTTTCTGAAATTCAGCTTGGATTTGGGTAGGTGAGCATCAGGTCCTCGCCAGACCGTCACCACCTTGTTGCGACCTGAGTTTTTGGCGGCGTATTGGCCTTCGTCCACACGCTTCAAGATCTGATCTGCGCTCTGACCCGAGGCGCTATGGGCCACACCAATACTGATTGTGGTCTTCAGGATGTCATCCGTGCCCGCTTCGATCATTTGACGCAGCGACTCTGCGATAGAAGCGGACTCATCGCGCGTCACAATTTCGACAATCACCAGAAATTCTTCTCCACCCCATCGGGCCACAGTATCCTGCACCCGCGTACGGGACTTCAGGATTTCAGCAATTCTCGGCAGTATCCGGTCTCCCATGTCATGGCCATGCTGGTCATTGATTGCCTTGAAATGATCTATCGACCATCATTACCGCGTAGCGGCGCTGCCCGGTGGCAAACAGACTAAGCGCTCGCTCTGCGACCCGCCGGTTGGCAATACCGGTCAAGGTGTCGGTGTTCGCTGCTTTGCGCAGTTTCTCCAAACGTTCCGCCGTCCCACGAAGTTCACCGCGCTCACGTACCCAAATGCTGAGAAGCCATGAGAACACGCCGTAGACACCAAGGATCAGCGAAGCAATGCGCCAGTCATTGAGATAAGCGCCAGCGAGCGCTCCCGGGAGCTGCCAGCGTAAGCGATTAGCCCCATGACCAAACCGGTGCCCGCACCGATGTACAAACTGAGTCGCCCCCAAAGCAGCGTAGTGATGGTGATCATGACTGGCGTGTACAGGAGGCCAGTGATGGCGTCGGCCGGCTCGGCGGAGAGCCATGACATCGACCATCTGGTCACGATGAGCAAGAGGATGACCACCGCGATACCGCGGTGCCAGAACAGATTCATCCGAGGCCAGGCCAGCAACAAAACCGAGAACACGGCGAGACAGCCGCCAGCAAGCGCGCTGGAGAAGTCGGTGCCATAATCAAAAAGACCGGAGACCAAGACAGCCCCCGCCAGCGCCCAAGCAAACAGCATGAGCACCCTCAGCATGTGGGATGCGGACCGCTGGTCGACTTCTGCTGCGGTAAATGCCTCGCCGTCTTCAGCCGGCACGCCATTATGCGTTGGCAGCCCGGGCAACTGGGTGGTCGTCTCCTGACTCATAGGCGGAGTGTGTGCGCCCCCTGCGAGCTTACCCAACCGGAAGTAGCTACCCTGTCGGCACCTCATTGAACGGAATGCCCTTATCGAGCCGGGGCTCTTGGGGTAAACCCAGTACCCGCTCAGCAATAATATTCGCCATAATTTCGTCTGTGCCCCCGGCAATGCGCAGACCCGGTGCCCCCATATAAGCCCGCTGTATGATGCCGGCTTTGGCCGCTAACGCCTCATCTGCAATGGCGCCACTGGCACCCAAGAGATCCATCAGGTATGACGACATCGCCTGCATTTTGGGCGCACCGACGAGCTTACCAATGGAATTCTCCGGTCCCGGCAAGGCGCCACGAGACAGTGCGGTCAGCGATCGGTAGCCGGTGTACTTCAACCCGGCTTCCTGTACATACCAGTCTGCAATCCGGGCGCGAACCGCCGCGTCCTCCATCGCCGGCCGGCCGTCAATCTCAACCTCTGCTGCCACGGACATGGCCAGCGACACATCCATCTGGCCAAAACTACCGCCAATCGCGGCGCGCTCATTCATAAGCGTGGTGAGCGACACCTGCCAGCCCTGACCCACCTCACCCAAGCGCTGACTGTCCGAAACCCTGACGTCGGTGAAGTACACCTCGTTAAAGTCCGAATCTCCCGTCAGCTGCTTGATTGGCTTGATCTCGACACCCGGCGCCTTCATGTCGATATAAAAATAGCTAAGCCCTTTGTGCTTCGGCACGGTGGGGTCAGTGCGCACCACGATCACACCGTAATCAGAATAATGGGCACCTGAAGTCCAAATCTTTTGCCCATTGATCACCCAGTCGTCACCATCGCGCTCCGCGCGGGTCCGCAACGCGGCGAGGTCAGAGCCTCCGGCAGGTTCCGAGAACAGCTGGCACCAGACTTCCTCACCGCTGGCCAGCTGCGGCAGGAAGCGGGCTTTATCCTCATCACTCGCCCAGGCCATGAGCGTTGGCCCAATCATGCCCTGTCCGATCAGGAAAAAGTTGGCCGGCAGGTCGTACTGGCTTTCCTCCTGACGCCAAATCACCTCTTCAATTGCGGAAGCGCCGCGGCCGCCGAAGTCTGGCGCCCAGCCGATACAGGCCCAACCGGCGTCGTATTTTCTTTTTTGCCAGACCTTAGCCTGCTCCAGCGGGGACAGCGCCCGAAAGGCGTCATCGGTTGGCGCATTCTCGGCAAGCCAGGAGGAGGCTTCTTCGCGGAAGCGCGCTTCTTCAGGAGTATCGTTAAAGTCCATCTGCTCTCTCCCTCAGGCTGCTGCGCTTTGTGCGGCCAATGCCGACACCAATCGGTCTTGCCACACTGCCTCGCTACCAATCGCCAAGCTCAATAACTTCGCTCGGCGCAGATAAAAGTGGCAATCAAATTCCCAAGTGAAACCCATTCCGCCATGGGTCTGGATATTCTCTTCCGCCGCGTAGGTGGAGGCCTGTATCGCCGCCACACGCGCGGTAGCGGCTGCCAGCGGCAACTCGTCACTTCCCCCGGACAAAGCCCAAACGCCGTAGTAGGCGTTGCTGCGGGCAAGCGTGTTCTTCACATACATATTGGCCAGCTTGTGCTTGATCGCCTGATAAGAGCCGATTGCGCGGCCAAAGGCGAACCGCTGCAGGGCGTAGTCCCGGGCCTGAGTCAGCGCAGTCTCCGCCAGACCCAGCTGCTCCCAGGCAAGCAAGACTGCGGCACCATCGAGCAAACTCTCCCAGTCCTCGGGATTGAGCGTGGTTTCCCCCAATACCTCCGCCTCGGCGCCGTCGAAAGTCACGGAGCTGTGGCCGCGGCTGGTATCAAATGTCAGTACCGGCTCCACCGAGACGCCAGCCTGCTGGAGCGGCACCAGGCAAGCCTCAAGCCCTGCATCGGAACGAGCCAACACCACCGCCACCTCCGCTACCGAGGCGTCAGCAACCGGGACTTTCGTACCTGACAGCTGCGACCCGCCGCGTCGGGTTTCAAGCTGCTCAAGCGCCAGACGACCCGCACGCTCTGCCATGGCAACGGTCGCGACACACTCACCACTGGCGAGTCTGGGCAGCCACGCTGATTTTTGTGCCTCGTTGCCGAAGCGCTGAATCGCCTCGCTGGCCAGATAGACAGAGCTGCTAAAAGGCAGAGGTGCCGCGCTGCGGCCCATTTCCTCAGCAATAATCGCCAGCTCGTAATAACTCAGACCCAGACCACCGTAGGCTTCGGGAATCACCGTGGCTGTCCATCCCATTTCGGCAACCTTCTGCCACAGCGCGGCGTCCCAGTCTTGGTCACCATCCAGTACCGCCCTCACCGCGGAGGTGGGGCAATGCTCGGTCAAAAACCCACGCGCCTGCTCTCTAAGCAATTGCTGCTCGTCAGAAAACTCAAAATTCATGGCTAACGCCCGCTTACAAAAGCGTAGGGTAGCAGAACTGCTTATGGCTTCACGCCGCAAAAAGGAGTTGGGGCGCTTGCTCCCGCAGGCGCTGATATCGATGAGGTGGCTGGAACCCCAGCTCCGAGCGGACCGCATCAATTGGCTCTGCAAGTCGCTCCTCCCATTCGATTTCGGCCATCCAGGTCGCCTGCCGGGCGATCTGGGCACCTTCCCGAATCAGCGGTCGTACATCAAACTGCGGCACCTCGCGGAGATACTTCCACTTGGCGATCCACACAATAAAGCTGATGCCGCGGTTAGCGGTTTGAGTCTTCATAAAGGAAAGCAGGCTCAGCTCGCCGACCGGATCCCGCCCGTAGCCCGTCATGACATGCTGCAGGTCGTGAATGTCTCGCAGCCGGTCGGCCAACCAGATTTCATCGCCGGATAGCACGCGATAAATATCTTCGCGCGCGGACGTGTCACTGGAGGCAATCAATCCGTCGGCTGAGAGATCCTCAGCGTGCACAAAATCATAATAGGCGCGTCCGATGCTGTTGGCGGGGAGGCTTAACAACCACTCGCGGTCATTGAGCTTGCTGACAATATCGGGCTTTTTTTGCAGGAGCGCGCGGCCGCGATCAGAGGACCTCAAGCGCCCCACTGCGGCACCCAGACTATTGCCCTTGAGCGCTTCGATGATATGGAACACCTGCGTGGTGTCGTCAGGGTTTTTGAGCAACTCGCGCATGGCGCGCCACGCCACAAGGGGTTTAATCTGGTTGCGAAGCCACAGTGATTTCAGGCGTTTCATTTTCGTTTGTTCTCTCACCCTTCCTTGACTTCACGGGCTTTGACGTCACAGGACAGGCAAAGACCGCGCCTTGGCACAACACACACTTCTCACCAAAGGTCCTGACCGCCCACACCGAGAACCGGACCAGAGCGTTCAGGCCATTACCACAAAGAGGATAGCGGCGATGGCCGCGCCGAACAACGCATAGGGTAGCTGGGTGATCGCGTGCTCATGAGTTCGACAACCCGCCCCCTGCGCCGAGAGCACCGTCGAATCCGAGTAAAAACAGGCATGGGAGCCAAAGCCACTGGCAGAGAACAATGCGCCCATCACAAGCGGAATGCTGACCTCGAGGGCCTGCGCCAACGGGAAAGCAATGGGCATGGTGATGGCAATCACACCCCAATTGGATCCCGTGGTGAACGACAGCAGCGACACGGTGATGAACACCACCACCGGTAACAACTGCGGGGTCATAAAGGGAGACACTGCGTCGATAACGTAGGGCGTGAGACCGAGACGGTCGTTGGCCTCAACAAACACAAATAGCGTCAGTAGCATTGCCAGCACCGGCACCATGGATTTCACGCCGTCGATACAGGTATCGAATAGTTCACCCAGCGGCATGACGCGCATCACAGCATAGTGGACAAAGGTCACCAGAATTCCGGCGATGACACCCCGCAGTAAATCGATGCTCGGAAACACCGTGAAGAAGACCATCGCAATGATGGGAAGGAAAAATACGCTCATACCGCCCCGTGCGGTTTCCTCCACCGCCAACGCATCGTCCTCGACAATACCGAGATCACCTGTGCTCTCGGCGTGGGCCTCAGCGCGCCGCATGGCTCCGAGCAAGGGAATGAACCCCAGCGCCACCAGCGGAACAATCAGCAGCGCGACCATGGGATAAAAGAGATAAGGGATGGTATCGATGAATACCGACAGGCCCTGACCCTCGGGCGCGACACCGTTTTGCTCCAGCAGGCTGGCGAAATAGGCGCCCCAGCTCGATAGCGGGACCAGCAAGCACAGCGGCGCCGCGGTTGAATCCACGACATAGGCGAGCATCGCGCGCGAGGTGCGGAAGCGATCGGTCACCGCTTTCATGGTGGCACCCACTGTTAGCGAGTTCAGGTAATCGTCGAGAAAGATCACCAAGCCGAGACCCCAGGTAGCGAGCAGGCCACCGCGCTTGGTCTCGATGCGTCTCATCACCGCCCGGCCAAATGCATAGGAACCGCCGCCTTTGACCAACAAGCCGATAAAGCCACCGTAAAGACCGCAGACCAGCATGACCCACGCCACGTCCTCGGTCATCAGTGTGGTCAGCGTGGCCTCCGCCATGGCATCGAGAAAGCCGAACCCCTCCATGGTGAAAAAGGCGAATAAAGCCCCCGCCAGCACCGATTCAAGCGTGCGACGGCTCCAGATTGCCAGACCCAACACGAGCAAGGTAGGTAGTAAAGTGACTAAGCCGTAATCCATCGTTTTTTGAGACCTATGCCTTTGTTAACAACACCCTAATAGACCTCGACTAGGAGGACGCGCCGGTCTGATAAACCTCATGTCCCTCTAGCGAGGCCATCCGCCGCTCCACGGATGCACCGCCGTAAGCGGGACATCTCGGGCCAACGCGAGCCAGCTTGTGGGGTTTTTACGCATGGAGCTGTCACAAACAGGCGTGTAAGGTGCTCTTACTGTCTGTTAGCCAGAATACGCGAAGTCGAGCCTGTCGTGTCACTTTCCACTCTGCTCCAGAACATTGCCGATGCCGAGCCAGGCCCTGAAACCTGCGCGGTATTTGATTTTGACGGGACCATCATCTCGGGCTACTCCGCGACTGCGTTCCTTAAAGATCAAATTGCCCGGGGCGAGATCTCACCCGCAGACTTGGTGCACCTGACTCAGGCGGCGACCCGCTTTGGCATCGGATCCTTGGGCTTCTCGGCACTGATGGCAGTCCACGCCCAATATCTCGCAGGGCGCTCAGAGGCCGACTACGTCGCCAATAGCGAGCGACTGTTCCGCAGAGCGATCGCCAAACTGATTTACCCTGAGGCTAGACAACTCATCGAAGCGCACCGCGCAGCCGGTCACAGCATCGCAATCATCAGCTCAGCCACGCCGTATCAGGTGCGGCCCGCGGCGAATGACCTCGGCATTAAGCACGTCTATGCGACGGATCTCGAAGTGGAGGACGGGCAGTTCACGGGTGGTGTCGTGCAGCCCACCTGTTTTGGCATAGGCAAGGTGCATGCCGCCGAGCGTTTCACAGCCGAGCAGGGCAGCAATCTGGAAAATTGCTTCTTCTACAGCGATAGCACCGACGATATTGAACTGCTGGAAACAGCAGGGCGCCCGGTGGTGTTAAACGGCAGCCGTGATCTCAAGCAGATCTCCCGCGAAGCCGGTTGGTCGATGGCTGACTTCAGCAGCCGGGGTAATGCCACAAGCAGTCAGGTCTTGCGCTCACTCGCCGCAACCGGATCGCTCGTGGGAAGCTTCATGATGGGCTTGCCGCTCTACGCCTTGAGTGGCTCACGGCGGGACTCTCTCAATTTCTCGATTTCCCTGTTCGCCGAAACTGCCAGCGCACTGATCGGATTGGATCTCGATGTGCGCGGCCGAGAAAACCTCTGGAAACAGCGCCCGGCAATCTTCATGTTCAACCACCAGAGCAACGCTGACATGCTGATCATGGCCAGCTTGATCCGCCGGGATATTGTGGGCGTCGGTAAACGGGAGCTGAAAAACCTGCCGGTCATCGGCCCTCTCATGGGTGCAGCAGGCGTTGTGTTTATTGATCGTAGTGACCGACAAGCGGCGATCGAAACCATGAAGCCACTGGTGCAAGCAATGCAGGAAGAAAAGAAGAGCCTCGTCATCGCGCCGGAGGGCACACGTGCCCCAACTCGGAAGCTGGGCGCCTTCAAAAAAGGCGGCTTCCACGTGGCGATTCAGTCGGGTGTACCCATTGTACCGGTCGTCATTCATAACTCTGGCGACATCTCCCCCAAGGGGGATAAAATCTTCCGCAGCGGTACCGTGCACGTCGACGTGTTGCAGGCTATTGAAACCACCGACTGGTCTGTTGCCAACATCGATGAGCATGTGGCCGACGTGCGCAATGCCTTCCTGCGAACCTTGGGTCAGCCGGAGTTGTCTGTAGAAGAGACAGCCAGAGCACGACGCGACACACCTGATGACCTGAAGCCCGAGGTGCGAGGCCACCGGAAGAGAGCCGGTCTCAAAAAATCCGCGTCCGATCCGAGCGAGCAAGACAGCGTGCCGCCAAAACGTCGCGGCAAACGCGGCATTCCTAACGAGATGCGGTCAGTTGGCTCACAAAATGGCCTCGACCCAGAGGCTCCGGCCACGAGGCACTGATTGAGTCTGGCCACCGCGCTGCAGGATCAGCTTACCCACAATCCCTGGCCGCCCGCTGCCCAGCAGGTCATTTTTCTGCTAGACACAACACGGGGATTCGAGCGACAGCTGCTCGAGCAGTGGATCGCCGCGCACGACAGCCACGCTGCTAACCACGCGGTCGTGCTGCTGGATCTGCGCGATGACCGCAAAACACTGAATGTCGAGAAACTGTCAGAGGCACTTCAGCAACACCCGGACGCCATGGTGGCACCGCTCAGAGTGTCGTGGTTACAAGCCGACAGAAGCACCAGCACCGGACCGCGATTACGCGACGCCCTTCGCGGCGGCGAGCGCAGACCCCCGGGCTGGCTGGCTGATCGTGTCGCCAGACTGAACCCCGAGCGCGTGCATCTCACCGTGGCCGAGCCGGGGGCGAATCGAGACCTCGCCGAACGCTTTAAGGCCAAGACAGGATTATCGGGCGCCAATGAGCCCGGGGACTTCGCGGTGTTTGTCGCGCGGCAGGCCGCCGTGGTCATCGATATCGCGGAGCGTCAGCTAATTGGTGGTCGCTATAAAGTGCCGCGCTATGTTCACCAAAGCATTCGGAACAACCGTGCCTTCCGGGCGGGTCTGATAGACATCGCCAGTGAGCGGGAGCAACCGACCAAGGCGGTGAGGGAGGAGGCTAGCGAATACCTGCGGGAAATGATTTCGATCCCCACCCGCTTCTGGCTCGATGTGTGGGCCCAGCTGTGTGGGATCTGCTTGGGGCTGGGCTACGAAAAAACGCTGCACTACGACCCGATTGACCTCGAACGGATCAGACACCTTGTCCGTCACTACCCCTCAGCCCTGCTCTGGACCCACAAAACTTACATCGACGGATTCGTGGTACCGAAAATCCTGTTCGACAATGACTTCCCGATGCCGCATTTCTTTGGAGGCGCCAATCTGAATATCCCGATCCTGGGCTTCTTCCTGCGCCGGGCAGGCGGTATCTTCATTCGCCGCAGTTTCCAGGACAACGAGGTCTACAAACTCAGCCTCAAGCAGTACATCGGTTATTTGATGGAAAAGCGCTTCCCGATGACCTGGTCATTTGAGGGCACGCGATCGCGGCTCGGCAAGTTGATGCCACCCAAATACGGGCTACTCAAATACGTGCTGGAGGGCGCACACCACGCGGGCTCACGTGACATTCACATTATCCCCGTGTCGGTTTCCTATGACCTTGTCAGAGACGCAGAAGAGTACGCCCGCGAACAGTCGGGCACGCCCAAGGCACCCGAGTCTGTAGGCTGGATGGTGCGCTATCTAAAAAGTCTTGCCCGTCCGATGGGTCGGATTCATGTGGACTTCGGGGAGCCCGTGCGCCTCGACGCCTCACCAGATCCAGAGGACCAGCTGGCGATCTCGAAGATCGCCTTCCAGGTGGCCGTAGAGGCCAACCGCGTCACGCCCGCCACATTTCCGGCGGTCGTCTCCAGTGCGCTATTAGGCGCCTTCCCGCGGGCCTTAACCGAGCCGGAAATCGTCAAAGAAGTCTCAATCATGACCGAGTGGGCAACGGCTCGCGGCGTGAGGCTATCCCCCGACTTCAACCTCAATTACGCGGAGGAGATCGGCAGCCTGCTGGCCAACATGATGGAGGAAGGCATCATCACCCGATTCGAAGGTGGCCCGGAGACGGTCTACGGCATCGCTGAGGGTCAGGCACCGATCGCCAGTTTCTACCGCAACACCATTGTGCATTTCTTTCTCACCCGCGCCGTCGCCGAATTGGCGCTACTGGCTGTCAGCGAGCAACGTGAAAGCAGCGAGTCACTCTCACAGTTCTGGTCCGAGGTACAGGAGCTGCGGGATCTCTTTAAATTCGAGTTCTTCTACCCCGACACCCAGTTATTCGAGCAACAGATCGACGTTGAGCTATGCCGTGACGAGCCCAACTGGCGGGCCTTGTTGAGCGAGAACCCCGACAATGCGCGGCTGATCATGAATCGGCTCTCACCCAAACTGGGGCACGTAGCGCTCACCGTTTTTGCCGAGGCCTACAGTATTGGCACCGATATTCTCATCCGCCATTCAGGCGGAGAGCCGATGGAGGAAGACGCCTTTGTCGAGCGGTGCATGAGCTATGGCAAGCAGGCATACTTGCAGCGCCGAATCAGCAGCGAGGCCTCGATTGGAAAACTGCTCTTTGCCAACGCATGGAAAATGCTCGTGAGCCGCGGGCTGATCACCGATGCAGACGGTCGATCCCGTCAGGCAGAGGCGCTGAACCAGCTGATTCGTCGCCTTGAGGTGATTCGCGCGCTAAGCATTGCCGACCGCGGCGCCAGCACCCTGAGGGACGTTGCCCGTGAAACGCTCTAAGATCGCGGTTCTCGGTGGGGGCTCCTGGGGCACCACCACCGCCTCGGTGATCAGCCGTCAATGCGATGCTGTGCTGTGGGCGCGCGACGCGCAAATCGTCGATGAGATCAACCAAGACCACACCAACACGCGCTATCTGGCGGACGCCACGCTGCATCCCAAGCTCACCGCTACGACCGCGCTGAACGTCGCGGTTGAGCACGCCGATGCCGTCTTGATTGCCGTGCCCAGTAGCCACTTCCGCGAGGTGCTGGTGAACGCGCTGCCCGATATACCGCGGGACATTCCGGTAATCAGTTTAAGTAAGGGGTTAGAGAAGAGCAGCCGGATGCGCATGACCGAGATCATCCGCGACGTGTCGCCCCATAGCATCCCCGGGGTGCTGACCGGACCGAACCTCGCCCGTGAGATCGTCGCAGGGCAGGCGGCGGCAAGTGTGCTGGCGCTTGAGGCGCACGACGCTGCCCTCGCATTGCAGCCCACTTTGAACAATGGCCTGTTCCGCGTGTACACCAATCAGGACGTCATCGGTTGCGAGCTGGGCGGCGTGTTGAAGAACATCATTGCCATTGCGGTAGGCATGGGAGACGGACTGGGCGCGGGTGACAACACCCGCGCGGCGCTCATCACCCGAGGGCTGGCCGAAATGAGCAGACTGGGCGAAGCAATGGGCGGCAAGGCCGAGACCTTCGCGGGACTCGCGGGCATGGGCGACATGATCGCCACCTGCACCAGCCCGCAGAGCCGGAACCGCCATGTCGGCATGGAGCTGGCAAAAGGCCGTTCGATTGAGGACATCATCGATAGCATGCACATGGTGGCAGAGGGTGTAAAAAGTGTCCCGACCGTGATCGAGCTGGCTCGGGAAAAAGGGATCAGCTTGCCGATCAGCGAGGATGTATATAGCGTGATCACTGGCGAATCGAACGCGCGAGGTGTATATCGCGGCTTGTTGCGCGTTACGGCCGGCGCCGAGTCAGAGCCGGGTTAACATCGCTGCCGAGGAGACATGCAGCCGGTATAACGCGCTGCAGCGTGATAAATACCTAAACGATGGAACACAGCTTTCGCTAGGCTGTATGAGCACAACAATGGCATTAGAAGGAGCTGACTAATGGGCCGCCAAATGATCATACGCACAAGGCACTGGGCCCTTTTGGCCGTTTGGGTGCTTCTATCGAGCTGTGCGGTGAGTCCGACCGGGCGCACCCAGTTCATTATCATCTCCCCCGATGCCGCGATTATCGAGTCAGAGGCGGCTTACATGGATACCGTCCGGCAGTTGGACAACGAGGACAAGCTGGTCGGCGACCCGCTAACGGTAGCGAGAGTTGCGCGGATCACGGGGCGGCTGGTTTCCATTGCCGTCGCCGACTTCCCCGGGAGCGCTGACTGGAAGTGGAGCGTGGCGATTGTTGATGACACGGAGACCGTCAATGCCTGGTGCATGGCAGGGGGTCGGATGGCGGTCTACACGGGGCTATTTGATCAGCTCGAACTCACCGATGATGAATTTGCGCAAATCATGGGTCACGAAATTTCGCATGCGCTAGCGAACCACACCGCAGAGCGGATGTCGCGGGCAATGGCCACAGCTACGGGGATGGCAGTCATTGGCGCAGCCTCAGATAACAGTAGCGTGGCGATGGCCGGCGCCTCGGTGCTCGCCAACGTGGCCCTCACACTCCCCAACAGTCGCGACGCCGAGAACGAAGCCGACGTGATGGGCATAGTATTGGCGAGCAAGGCGGGCTATGACCCTGAAGCGGCGGTCACACTTTGGCAAAAAATGGGGGACCTTAATGACGAGCGCCCCGCGGAGTTTCTTAGTACACACCCCGCTCCGGAAAACCGGCAGGCCGCGCTCAATGTCATGATCCCTCGGATGCTAAAGATTAACTCTGATAGGACCAAAGCGCCCATTCACCCGGTCACGATCGTTCAATAAACCGCCATCCGGGCCCTGGCCTACTCCCGAAGCGTGTGGAGGAAGTGAAGGTGATCCTCATACTGGTTGAGGATATCGACAATGATCTGCTCCTGAGACCAGCCCATCACGTCATAGTCCTGGCCGCCCTCCGCGAGGTGTACTTCAGCGCGGAAGAAGCTTTCAGCTTGAGCACTACCCTCGGCCACACCGATCGAGGCATCAGGTAGCGAGTGACGACTCGCTCGCACCTCATAGGTGAAATCAACCTCCTCGCCATGGGACACCTCTAGGCGGACCGAGAGCGCATCGTCTTCCGCCACGACTCTCGCCGCCACGCCACGCTCTGCCAATTCACTGGCAAACGACTGCATCGCAGCGTGCACGGTATTGCGCTGAAAGGTTTGCACGGTCCGGTCATCGGGATAATCCAGCAGCAATCGCAGGCGATCCCGCCAGCCCTCAGCCGCCATCACGGGTGGCGCATGAATCGAGTGTGCCTGGCGCTTCGCGCCATCCGCCAAGATGGCGCGGCCAAAGCCCCAGAATGCACCGAGCATGGCGATCGCAAAGGGCAGCGCACTGGCAATCGTCGCGGTCTGCAGCGCCTGCAACCCACCGCCCAGCAGCAGCAGTGACGCGGCCAACGCGATCACCATCGTCCAGAGCGTGCGCTGCAGGGCGGGGGTGTTATCCACCCCTTTGGCGCTCAGCATGTTAAGCACCATCGCGCCGCTATCCGCGGAAGTTACAAAGAAGATCACGATCATCATCAGAGAGATGACGCTCAACACTTCTGTAGCCGGCAGGTACTCGAGAAAGCGGAACAGACCCACCGCCGGATTCTCCTGCACCCCGGTACCCAACTCCTCAAATCCCTGGTTGGTGATGAGCTCCAGGGCGCTGCCACCCAATACCCCCATCCACAAACAGATGAATAGAGTGGGTACCAGCGTCACGCCAATCAGGAACTCCCGTATCGTGCGCCCGCGGGAGATGCGCGCAACGAAGACACCGACAAAGGGCGCCCAGCTGATCCACCAGCCCCAGTAGAAAATCGTCCACCCGCCGAACCAGTCGGTGGGTTCATAGACATACATATCTAGCGTGCGCGGAACGAGGCCCGCCACATAGGCACCGAAATTTTGGAGCGTACCGGCCAGCAGCAGGGCGGTTGGACCCGTCAGCAAGATAAGCAGCAACAGCAGCATCGCCAGCACGATATTGATCTCAGACAGACGCTTGATGCCGGTATCCAGCCCGAGGATCACCGAGACTGTGGCCAGCGCCATCGTGGCAAAAATCAGCCCAACTTGCACCCAGACATCGATCGGCAAGCCGAACAGGTAATTTAAGCCAGTGTTGATTTGCAGCACACCAAGGCCGAGGCTCACCGAGATGCCGCAGGTCGTGCAGATCACTGCGAAGACATCCACAGACGCACCGATTGGTCCGTGGATCCGCTCGCCAATCAGCGGATAGAAAGCGGAGCGCAGTGTCAGGGGGAGTTCATGTCGGTAGGCGAAGTAGGCGAGAATCAACGCGACGATGGCGTAGATCGCCCAAGCATTGAAACCCCAGTGAAAGTAGCTGATCTGGATCGCCTCGGTGGCGGCAGCCGGCGTACCTCCAGGACCGGTCGGTGGCGCCAAGAAGTGCATGACGGGCTCGGCGATACCGTAAAACATCATGCCGATGCCGATACCCGCCGAAAACAACATCGCGAACCAGGAAATGTAACTGTAGGCCGGCTCCGCATGGTCTGGCCCCAGCTTAATGTCGCCAAAGCGAGATAGCGCAAGATAGATGACGATCACTGCAATAAGCGTCACAATCAAGACATAAAACCAGCTAGCAGTATCCACAATCACCGCCTGCAGCCCGACAAACGGGTTGCTGCCTTTCTCAGGTATCGTTAGCACCATCGCAATGGCGCCAAATAGCAGAAACAAGGCGGGAAAGAACACCGCTTTGTCGATGGTGAAGCGTGAGGAAGTGCGCTGGGTCATATCGTGCTCATACATCAGGCGAGAGCAGAGTGTACCCGAAGCTTGCTACAGCGCTTTAGAGCCTTGTTTGAAACAAGTTTTACATTTGCAGGCAGAGTCTAGAACGGGTAGCCTAACCCGTCGGAATCTACCAACAATAATCAGTTTTTTAGGCCATGAGAAAAAAGGGAGCCAGTATGTCTCATCCCCACCGTTTTCAACGCACGCCTTTGGCAGCCGCTCTCGGCGCAGCACTCTTGCCACTGGTGGCGAGCCCAGTCCACGCGCAACTGGAAGAGGTTGTAGTCACAGCGACCAAGCAGGAAGCCAGCCTGCAGGACGTGCCCGTAGCGGTATCGGCCCTCACTGAAGAGTCGCTGAACCAGCGTGGCGTGTCTAACTTCTCCGACTACCTGATCGAGCTGCCCAATGTGTCAGCAGGTGGCGCGGGTCCCGGCCAAAGCACAATGTATATCCGAGGTGTCGCATCGACCACGCCTAACCTGACCACCTCGGGCGTGGCGGGTCTTAGCCCCAACGTGGCACTCTATCTCGATGAGCAACCGATGGCACAGCCCGGTCGTAACCTCGATATCTACATCACTGACATTAACCGGGTAGAGGTGCTCGCGGGTCCGCAGGGCACACTGTTTGGCGCGAGCTCGCAGGCTGGCGTGGTGCGCTTGATTACCAACAAACCTGATCCGTCTGGCTTCTTCGGTCGCGTTCAGGCTGGCGCCTCGGGAATGAGGGACGGTGAAGCCAACTACAACATCAATGCCATGTTGAATATTCCGCTGAGCGATAACTTTGCTATTCGCGGTGTGGTCTTCACAGATGAGAAAGGCGGCTATATCGATAATGTCCCGGGCACGCGGACCGCGGCAGAAAGCGCGCGATTCCGGCCTGGTAGCGCAGTCCGCTCTAACGGGACTGAGGTCGGCTTTCGCGGCGGTTTCCAGGCTGGCGTCACAGATTTCAGTAACGTTACTTTCCTCGAAGCAAACAACAGCGCACTTGTCGAGGATGACTTCAACGACACCACCTACAGTGGCGGGCGAATTGCCGCACAATGGGACATCAATGACAACTGGCGTCTTAGCGCGGGTGCCATGGCCCAGAAGATTGAGAGTGATGGCACGTTCTATGCCGACCCCAATCTGGGCGACGATTACCAGATACAGCGGTTTGAAAAGGAGTTTGTTGAGGACGAGTACACCAATGTGCATTGGACCATCGAAGGTCGCATTGGTGCCCTAGAAGTCCTTTACACCGGTGCATTTACTGAGCGTGAGACCGATCAACGAACCGATTACTCGGATTACCTGTTCATCGGGCAGTACATCCCGTACTACATCTGCGACTACTACGTGTCTTACACCGGATACTCTCCGGCTGGTGCGGGGATCCCCTCGGGGACCTGTCAGCCGCCTAACCTTTATACCACCAATAAGGTCGACAGCGAATTCACCAGTCATGAAATCCGCTTCAGTACAGACCAAGACGCGCGCTTCCGTGTCACTGCAGGTGCTTTCTTAAGTGAGATGGAACTGACCGAGATGGTCGACTTCTCCTACCCTGGCAGCAAATTTGTCAACGTTTGGGGTGGCGGCTATGACGGCACAGGTTTCGGTTTCCCGACAAATTACAACTATCCCTACGATGGCCAAGGCGGTTACAAAGTAGGAGCGGGTCCGTATCCGAGAGACACAATCTTTAGGAACGATATTCTTCGTACAGATGACCGAATGGGCGTCTTCGGTGAAATCACCTTTGATCTGACCGACAGCTTGTCGATTACCGGTGGCCTGCGCTGGTTCGAGTATGAAGTCGACCTAGCAGGTAGCGCAAACGGCTCCTTCTACAACATGTCAGGGACCGATTACAACAAGTTCGGCACCAACATCAACGATCTTTACGACGGCGACCAGTCCATTCGCTGGACCTATTCAGGGTTTTTCCCTTATGAAGCTAGTCCGGTGTACACGCCAAACAACTTACCTTCAGAGGATGACTCCAACTACCAGCGGATCGTCAACAGCATCTACGCGCCAGACGTCGCTGAAGATGACGGCGTAATTGGTAAGGTGACAATCTCCTGGCGCCCCAACGACGACCAGCTATGGTACGTGACATGGTCTGAGGGTTTCCGGACCGGATTGCTTAACAGACCGGGCGGCGCATACCAAGCAGCCAACGACTACACCGTGCCATTCGAGGTAATGTCAGATGAGTTGGTCAACATAGAGTTGGGTTGGAAGCTCGACATGCTGGACAACACCCTGCGCTTCAACGGCTCGGTGTTCTTCCTGGATATCTCCGATCTACAGACCACCATCTTTGATACCAGCATCGTGAACCTGTTCTTCTCGGACAACGCTGCAGATGCCGAAGTCACGGGACTCGAGGCTGACATCACTTACGCGCCCTCTGCCGGGCTAACCCTGGGTGCCGCGTTTTCAGTCCTTGACTCTGAGATAACTGATACCAAGACCCCCTCGACCGACGTAGTAGAGGGGATGGAACTTGCCTATGCCCCCAAGTTTCAGGGCAATGTGTGGGCTCGTTACGAATGGGCGATGGCCAATGGATGGATGGGGCATGTGATGCCTAGCATAAGTCACTCGGCCAAGTCCTATAGTGACATTATTACGATAAACCGAATGGATGTGCCCAATTGGACAATGGTGAACATTTCAGCAGGAATCGCTTCTGACGACTGGATGATAGAGGGGTTTATTACCAACCTCACAGATGAGCAGGTAGTTACGGGAGCCAATTACGTCAACGACCGTGAGCGTTTGGCACTGGCTCCACCCACCACCCTGGGTGTTCGAGTCTCCTTCGACTTCTAAAAGTCGCTAGAGACATCTCTTGAAAAAGTGCCCCAATCGGGGCACTTTTTTTGTCTGTTAACTTCCTGCGGTGTAAAACAACATCATGACTGCTTCTCCTGCCAACGAAGATCCGGACGCGCTGGGCGCCGTGCAACGGCTGCTGCAGCAGGGAGAAGTTGCCAAAGCACTTGAGACTCTCAATAGCCTTGCCGAAAGCACTCAGTCTTCGGCTATGGGTCAATACATGCGAGGCGTCTGCTTTCGACTGATGCGGGATTTCGCCAATGCGGAGTCTGCCCTCAGACAGCTGGTGGAAGGCAACCCTTCCTATGGCAGAGCTTTTCAGGAGCTTGGTCATCTGTATCGAGACGCCAATATGCCCACCGAGGCACTCAATGCCTACGCCACCGCCTGTCATCTCAACCCCGGTCTCAAAGCCAGTTGGGCAGCACAGAGAGACCTGATTGATAAAGGTTCACCTGAACGCGCGGCTCAGATCAATCAGAGGCTCCAGTGGCTGGAGTCCTTACCGCCTGCTCTTTTAGCCAGCTGGGATCTGCTTCACGAAGGCAAGCTGCACAAAGCCGAGCAGTTGTGCCGACAGTTTATGCAACAGAATCCTCAGCATATCGACGGGATGCGCGTACTGGCAGAAATTGCCACCCGGCATGGCGTTTTGGAGGACGCTGAGTTCCTCCTTGAGAGCGCGGTAGAGTTCGAGCCAGAGCACAGGCAAGCGCGCATCGACTATGTCCAGATCCTCAGCAAGCGACAGCGCTTCCAGCGCGCGGTAGACGAAGCCAAAGCGCTACTGGATCAAGCGCCTGATAATCCCCAGCTGCAGTCTCTCTATGCCATTCAATGTATGCAGCTGGGAGACTACGAGGCAGCGCTGACGCTGTTCGACAAAATTTTGGACCGCGTGCCTAATGATCCCGTGACGAATGTGTCAAAGGGCCATGCACTGAAGACGGGGGGTCGGTCAGAGGATGCGATTACCGCTTACCGCACCGCTCTAAAGTCTCAGCCATTTTACTGCGATGCCTGGTACTCGCTGGCTAACCTGAAGGTTTACCAATTTGACGATGACGAGCTGTCATCGATGCAAGCGCTGGATGATAACCCCCATCTCGGTGGCCAGGATCGCGTGTATTTGCAGTTCGCGCTGGGTAAAGCGTTTGAGGATAGGAAGAATTACGAGCAATCTTTTCATCACTACGCCAAAGGCAACGCTATCAAAAAAAACCAGCTTCAATATAAGGCGGAGGGCACCACTCAGGAGTGCGACGACCAGATTACCGCGTGCACTCGGCAGGTGTTCGAGCGCGAAACGGGCCATACGGCACCCGACCCCATCTTCATTCTCGGGCTACCGCGCGCCGGCTCGACGCTGCTTGAGCAGATTCTCTCATCACACAGCATGGTCGATGGCACGCTGGAGCTACCCAACGTGTTGTCGATCAGCGGCAAGCTCCGCCGGCTGGGTCAGCGAGAGGGCAATCATAAATATCCTTTCAATCTGGCAGGTCTGTCTGCGGAGCAACTCGCCACACTGGGCGAGGAGTACATCCGCGATACACAGGTGCACCGGATGGGCGCGCCCTTCTTCATCGACAAGATGCCAAATAACTTCCGCCACATTGGGCTCATTAAGCTGATGCTGCCCAACGCCAAGGTCATTGACGCACGTCGGGACCCGATGTCCTGCTGCTTCTCAGGTTTTAAGCAGCTATTCGCCGAAGGGCAGATGTTCAGCTACGACCAGGAAGACATTGCCCGGTACTTCCTCGACTATGTGCGCCTGATGGACCACTGGGATGAGGTCATCCCCGGCTATGTGCTGCGCGTGCAGCATGAGGACGTGGTGGCTGACCTTGAGACCCAGGTTCGGCGGATGCTCGACTTCTGCGGGCTCCCCTTTGAGGACGCCTGCCTTGAATTTCATAAAACAGAACGCAATGTGCGAACGCCATCATCGGAGCAGGTAAGACAGCCGATTTTCTCGACCGCGCTGGAGCAGTGGAAGCACTATGAGCCTTGGCTGGGGCCGCTAAAAGCCCGCCTGGGGCCCGACTGGATCGCACAGGACTGAGGCCGCAACTAGGTTACTGGGCTTTCACCCACTCCAAGATGGAGGAGAAATCCCGTGGGCCGTTGCCCTCGGCCTGATGCGCTGAATAGGCTGCCATGGCCTTTTTGCCCATCTGATTATCGACCCCGCAGCTCTCTGCAACTTCACAGGCCAAGCCCAGGTCCTTGACCATAAGATCCACCATGAAGCCCGGTTGATAATTATTGCTGGAGGGAACACCCTCCATCACATCCGGCCAGGGGTTGTAGACCTGCAGGGACCAGTTGTTACCGGAGCTGGCCTTCATGATCTCCGAGAGCACCGCGGGATCCAGCCCGTGCGCCTCACCCATAGCCAGCGCCTCTGAGGTGCCGATCATATGCACTGCCAGCAACATATTGTTGGCCGCCTTAGCCACTTGACCGGCGCCAGCAGGCCCGGCGTGAAAGATTTTTTCCGAGCTGCCCATGCCTTCGAGGATCGGCTTGGCCCGATCAAATGCCGCTGCACTGCCGCCACACATAAAGGCCAGAGTTCCGGCGGCGGCTGCCGCCACACCGCCTGATACCGGGGTGTCCATAAAATCGATACCGAGCTCAGCAGCCGCCTCGCCGACCTGCCGCGCAGTCGCCGCGTCGATGGTGCTGGCGTCGAGGATAAGTGTGTCAGTCGACACCTTCGCCAAGAGGCCGCCCTCGCCCAGGAAGGTGCCCGCGACGTGCTTGCCTGCCGGCAACATACTGATGATCACATCGGCGCTCTCTGCCGCCTCAGCCGCAGACGCGGCAATCGAGGCGCCCTCAGCTGCGACTGCCGCACAGGCCGCTTCGACCAAATCGAATACGGTAAGCAAATGACCCACAGCGAGCAGGTTCTTGGCCATTGGCCCGCCCATATTGCCCAAACCCAGAAACGCGATCGTGGCCATCTGTTACTCCGGTAATCCGAGCACCGGCATGTCTGCCGGCGCAGTGAAGAATGAGTCGACGATGTTGGCAGGCACTGAAGCAAGGTCCGGATAGGCCCAAGCAGGGGATCTGTCTTTGTCTACCAGCAGCGCCCGCACGCCCTCGGCGAACTCGGGGTGGCGCATGATGTTGCAGCCCAATATCAGCTCCGACTCAAAGACCGCCTCGAGAGTGGCCTCCTGGGTTTGGTTGAGCTGGCGAAAAATCCAACTGGCGGCCAGCGGCGAGCCATGGGCAAAGCCATCACGGGCCTTACACAGCCAGCTGTCGTCGCCCTGCCAGCCCATCACGCGGGCATGAATCGCTCCGAGATCACCGCCTGCCATCCACTCGTTAATCGTATCGATATGAGGCTCAAGCTGTGCTTCGGGTTGTTCAACGCCAGCCACGCAGTCGGCGAGCAAAGCGCCGACAAGCTCATGGTTCGCGGCGGCATCACCCGACCACGCCCGTTTGGTTAGCTCCGCAAGGAAATCGACCTTCTGCTCGTTAGAGAGATAGTGTGTGCCCAAACCGCAATAGAGCGCATCGGTAGCATTGATGTGGGATGAGGTCAGCGCCAGAAAGCGCCCCACCTGCCCGGGCATGCGATTCAGGAACCAGCTGCCACCGACATCCGGGAACAAAGCAATCGTGATTTCGGGCATCCCGATACGCGTGCGCTCGCTGACTACGCGATATCGGCACCCGGCAAGAATACCGAGCCCCCCGCCCATGACCACGCCATGACCCCAGCAAATCAGAGGCTTGGCGTAGGTATGCAGCAGGTAATTCATGCGGTACTCGCGAGCAAAAAAGTGCTCGGCGTAATCGCAGGGGCCACCGGGCGTCTCGATACAGGAGTTACGCAGCGCCTGCACATCACCGCCGGCACAAAAGGCTTTTTCGCCGGCGCCATCGATAAACACCGCGACCACCTTGTCATCGTCAGCCCAGGCTTCGAGCCGATCGGTGATGATCTCCACCATCTCCCGGGTCAGGGAGTTCAGCGTCTTCGCAACGTTGAGAGTGAGCTGCCCAACCACCCGGTCTCCCGCGGGATGCTCGGCAACCAGCACGCTGTCGGTCATTGATTTTTCCACTCGGGCTCACGCTTCTCGAGGAACGCGTTAGTGCCTTCCTGCTGATCCTCGGTCGAGAAGAGTGCGACAAACTCGTCGCGCTCCGCGACAAGGCCATCGGCGATCGCAATATTGCGCGCCGAGTGAATCAGACGTTTGCAAGCCGCCACCGAAGAAGGAGACTGATTACCTACCTTGGCCGCCAGCGCGGTCGCGGTGGTCAGCGCCTCACCCGTTGGCACGACTTCCTCAACCAGCCCCAGCGTTTGCGCTTGCTGCGCACCAATGCGCTCACCACAGAGGATCATGCGCTTGGCCCAGCCCTCACCCACCAGCTGGGTCAGCCGTTGGGTGCCACCGGCACAGGGCAGCAGGCCAACCCGCGCCTCGGGTAGCGCCAGCGCCGCCTGCTCTTCGGCAATGCGGATATCGCAGGCCAGCGCCACTTCCAGGCCGCCGCCCATCGCGAATCCATTGATAGCGGCAATCGACACCCCCCGAAAATCGGCCAGCGTTTCAAACGCTTCGCCAAAGGCCTCGCCCACGGCCCGGGCCACATCCGCATCACCGGAAGCGAACTGGTTAAGATCCGCACCCGCCGAGAAGAATTTCTCACCCGCGCCCGTCAGCACTAGGGCGTAAACGGTGGGCTCTGCATTCAAGGCCTCGATCACGGCCTTGAGCGCCGGCAAGCTTTCACGATCCCAGGTATTGGCAGACGGGTTATCGATCACAACTTTGGCGACATTGCCCTCGATCGAGACTTTGATTTTTTCAGATGGACTGATGCTCATTGAATGACCTCCAGAGCGCCGTCCATCAGCAACTTTCGGCCGACGATGACGCGCATAATTTCATTGGTTCCTTCGAGAATTTGATGCACTCGAGTGTCGCGTACGTAGCGCTCCATCGGATACTCCTTGATATAGCCATAACCGCCCAGCAACTGCAGGGCATCATTGCAGACTGTGAAGCCCACATCGGTGGCGAAGCGCTTGGCCATGGCACAATACGTGGTTGCCTGCGGGTCGTTGTTGTCCAGCTTGCTGGCGGCGAGCCGAATCATCTGCCGGGCTGCCACCAGCTCTGTCAGCATGTCGGCGAGCCTGAATTGGGTGTTCTGGAAATCCGCGATTGCGGTATCGAACTGCTTGCGATCCTGCACGTAGTCAGTCGCATCCTGAATGGCCCGCTGTGCGGTACCCACGGAACAGGTCGCGATATTAATGCGCCCACCGTCCAGCCCTTCCATCGCTATGGCAAAACCCTGGCCTTCTTCACCCAAGCGGTTCGAGACCGGAACACGCACATTATCGAAGGTGATCATGCGCGTAGGTTGGGCATTCCAGCCCATCTTGTGTTCTTTCTTTCCGTACTCAATGCCCTCGGCATCCGCCGGTACCAGCAGCGCCGTGACCCCTTTCGGCCCCGCATCCGCGGTGCGGGTCATTACCACCAGTACATCGGTCTCGCCCGCGCCGGAGATAAACACTTTGCTGCCATTGACGACATAGGCATCGCCATCGAGCACTGCACTGGTGCGCAAGCTGCCGGCGTCGGAACCTGCGCCTGGTTCAGTAAGGCAGTAAGACGCCAACTTTTCGCCCATCACTAATTCGGGGCACCATTCATCGACCGCGGCCTGCTGGCAGTACTTGCCGATCATGGCGGTCGCCATGTTGTGAATGGTCAGAAATGCGGCGGTGGTCGTGCACCCCTTCGCGAGCTCTTCCACGATCAGACTGGCATCCAGACGTCCCATACCCAACCCCCCCGCAGCCTCGGGGGTATACATACCCATGAAGCCCAATTCGCCCGCGGCTTTGAGCGCGTCCTTGGCAAAAACGGACTCGGCGTCCCAATGCGCAGCGTGAGGCGCGAGCTCCTTGTCAGAGAAGGCCTTGGCGCTGGCTATGTAAGCCTGCTGATCATCGTTCAGTTCAAAGTTCACTCAGGGTGCTCCAACCGCTTGGGGCTATCGACACTGTGCGTGGCGAGCAAAAAGGCTTCGCTGCGCGGGCACACAGTATAAACCGATTATGGCTCAACCCGGCGTTTCGATACACCGGTGAAATCGATTGCAAGCCGCGTCAACCCTCAGTTTTTGGGATGAGTTCACTGGCGTGAGACGGCCGGGCGGTTTACCCTAAGTACTCGGTTTTTTGATGATTGGGGGATGGACCGTCATGTCGCAGGATAACGGTGACGCCAAGGCATTTATCGCGGGTCTGGTTGCGCGATCGCGCGCCGCTCAGAAGCAGATCGAGCACTATTCGCAGGAGCAGGTCGATGCTCTGATCCGGGCGATGGTGTGGTCCGTGGCGCGGCCGGGCGTTGCGGAAGAAATCGCCCAATTCACCGTTGATGAGACCCAGCTTGGCAACTATGACGGCAAGTTCCTGAAGATCCAGCGCAAGACCCGCGCGACCCTCCTCGACATCATTCATGACAAGTCCGTTGGCATCATTGAGGAATATCCCGAGCGTAATATCCGCGTGCTCGCCAAGCCGCTGGGCGTAATCGGCGCGCTGGCGCCCTCAACCAACCCGGAAGCGACCCCCGTCATCAAAGGCATTCACGCCGTCAAAGGCCGCAACTCGATCATCGTCGCGCCCCATCCCCGAGCCAAGCTGACCAACAAAAAGATCTGTGACCTGATGCGCGCCGCGCTGAAGAAAATGGGCGCACCTGAGGACCTGGTGATCGGTATCGAAACACCCAGCCTGGAAACCACCAACGAATTAATGCGCCAGTGCGATCTGGTACTTGCGACAGGCGGCGGTGCCATGGTGCACGCGGCTTACTCCAGTGGCTCACCCGCGCTGGGTGTTGGTGTCGGTAACGCCGTCATCACCGTGGATGACACGGCCGATCTTGACGCGGCAGCAGAGAAAATCCGCCTGTCTAAAACTTTGGATCTGGCGGCATCCTGCTCGTCGGATAACTCGGTGGTGCTGCTCGATGGCATATATGAACCCATGCTGGAGAAGCTAAAGGCGCAGGGTGGTTATCTCTGTAACGAGGAAGAGAAAGCCGCGCTTCGCAACACACTCTGGGATGAAGAGCTCCATCTTAATACCGCCATCGTGGCGCAACCCCCGGAAAAGATCGCCCAAATGGCGGGGCTATCGATTCCCGAGGAGACGAAATTCTTCATCGTGCCCGAGGAGGGTTGGGGTCCTGAGCATCCCTTCTCTGGGGAAAAACTGTCGGTGATAATGGCGCTCTATCGCGCGCGCGATATCGATCACGCCATCGAACTCACCCAGAACATTCAGGCCTATCAGGGTCAGGGGCACAGCTGCGGCATTTACTCAAGCAGCGACGAGAACATCATGAAGCTGGCCGAGAACACCTACACATCCCGCGTGATGGTGAACCAGCCTCAAGCAGCGTCCAACAGCGGTAACGTCTGGAACGGCATGCGGCAAACGTTCTCTCTGGGCTGCGGTTCCTGGGGCGGCAATGGCACCAACAACAACATCTCCTGGCGCGATCTCATTAACGAGACCTGGGTCTCGATGCCGCTGGCTGAAAATAAGGTGATCCCCCCGGACGAAGAGCTGTTTGGCGACGTGATCAACCAGCTGGGCTAGCGCTAAATCATGTCAAATCAGGGTGGGCGAGTAACAGATTCGGAGCTACCTGACCTGATGGATCCTGAGGTCCAGCAGTGCCCCTACGGGCTCTATCAAACCCTCCGGCATCACGCCCCATTGTATCGAATGCCCTCGACCGGGTTTCACTTGGTCACCAGCTATGAATTGGCGCGCGAGGTCATCAGGGCACCGGATCAGTACGTGAGCGGCGTGAGCCCAATGGCCCTGTCCGACGACGGTATCCCTCAGGAAATCATCGATATCTACGAGAAAGAAGGCTGGCTGCCGCTGGCCTCCTGCTCGACATCAGATCCGCCGCAGCACACACGGGTCAGAGGTTTTCTGGAGAAGCTCTTTACTGCAGAACGGGTCCGCGCCGCGACGCCCTCCATTGATGCCATCGCTGAGTCACTGCTCGACGAGCTTGAGGGGCGTTCGGAAGTGGAGTTTATTCAGGACTTCGCGCACCCCCTCCCGATGATGGTCATTGCGGATCTGCTGGGTGTGCCGCGCGCTGACATTGGGCAGTTCAAAATCTGGTCTGACGCCATCGTTGAGCCTTTCAGCATGATGGCCACCCGGGAGCGCAGAATCGAATGCGCCCGGCTGGTGGTTGAGATGCAGGCCTACTTTGCTGACATGGTGGCAGAGCGGCGCAAAAACCCCCGCGACGATCTGATCAGCGAGGCCATTGATTACCGAGATCAGGACGGCGAGGCCTTCACCATTCAGGAGCTGATGACCATCATCACCATTGATCTCTTGGCCTCCGGCAACGAAACCACGACAGCGGCTATTGGTTCGGGTTTGAAGCTGCTGATTGGGGACCCCGATGCGCTTAATGACGTGCTGGCCGAACCCGAGCTGATACCGACGCTCGCGGAGGAAATTCTGCGGCTGGAATCGCCAGCACAAGGCATGTTCAGGCGCTGCGCTCACAGTGGCAACCTCGCGGGGGTCAGCCTCGAAGAGGGCGAACTGCTGAATATTCGCTTTGGCGCAGCCAATCGCGATGAGGCGCAATTTTCAGAACCGGATCGAATCAACCTCCAACGCAAGAAACCGGGCAGTCACCTCGCATTTGGTATGGGCCGGCATGTCTGTGTGGGTGCCGCACTGGCTCGTCAGGAAATCATCAGCGCGTTTCAGGCGCTGACCTGCCGCTACGATCGCTTCTGGTTGCTACCGGACCGTCCTGCGCCGGTCTACCAACCGAGCCTCTTTGGCCGTAATTTGCTGTCTCTACACGTTGGGTGGTTACCCCACCGATAGCATCGTCAGACGGAACAAGTGGTCACGCCGTGAGCGCCCCTCTAGAATGCCAATTCAAATACGTGCATGACATAAAACGAGGGACACATGAGTCGCATCAGCTTTGTACCAACCTCCGAGTGGAGTGAAGAGCTCCGCACATTCGTCGCCGCCGACAGCGCGACCGAGCTGGAATTGGGCATCACACGGATGCTCGCCCACGCACCGGAACTCGCAATGGGTTTGCTTGGCTTTGGCGGGGCCATGACTACTAAAAGAACGCTCCCTGAGCGCCTGATCGAGCTCTTACGACTGCGCGTCGCCTCTCACAACCAGTGCCGGAGCTGCATGGCGATCCGTTACCGCGCGGCCAATGCCGATATTTCCGAGGCCGAGGTCTGCAGTTTGGAGCAGCCTCATGAAGCCGAGTCACTGGACGACCGGGAGCGCCTTGCAGTTGAGCTGGGCGATCGATTCGCCTGTGATCATTTATCCATCGACGAGGCGTTTTTTGGGGAGCTTAAAGCGCTCTTTTCGGAGGCTGAAATCGTGGAGCTACTGATGCATTGCGCGCTCTATGTCGGGGTGGGCCGACTGGCCGCGGTGCTGGATATGACCGAAGACCTTCCCGAGGGTTTCAACTTGCCCTTCGGCCAAGGTCACCACGTCACGCCGACCTCGGGTGAACCCGTGGTGGTGAGGTAAACAGGGTGACAATAACTTTCTCTGGGTATCGCCTTGTCGCGCGCGATCACCCTTCTGCTCTAGCGGCTGGGGCGCATAAAAGCCCGCGGGGCATCGTGCTCCTTTTCGCGCTGCTGGCCGCACTGCTGGTCGCGCCCCAGGCTTTAACAGCGCCTTATCAAGGTTGGTCCCTGCCCGGCGCGGATGAGGGCGGTGGGCACTTCAGTCACGCGACGCAAATTACGGCAGACAATGTCACCGATCTCGAGATTGCGTGGACGCATCGCTCGGGTGACTTCAGAGAAGGTGAGAACTTCATTGGTGGGCTAAGCGGCGAGGCGCCGTTGCAATCATCGTGGCAGGCTACGCCCGTTCTTATCGAAGACCATTTGTATCTCTGCACGCCTTTTAACCGGATTCTAGCGATTCACGCCGAAACCGGCGCCGAGCGCTGGTCCTACTTCCCCAACATCGATCTGGAAAGCTTTCCTATGCCACGCTGTCGCGGCGTGACCCAATGGACTGACGAGCGCATCCCACCGACCGACCCCTGCCATCGCGTTGTCATTGCGCCAATCATGGATGCGCGGGTCGTAGGGCTCGATGCGACCACCGGCCAGACCTGCCCGTTTGGTGAGGTAGCGGAACTTGACCTAAGCAAAGGCCTTGGCCCCTATGAGGCCGGGTTTTACATGCTGAATACCCCGCCGGCAATTACCGGCAATACGCTGATCACGGGCGGTTCAGTCGCAGATAACATCACCACCGCCGTCCCCAGTGGCGTGGTGCGCGCCTACGATTTGACCTCAGGCAACCTGCTGTGGGCCTGGGAGCCCGTCGTCGCCGTAGAACCCTCAGACGCCGCCATAGCTGACGAGGATGGCGATAGTTCCCCAGCGACAGAGGGCGCCACAGATCAGCGCTATCAGCAGGGCACGACCAACTCCTGGTCCTACCTGTCGGTCGACCCCGAACTGGGCCTGGTCTATGTCCCCACCGGCAATACCTCGCCCGACTACTATGGCGGGCACCGCGGCAACCTCGATTACTACTCAAGCTCGGTAGTGGCGCTGTCGATCGCCACGGGAGAGGTGGTGTGGCACTTCCAAACTGTGCATCACGACATCTGGGATTTTGATGTGCCCTCCCAGCCAACCCTCTTTGAGGCAGAGATCAAAGGCCGCACGGTCAAGGGCTTGGCCCAGACCACGAAGCAGGGTTATGTCTTTCTGCTCGACCGGGTGACAGGCGAACCACTTTTCCCGGTCGAGGAAGTGCCGATGCCACAAGGAACCGTGCCCGGAGACTACACGTCTCCTACCCAGCCGGTCCCCACCAAGCCGCGCTCGTTATTTGATTTGCCCGGTGATAGAGATCCCGTCTGGGGCTTGGTGCCCTGGGACAAATGGGCCTGCGAGGACACGCTCGCCAATTTGCGTTACGAGGGGCCCTTTACCCCTGCCGCGCTGGAGGGAGCGCTGCACATGCCCAGCGCCTTTGGCGGACAAAACTGGGGGGGGCCGTCGATTGATCCCGTTCGCCAGAAACTGGTGGTCAACACGCTCCACATGGGAACGGTGTTGCAATTGATTCCCCGGGACCAGTGTGACGGTGAGGGGCCGGAACCGGTGGCGGATGGCCCATTTTTGCTCGAACCCTCGGAGGGCACGCCCTACTGCAATCGACGCTGGCTCGGTTTTGTTTCCCCGCTCGGCGTGCCGTGTACGCCGCCGCCCTGGGGGACCCTTACGGGTATTGACCTGCAGACCGGCAATGTGGACTGGCAGGTGCCGCTGGGCACCACGCGGGATATGGCGCCCTGGCCGTTCTGGTACATTCAGGGCTCCCCCAATCTCGGTGGCCCGGTCAGCACGGCCAGTGGCCTCACTTTCATTGGCGCGACCACCGATCATTTCTTGCGCGCCTTTGATACCGACACCGGAGAGGAACTGTGGAAAGGCCGATTGCCGACTTCCGGGCATGGGCTACCCATCACCTACCAACTCAGCGAGAGCGGCAAACAGTATGTGGTGATCGCCGCAGGTGGTCACGCCGCGATGGGCACACCCCCAGGCGACTACCTGATTGCGTTCACGCTACCTGACGAATCTTGAGGCGAATCTCATGAATGCACCCATTACCACGACACCTGCCGGCGACATCCTTGCAAACATTCACGAGCTCGAGTGGCTCGATGTGGGTGGCGGCACCCAGTTCAAGGTGCTCCGGATCTGCGAAAAAACCGGTCAGTGGGCGCTCTATGTGCATATGGAACCCGGAGCGCGATTTCAGGCGCATCGCCACGAGGGTACCGGGCAGTTTTTTATTCTGAGTGGTGAATTAATCTACGACGTCGGCACCGCCCCCGCTGGGACCTATGGCTTTGAACCGGTGTTCGCCGAGCACAGCGACGCGCATTGCGTGGTGGAAACCGAGATGCTGTTTCTTGGTGAAGGTGCTGTCACCTATTTCACCCCAGAAGGCGAAGTTGACTACGTGTTCAATGCGATGACTTTGAAGGCCGCTCAGGAAGGGGCAGCACAGATAGATCTCTGCCCTGACTGAAGGCAATTAAAAAACGATCACCCGATAGCCCGGTCAACATCCTCTTTAGTAATGCGGCCTTCCGGCCCCGATCCCTCTATTTGCTCAGGGTCGATGCCCGCCCTCTCTAACTTGCGACGCAAAGCGGGCGCAATGCGCGTAGCCGAAGCGCGATCATGCTTGGCAATCTGGACCTCGGGTAATGCAGAGATTGTCTCCTCCTCGGCAACAGCATCCTCGTCACTGCTCTGTGCGGCGATAAACGCCTCAATCGCATCGTCCGTCACAGCTTCAGATGCGATAACGCCAATCAAATAACCCACCGGCAACTCTTCGCCCACCTCGGCCAGGATTCGCACCAGCGTGCCTGAGCTTCGCGCCTCAAAGCTATTCACAATTTTATCCGTTTCGATATCGACGATTTCCTCGCCGGCCTTCACGGTGTCTCCCTCCTCTTTGTGCCAGGCGACGATCGTGCCTCCCGTCATTTCAATGCCCCACTTGGGAATCGTCACCGCATCCAGACTCTTACTCATCGCGGGTACTCCTTGCGAGGTCCGCCTCCGGCGGTAATGAAAAGACCATCAGGGCGTTGCCGGGCATGCGGGCACCGAACTGGTACCCCGAATTGATTAGCACATGCCCTTTGTAAAGCACGGGGCCATCAGACTCGATGGAGCCACCCAATGCGGTATCACCCGATACTGATTCGAAGTCACCGAAGGTGTCGAACGACCAGAGGATCTCGCCAGAGAGGCTGTCGTAAACATTGAGGTTGCCGTCGAGGCTACCGGCAAAGACCAGCTGGTCAGTGCTGGTAATCGCCGCGGACATGCCTTGATCACAGACGGGGATTGGCGACTTACCGTCGCAATCAGCCACGCTGGGCGTATACCACCGCACCTCACCCGAGGTGGGGTCGAGCGCATGGATCCCGGGAGAAACCGGCCCGCTAAAACGGCCGGTGATCGTCGTGTCAGCGATCGGCACAAACAACGAATCACCATTTGCTGACATGCCCCAGTGGACACCTCCAAGAAAGCCACCGCGACCGACCTTGTTATGCCAGACAACTGCACCCCCCTTGTCAGGGTCCAGCGCGTAGACATCGCCGCTCTTCTGACCCACCAGCAAGTAATCGCGCTCGCCACCGGACCACAGCACTATCGAGGCGCCGATGTCCAGATCAGGTCCGTCTTCTTCCGGGCAGTTGGCAGCCTCACCAATAAAGCACGCCATATTCCAGGCATCGCCACCCAGCAGCTGCTTCGCCCACTGACGCTCGCCAGTGGCCAAAGAAAACGCCAATACCGCATCACTGGTATCGGCTGCCGGTGAGGTATAGGACTCGCCGGTGCCGACATAAAGCACGCCACGCTCAGCATCGATGGTCGGGCTGTTCCAGACCGGCGCACCCGCAGGGCCTTTTCGCGCCGCACCGAAGAGGTTCGTCTCGCCGGTCTCCACCGCTGGCTCATCGATCACATGGGCACGCCAGTTCACCTCACCTGAAGCGGCATCTACCGAGACCACGCCGCCGCGGAAGGTGCAGCAGGCGTAGCCGGGATCGGCTGCGGTCGCCCACTCTGACGAGGAGATAGGCACGTAAAGGCTCCCCTCATGAAGCTTGGGAGAGCCCGTGATCGTCGCATCGGGATGACCCCCGACTGACGAGCGCCATATCAGAGAGCCGTCGCTCGCATCGATGGCGTGCACCGCTGCGCTGAAATCACCCATATAGAGCACTGGGTCGTCGCGGCCCGGCACCTGACCCAGCGACAGACTGCTGCGGACTTCGGAGCCGGCCGAGTAGGTCCAGTGCGCGCATCCTGATTCGAGATCGAGGGCATAAATATCGCCCGACTGCGACCCGACAAAGATCACACCATCATGCACCAGAGGCTGTGATCGCGCGCGCAGAGCGCCCGGATACGCAAACACCCATTTGAGCGCGAGTCGATCCACGTTATTACGGTCCAGCCCTGCACCATCACTATGTCGGTGGTTTTTGGCATTGCCACCCCAGCCCTGCATGGCTGCAGCATCGGCGCTGGCGAGTTCGCTCATCGGGTCCGTGCAGGCCAGAATCGGTTTTGGTGGAGCCATCGCTTCTCCTGCCAAAAAGCCTGCCAGCACCTCGCGCTCGGACGCCGACAACGCCGAGGCCTGCGCGCGCATGACGCCGTTATTCATCGCATTCAATATGGTGTCAGCACCGATCGTTGAAAAGGTAATCATGTGCGGCGCGCGCGGCACCTGGCCGTCATGGCAGGCAGCGCAGTGCGCTTGATACAGCGCCATACCGTCTGCCGATCCTGCGATCGCACCTTCAACAGGCTGTCCCGAGGCGGAGGGTGCCGCATGAGCTAGCGGCATCAACGCCGCTGCAGCCATCACCTGACTTATTCGCCGCATCAGACTTTTCACTGTGATCATCTCTGGGTCGCTTCTTCCGTTCTTGTCAGTAAGACAACGTTTCTTCTATCGCCGCCATGACCCGCTCCACGCTGGGCACATAGTTGGCCTCGAGGCAGGGCGTCGCTGGCACCGGCGTATGGGGTGAGGTCACCCGCTTGACCGGCGCATCAAGGGTATCGAAACCGCGCTCCACCGCCAGCCCCGCGATCTCCGAGGCCATGCTGCAGAAGGGATTCGATTCATCCACGACCACCAGACGCCCGGTTTTGGTGAGGCTTTCCAGCACCGAGCCTTCATCCAGCGGCGACAACGTGCGTAAATCAATGACCTCGGCGCTGATACCTTTTTGTGCCAGCTGGGTGGCCGCTTCTTCAGCGATCACCGCGGTGCGCGACATGCCCACGATCGTGATGTCCGAGCCTTCAACAGCGGTGCGTGCCTGACCAAAAGGTAGCAGGTACTCACCTTCGGGCACCTCGCACTCATCCATATAGAGGGCTTTGTGCTCGCAGAAGATCACAGGGTCATCATCGCGGATTGCCGTGGTCAGCAGACCCTTGGCATCGGCGGCGTTGGCGGGCGTCACCACCTTAATCCCTGGTATCGCGGCCAGCAGCGGATACAGGATCTGCGAATGCTGCGGACCAGTACCCGTACCGGCGCCAATCATGGTGCGAATCACCACCGGCGTGCGTGCCTGGCCGCCAAACATGTAACGGAACTTGGCGATCTGATTGAGGATCTGGTCGAGACACACGCCCAAAAAGTCCACGAACATGAGCTCGGCAACCGGGCGCAGCCCAGTCAGTGCCGCGCCACCTGCGGCCCCCACAATGGCAGACTCGGTAATCGGCGTATCAATCACCCTGTGCAGACCAAACTTGGCGGGCAGCCCATCGGTAATGCCGTACACGCCACCCTGGTCACTGGCCACGTCTTCACCGAGCACAATCACCCGCTCGTCGCGCTCCATTTCTTGATGGAGGGTCTGATTAATCGCTTCACGAATCGACATTTTCATCACTGAAGCCTCCCCTCATAGTGGATGTACACATCGGTATAAAGCTTATCGGGTGTCGGATCAGCGGCGGCATAGGTCACCTCAAAGCCGCGGTCAATCTCCTCGAGAATGGCAGCATTGATCTCGGCGATCTTTTCTTCAGTCAGCGCCGCGGCACGAGGATCCGCGAGGAAGCGGGGCAGCGGGTCGCTGACCGCGCGCTCCGCGTCGAGCTCCGCCTGATTGCGGTAGGCTTGGGCATCACCCTCGAAGTGGCCGTAATAACGATTGCACACCGCCTCGATGGCGGTCGGTCCACCACCCTCACGGCCCCGCATTATGGCCCGCTGGCAGGCGTCATACATGGCAAAGAAATCACTGCCATCGACCACCTCAGCGGGCATGCCAAATGCACCAGCGCGCTCGGCAATGCGGCCGTCGGGCTTGGGGCTTTTGGTGAATTCCGCATACCGGTTGTTCTCATACATGAAAATCATCGGCAGCTGCAGCACCACCGCGAGATTCAAGGACTCGGCAACAGTGCCCTGATCCGAGGCGCCATCACCAATAAAGGCCATTGAAACCGCGCCGTTACCCAGCGTTTTGGCGGTCAGCGCAGCACCCGCAGCAATTGGAGGCCCGCCCCCCACAATCGCATTGGCGCCAAGCATGCCCTTGGACATATCGGCAATGTGCATCGAGCCGCCTTTGCCATTGCAGAGGCCGTCTTCTTTGCATGCGAGCTCGAGCAGCATCGCCTCGATTTCGCAGCCTTTGGCGATGCAGTGGCCATGGCCACGATGGGTGCTGGCGATGTAATCCTCATTGGTCATATCGAGACAGGCGGCGACCGCGATGGCCTCCTGGTTGCGATAGATGTGGATGAACCCGGGCAACTTGCCCTGTTGGTATTCAGAGCGCATGCGCTCCTCAAACTCGCGGATGGTTTTCATCAGCCGATAGGCGTCGGCCAGTTTTTCAGGTGATATGTCCATGAGACCGCCCCCGAAGGTGTTTCAAAGACTGGGCAAAGAAAGGGCCCCAGAGGGGCCCCAAGAATACTGCCACGGATCAATCAGAAGCTGTATCCGATCTGGACCCCGTACTCACGCGGCGGTCCGAAGCGAGAGAAGTTCCATAACGTCGCCACAGGGTTGGCCGATACGCGATAACGCTCATCAGTGAGGTTCTTGCCGTAGACCGAAATCTCAAAGCCCTGAGTGCCGGTGTACGTGATGTAACCGTTCACCAGCGTACGCTCCTCAAGCTGGGTATTGGCCTTCTGCTTGATCACAGGATTTGCAGCGGTGCCGCCCTGAACATTTGCCGGGAAAGAGCTTGTCTGCGCGTCGTCCTGATAGTGCATGTTCACGTTGTAAGTGATCATGGCGCCACTGGAGAGATCCTGGAAGTAGCTCACGCCGATGCCATAATTGAGCTCGGGTGAGAACGGTACCTCGAGGCCACTGAGATCCGGATTGATCTGACCGCCCGCACCCGTGATACCTAGGTCCGCCGGGTTAATACCGGGACGATAGTCATCGTATTCATGATCCAACCAACCAAGATTACCGTCGATGCGAATGTTGTCTGTCACCGCCCACTGCATCTCGACTTCGATACCCTGCGCGGTGGACTCGCCTACGTTAACGGCTTGGGTTTCCTGAAACGTGTTACCCGCGGCGTCCTTGATCGTCACAACCGTGTCACGCTGCAGGCTCTCGTACGTCGTGTTGAAGTAAGCGGCATTCAAGCGAAGCGAGCCATCAAGAAGGTCGGCTTTGACACCGATCTCGATGTTCTCGTTTTCTTCCGCATCGTAGGCCGAACATGAAGTCGGCGAACCGCAGGTCTCAGAGAAGCCACCTGCGACAAAGCCAGTGGCAAAGCTTGCGTAGCCCATCATATCGTCGGTGAATTTGTAGTCCGCCACAATGCGGAACGTGGTCTTGGTCCAGGTTTCAGAGTTCTTCTGCACGTTACCAAATGCAGACTCGGGTAGCGGGTTAGTGAAAGGACCGTCCCACTGATCGAGCGTAATGAAGTTACTAACGGGGTTGCCGCCACCGCCACCCAGATTAAGTCGAACAAAGTCCTTCTCGTCGTGGGTATATCGCACGCCACCGGTCAGCGTCAGACGGTCAGTGACCTCAAACGATCCATCGCCATAGACGGCCCAGGTCTTGCGATCCTGAGAGGTATATTGAATCTCATAAGTTTCACGGTAGAAGTCGGCGGCCGCCAAGGGCAGAAAGAAACCGAGGTTACCGAAGACAACGAACTCGAGATCGTCGTTGTACATCGCGGCCCCACTCACAAAGTTGAAGGGTCCGTCGAACTGGCTGGCCACTCGCAGCTCCAACTGGCTTGTCTCACGCGTGGTGTTTCGGCTTGCGTCATACAGCGACGTGTAGGCCTCACCGGTATAGGTACTGGCGAGAATCTCGTCCTGGTCGCGCATCCCGGTGATGGCTTTGACGACATAGTTACCGAGGTCAAACTCCATATTCAAATAGATGCCGTCAGCATCAATCTGGTGACCGCTGGCCATATCAATCGCTTTGGTCTGGGTATAGCTCTGGCCGGTAATGAAGGGATCGCTGATGCCTTGATCCTGCCAGCCCGGGAATCCGATAATGGGCCAGATATAGCCCTCGCCTGAAGGAGTATCGTTGGCGGTGGCAGGCGTTTCTGAGTCATCATCAACGTGCTCAAAGATCAAGTCTGCCGCCATCCAGTCGTTGGGTTCCCAGCGGAACTTCAACTTGCCTGCTAGCACGTCTTTACCGCCAATGTTCCGACCATCTCCTGTGGTGGGATAGGTCGAACGAATGCTATCAGTGGACGGTGAATTGGGGTCACCCGTGACTTCACTACAGGCAAAGCACAAAAGGTCGCCGCCCATAGGCTTCGTATTCGACCAGTAGCCATCGGTGTAGTCGCGGATCACAGACAATCGGGCTGCCAAAGTGTCACCCAATGGGACATTGATCGCGAACTTGAACTTCTCAATATCGCTGTCATTACTGGTGAACTGACCATAATTCACTTCGAACCTACCAGCGAGCTCCCCACCCACCTCGGGCTTGATAGTGGTGAAGGCGATCGCGCCGCCCGTAGTATTCTTACCAAACAGCGTGCCCTGTGGGCCGCGGAAAATTTCGACCTGTTCTATGTCAAAGATCTCAACAAACTGCGACTGCACGTGGTTGAACGCGTAGTCATCAACCGTCAAACCCACCGACGGATCCTTGGTCACCAGAATTGAGATAAAGCCCGTGCCGCGCATGCCACCACCGATCGCGTTGAAGCCGTTCTGCGGTGTGAGCGTCACGTTGGGAGAGAGCTGCGCCAGCTCGGTCACGTCATTCTGGAAGGTTTTCTCCAGCTGCGCCGCGGTAATGGTGCTGACCGCAATCGGCAGATCCTGCTGGGACACGTCGCGCTTGGTACCCGTTACGATAACCTCTTCCAGCGCCGAGGCAGTCACCTCGCCATCATCTTGAGCCAGTGCAGGCAGTGCCTGTGAAGCGATGGCGACTGCTAGAGACAGCGCCATTTTGCGAGCGGGAAACCGCCCGAATCGGGTTTTGGTCGTCATGGCATGTTCCTGTTGTGTTTTTTTAATGTATTGCGGCGCTAACACCAGTGGTGTCGCGGCTCAAGCCGCTTGCTGAACGCCAACAAGTATCAGAATACTGCTAAAATTTTGTCCGTACAAGCACCCAAAAAATGACAAAAACGGGGCTTGGTTGGAGGGGAAATGAACAGTTATTTGCAGAAAATAGGCCGCATCCGGGCTCAGTTGGCATCAGAGGGCGCCGCCGGGGCGGTACTTAGCACACCTGACAATATTTTTTATGCCACCGGATTCAGCTCCGTCATGGACGGCTGGCATTTGGTGGAACCGATCGCCGCGGTTTTTGTCCCCGCCGATGCGGCATCGCCAGTGGTCCTGATACTGCCCGAAGCCAGTGTGATCTCACCCATTGTCTCCGAGCGCGGCGGGCACCCGGTCCACTTCGACCGACTAGCCACCTTCGACATGCTGAATTTCTGTGAGACCGCGCGCGCCGAAGATGCCCATCTAGCACTGCCCAAGGACCTGCTGGCTGAGCTGGGCGGCGTCATGGAGCAAGTTGAGGGTCAGTGCGAACCCGACATCATTCACAGCATCGCAGCCTGTCTGTCACGTCATGTATCCAAGAGGGAGCAGATTCTGTTTGATGACCTTCGCGTGGCCGCGCGGGTCGAAGCTTTAGCGGGACAGGCATCAGGCGATGCGTTGGATGCCATGTTCGCCGCACGGGCGGTGAAAACCGCAGACGAGCTCGACACGCTCCGCGAGAGCGGGCAGATCGCGGATGCCATCATGGCCTACACCATGTCGCAGCTGGGCGTCGGAAAAAGCTGGAGCGATGTCGAGAAGCAGGTCGCGCACTTCATGATCGACCACGATGTGGATCCCTTGCCGGGCAGCCCCATGCTGTTTGGCGGCACCTATGATCTGGTCTTCCGACCTGATCTGTTTCGCACGCCGGTCAGCCGTCCCTTCGAGGGGGGAGAAATTGCCATTCTCGAAACCCAGGGGCGGTACAAAAACTTTTGGATCGACATCAACCGCACCGCCTATATCGGCCCTGCCACCAACGCCTATCGCGATCAGTTTGCCGCAGTGAGAGAGATCTTTGACACCATCAGCGCGCGCCTCGCGCCCGGGGTCAACACGGCGGAAATCTGCGCCTTTAGTGAGATACCGGCAGCGCAGCGCCTCGACCCGCCAGAAAAACTGCTGGTGGTGGCGCACTCTGTGGGTCTGGTCCCACTGGAAAGCCCTGTGAGATACCCGGGCACGGGACTCCACGGCGCGAAAGAGGGTTTCACCGTGGAACAAGGCATGGTGATCAGTATCGACTGCCTGTACTTCGGCAGCGGGCTGGGACCATCCCACATGGAAAACGTTTTTATTGTGAACGAGAGCGGCGCTGAACCGCTGTATCGCTTCCCGCTGGATTTGGCCGAAACCGCCTGACGCTGCCGGCCTGACTAGCCGCGTTGCCTGAGGTGGTAGCCAAACCGGGGGAACCACACCTGAGCAGCCTCGCCGGATATCGGCTCCACGCCCAGCACCACCTGCTCATGATCCACCGCAAGTAGACGACCCGATGCGCTACCGCGATCGGCTGACCCCGCAGCAATATCAACCACCTCGCCAACCCATGGGGCCAAAGGCTCCTGATCCGGGGTGTCGGGGAGCAGCCTCGCCGGCCCATCTTTTAAGCTCTGCCACGCGACGTCGATCTTTACATCCTCTCGATCACCCGTGCCCAACGCCGACACGCGCTCATACCAGTCAGTCAGTCGCGGGAAGGTCTCCACAATCGGCATCAGCGCGGGTAACGCGCTGTGGATCATCCACACCATCCCCCAGACGTGAATATCGCAGCTATCCGCCTGTGCGCCGCCCAAAAAATCTTGATCCAGGCTCAGCTGAGCCTCGACGGTCCCGAGGTACGCCCGCACCTGACTGCGGCGATCAGGGTCGGAGACATCGAGCGTGTCGAAATCGACATCTGGGAAGACCCGCTTACGATCGGCCAGGAAATCGGCATCCCACTCGCTCTGGTAAGCCGCCAGCGCCGCGTGCAGGAGCGGCGTGAACAGCCGCTCGCCCCAGGCGTAAAGGGCCGCTTCTCGCAAACCACCCTGTGCGTTGATCGCCGGGCCACTGTCATCAAACTCGTCTAGCGCGCGCGCAATCATCCAGTTGTCGATGAACACATCCCGGCCGATCTGCAACACCGGGGTGCCGCGATAGCCGCCGGTGAGTGCCTCGACATCGGGCTTCGGCGCAATCATGGGCATCTCCACGCTCTGCCAAGACAGCTCTTTAAGCCCCATCATCTTCTGCGCCTTTTGCGAGAACGGGGAGATATCGTAGTGATGCAAAATCAGAGTGGGGCTGGCCATGTTGATGATCCCTGTGAGCGCTTGCAAACCCTGACGCCGCGCGGTGGTGGCGTCAAGGCCCCACATATCACCCGGCAAAAAATTTGAGGCGCCCGCTGATCAACCGCTAAGCTTGTGTCATGGACGCCTTGACCACCTTCTCGAGGGTTGTGAGTGAAGCCACCTCCCTGCTGGGAGAGTCAGGCTTTGCACCCGCATTGGGTAACGGCATTCGCGCACTGATCGAGGCGGATGACGTGTCCCTGATCCGCTATCCCGATGCAGGTCCCCCCGTGATCGAATACACCCTCCCCCCCAAGCGCCGGGGCAAAACGACGCTGGACCGCTATGTCAAGGGGCCATTTCTGCTGGATCCTTTTTACCGGGCAGCACAGGTTGATGAGCACTTTGGCGTGTTCCGTCTTCGCGACCTCGCACCGAGTGGCTTCAAGGAAAGCGAGTACTTTCGTACCTGGTACCACGAATGTGGGTTTCAAGATGAGTGTGGGCTACTGATCGAGCTGGACAGCGGCGCCCTGAACCTTGCGCTCGGAATGACCGGCAGTAGCCGCCGTTTCTCGAAGCGCCAAGTAGACCGGCTCGAGGCGGTGTGCCCGGCAGTGGAATCCCTGGTGCGCCGCCACTGGAACCCGCTGACACCGGTCGCTGAATCCGCTGACCTGCGCACGCGTCTGCAGGAGGCCCTCGGCGCCTTTGGCTCATCGGTACTCACGCGCCGCGAGCAGCAGGTGATCGAGTTGGTGCTGCTTGGCAACAGCACGCGGCTCGTGGCCGACAAACTGGGCATCTCTGCGGAGACGGTCAAACTACATCGAAAGCACGCCTACGCGAAGCTGGATATCTCGTCTCAGGCTGAGCTGTTTTATCTCTTCGTGGATGCCCTGGCCAGCCAAACAGGGGATAGCGGTGCAGACCCGCTGACCAGCTATCACCACCAAAGCAAGGCGGGCAAGCCGGCATGACCAACGCCGAGCAAGACCTGTCCCTGCTTCTACAAGAAGGCTTTGAAGCGCTGAACCTTGGCCAGCTGGATGTCGCGGCCAAGGCCTGCCAAAGCGCGCTGTCGCAACGCCCTGACCTCGCCCCCGCTCATTTCCTCGTCGGCCTCGTGGCAGTCGAAGGAGACGAGCGCCGTGTCGCTCACGAAGCGTTCAAATCCGTGGTCAAGATTGACCGGAATCATGCGGCAGCGTGGGCGCAGCTGGCGCGCCTCAACGCCACCGAAGGGCGCATTGCACTCGCTGAATCCGCCTTAAAAGAGGTGCGCCGCATTCAACCCTCTGACCCAGCAGTACTGGACCTCACCGGCACCGTGCTCAACCAGCTGGGCGAATACGAGACCGCCAAGGCCTTTTTTGCCCGGGTGAATCAACAGGCGCCAGGCAAAACCGGCTACATGATGAATCTGGCCAACGCATTGGTATTTAACGGCGATATCGATGAGGCGGCCGATCTGTTTAAAGAGGTCATTCGCCTCGACCCGCGGAGTGCCCAGAGCCACTGGGGGCTGGCCAATGCCGTGAAAGCAAAGGACGGCCAGCACATCCTGCAGATGCGCGCGCTGACGGAGCAGTACCCTAACAATCCGCGAGCGCGGGGCTTCCTCTATTACGCCATCGGGAAAGAGTGCGAAGACCTGCAGGACTGGGAGGGTGCTTTCGAGGCTTTCTCGGCGGGCGCCACAGCGCGGCGACAAACCGTCGAATTCGACGAGGCAGCTGAAGTGGCGATGTTCGAGTTGATTCGCGAGCGCTTTACCGCGGCATGGTTAGCTGAACAGCCTGCAGGTAATCCTGACGACTCACCAATTTTTGTGTTGGGTCAGCCGCGGACCGGGACGACGCTGATCGAGCGCGTGATCACCAGCCACTCGCAGGTGCACTCAGCCGGGGAATTACAACAGTTTGGCCTCGCAACGCGCCGCGTCTCAAAGCATATCGACCGGCGCCGGTTCTCAGCAGCGCTCTTTGATGCCGCCGCCAAGGCGGATCCGCGCGCCATTGGCGATATGTACCTTCAAACGAGCGCGCGTATGCAGGGCAAAACGCCCCGGTTTGTCGACAAGCTGCCGGCGAACTACCTGCACCTGCCGCTGATTCTCGCCGCGCTGCCCAATGCGCGGATCGTGCATCTTGTGAGAGGGCCAATGGACGCCTGCTTCGCCAGCTTCAAACAGTTGTTCGCCGATGCCTATTTGCATTCCTACGAGCAGCAGGAAATGGCGCGGCACCACATTCGCTACCGCCAATTGATGGATCACTATCGACAGGCATTCCCGGAACGCTTCATCGATATCAAGTACGAGGATGCGGCACGGAATCTTGAGCCTCATGCCAGAGCCCTGATTGGCGCGCTGGGCCTTCATTGGGAGGACGCCTGTCTCAATTTCCACGAGAGCGATGCGGGTGTCGCCACCGCCAGCGCCGTGCAGGTGAGGGAGCCTGCCCACACTCGATCAATCGGGCGTTGGCGGCAATACGAGAACCAGCTCGCCCCGATGTCCGAGACGTTAACTCAAGCGGGTGTGCCGCTGGACTGAGGCCAAAACACCCTATCCAAGTACCCCTTCTGGGTGGGGGTATACACTGCGGCAATATCGAGCGAAACTTACTTGTTGGAGCGGTTTGTGCAGCACTGTGCCAGTAGTCAACGCGCAAAAGGCCATGAGCAGAGCTCCTCTAGCGCAAAAAAGGAACAACGGAGGCCCACCGTGAACTTTCCCCCGTCCCGAAATCGTTTTCACCGCCATTTACTGCCGCTCGCAGTCTCTGCTGCCGTCGGCACCACCGGTGTCGTCAGTGCACAGACCCTCGAAGAAGTGGTGGTTACCGCCACCAAGCGTGAAGAAAGCGTCATGGATGTGCCACTGGCGATTACCGCGTTATCCGGTAACTTCATCGCCGACACCAACCTCGACGACGTGAAGGACCTGATCTCCTATACCCCGGGCGTGAGCGGTAACTCTCAGGACTCCTACATCGATGCGGTCAGCGTGCGTGGCGTCCGCACCCAGGACTTTGGCGTGGGTGGTGATCCTTCCACCGCCTTCTTCAAGAACGACCTCTATGAAGGACGCAACGGCGCGGTAGTGACCAGCCTCTATGACATTGAGCGGGCTGAAATTTTGCGCGGACCCCAGGGCTTCCTGTTTGGTCGAAACTCAATTGGTGGCGCGTTCAGCGTACACACCAACAAGGCACAGATCGGCAGCGGTGACGGGCACATCGATATCGATCTGGGTGAACGGGATCGCGCCTCTTTTGAAGGCGCCATCAATGTGCCGATGGGCGACAACTTCGCCATGCGATTTGCCGGTTACTACTCTCAAGAAGACGGCTTCGCCAAAAATGTCTTTTCTGGCAAAGATGAGATCGAGCACGAAAAATGGGCAGTGCGATGGTCTGCCGCTTTTGAATCGGACCGCCTGACTGTGCAAACCGTGGCGGAGTACGAGGAGCGGCGCCAAAGCGGCTCCATGTACCGCGCCATTGACACGGGCGACATTTGGGACGCCTTCGACGCCTACATTGTCGATGACACCAGCCTAGCGGGTAGTAACGAGGAGCTCGATTCCGATATCAGCCAGGGAGAGAGTGATGACGCCGATATCCTGACCCTTGGTTTATTTATCGACTACGACCTGGGGTTTGCCACCCTCTCGTCCAACACCGGCTTCAAGGACCACGACTACTATTACAAAGAGGATTACGACGGCACGCCGCTGAGCATAAACAACTTCCAGTTCCAGCAGAGTGGTGAGTACTTTCAGCAGGAGCTACGCCTGACCTCTAACAGTGACGGGCCACTCAGTTGGTATACGGGTGTTTCCTACTACGACGAGGAGCTTGATGCCGATTTCAGCGCGATAGGTTCTGAGGACCTGATGTGCCAGTACTACCTGAACTACTACGCCGAATATTACGGGTACGAATTCTATTCGGGCTGCAGCGACTACTACTACGACTTTTATCCCACGGCCGACGGCATGCTGACAGAGTCAGGCAAGATTAAGGGGAAATACACTGGATGGGCGGCCTACGCCAACGTGGGCTTCGACATGACCGAGCAACTGAAGGTCGAGCTGGGTGTCCGCTACACCGAGGATAAAAAAGACTTCGGCACATTGGTGGTTGAGCCCGATAGCTATCTGGGCCCTTACTTTACCTATGGTTTCTCTACGGATGATTACATCACCGATACTCAGAAATGGGATGACACGACTTTCCGGGGGTTGGTGACCTACTCACCAACAGAGAACAGCATGATCTTTGCCAGCTACACCCAGGGCTTCAAGTCCGGCGGTTACGGTAGTTTCTGGATTGAAGACGCCAATGGCAATGTCCCGGCGTACGAGACGGGCATCACCCAGAATAGTGGCTACCTGCCAGGCACCTTTGAACCAGAGACCGCCGACTCCTACGAGATTGGTTTCAAGGCCAACTACCTCGACGGTCGCGGCAGCTTCGACGTGGTCTTCTTCCTGTACGAGTATCAGGACATGCAGGTGATCAACTACGTGGATGTCGATTACGACAATGATGGCGTGGCAGACGCGTTCTCGGGAAGAGTGCTGAATGTTGGCCAGACCGATGGCGAAGGGGTGGAGCTCTCGACAACGGTGGCGCTTAACGACCACTGGACACTGTATCTCGCTGGCGGCTATCTGGATACCGAGGCGACAGGCCTGCAGGATATTTGCGGCCTTGAGGACGCCAATGGCTGTGAGGGCAGCTCCCTGTTCTGGGCGCCCGAAATCACTGCAGCAGGCAAGCTGGATGCCCGCTACCCGATGGGCAATGGCACCCTCACCGGCAGCTTTGAATTCTTCTATGAAGATGAGCGCGGCGGCAGCTGGGAGGCAAACCCCGAGGGCTACATCGACGCCTTCACTATCGCCAACCTGCGCGTTGGTTATGAGTCAGACAACAACTGGTACGTGCAGGCCTACGCCGAAAACGTCTTCGACGAGTTTACCTGGGACGGCTACAACGCCAATGGCGGTATTCTGCCTTCGCATTTCTTTGGTCCCATGCGGCCGCTCACCATCGGTGTGCGCGCTGGAATGAGTTGGGACTGAGGGTCACGCTGATATAGAAACGCTGGCACTAGCCGGCGTTTTTTTATTGCTTTTTAAGGCGCTTGTCTCGGGACGCTGTCAATCAGAATAAAGCGACCGCCAATGTCTGTTCCGGCTGGCTGTTCTTCGCCAACTTTGATGTTGGCCCAATCAGCTGCGCTCTCAGCTCGGGTCGAGGCGTATCAGGATCAAGCCAAATCCCGCCAAACAGTGGCCCGAAATCACGATCTTCGATACTACCGAGCGGACTGCCGTTAAACCAGAACGCACTGTCACCCAACTCATTCAGCCCGAACACCAGATTGTCACCCTCAGTGATGTCGGGCCATAGGTCGCCCAATAACCCTAACCATTCATTCAACCTACGATGGTTCCTGCCCTGCTCTCGCCACGCCTTCTCAGTCTCCTCGACAAGCTTGGCGGCGGGAATGTTTCGCAGATAGTGTAGAGACAGTCGGTAAGGTGCATCGCCCTGCCAATGACCGCTGGGCGTGAACAGTGCCGAGTCATACACCTCCCAGATCAATACCTTCAGACGCGCCTCGCCGACCAGCGGCCAAACGTCGGTAGCCAATGCCATGTCAGCAGTTATCGACCTACCTGATTGATCGGCAGCAGGAGGCGATTGCCCGGTCGCTGCGCTAGGGGGATCAGATGCCCGTAAAGCGTCTCCCGGCGCGGGGTCTGCGCCCAACGCGACCTTGGTCACAAGTAAAGACACCAACAGGAGGATTGAGATTTTCATGTGGCTAGCGCCATGCGATGGCTAATGCGATAGAGCAAGGGCAATAAACCGATCCAGATAACAACGAGCACCGCGACAGAGAGCATCTCACCGAGGGGCAGCGAGACCGCACCCAAACCGGCCCCCACCATGTAGTTGAAGGGTACGGCGATGCCGCCCAACACGGCAGCCAACCACATCGATTGCCCAATTTTGGCGAAGCTTCGATACAGCGCAGCCGCAAAGACCCACCACAGCACGATTAACCAAAGAGGGACGACGGTCGCCGAGCCAAAATCAAAAACGCCTATCAGGGTAAGCACGATATCCACGCCTATCCCAGCCATGGCGACGGGTAGCAATCTGCGAAACTCTAGACCACGGTCGGATACCAGATAAAAGTGCATTGCCAAAGACAACAGCGCAACCGGCACCCAAGCTTCCCTGCCCAATACACAACAGAACCAGGTGGCCTGGAACCACACCGCGTTGAACCAAAAGGTATCGACCAGCTTCATAGCCGGTTTGATACGATGGGGGCGAAACGGCAGATCAGGCGGCGCTGGGTATTACGCCGTAGTGCTGGCCAGTCCGATCCAGTGCTGCCGCCAGTTGATCGACCAGGAAATCAATCTCTGAGCGCTCGGTGACAAAAGGCGGCGCCATAATCATCGCATCACCAGTCTGGCGCACCATCAGACCCTGGGTAATTGCCGTATCGCGGCAGTAGACCGCCGCCGCCGACTCGGGTGCCAGTCGCTCGCGGGTTGATTTATCGCGCACCAACTCCACCGCGGCAAAGAGCCCCTTGACTCGTACCTGTCCTACGATCGGGTGATCTGCCAGCTCAATCAGCCGGCTGGCAAAATACGGCGCGAGCTCCACCACGCCCTGCTCGATGATCCGCGTCTCTTCAAGAATATCCAGCGTGGCCAAGCCCGCAGCACAGGAGGCAGGGTGTCCTGAATAAGTGAGCCCATGGGCAAACTCGCCACCACCCGACAACAGCACGTCAGAAATTTTTTGGCTGATCAAACTCCCACCCAGAGGCATGTAGCCGTTGGTGACGGCTTTGGCAAAGGTCACCAAATCTGGCTCGGTGCCATAGGTCTCAAAGCCAAACCATTTGCCGGTGCGTCCAAAGCCACAGATGACCTCGTCGGAGATCAACAGAATGTCGCGCTCGTCAAGGATGCGCTTCACTTCAGGCCAGTAAGTATCCGGGGGCACGATCACACCGCCGGCACCCTGCACAGGCTCCGCAATGAACGCCGCCACGCGGTCCTCCCCGAGTTCATCAATCTTTTTCTCGAGCTCGCGGGCAGCGGCGATACCAAATGCCTTGGGATCAAGATCCGCGCCCTCCTCAAACCAGTGCGGCTGCTGGATGTGATGCACATAGTCGAGACCCATGGTCTGCTTGTGCATCGCTGACATGCCACCCAGCGTTGAGGCCGCGATCGTACTGCCGTGATACGCGTTTTGGCGGCTGATGATCAGTTTCTTTTCCGGCTTACCCAGCAAATCAAAGTAGCGGTGCACCAGCTTGATTTGGGTATCGTTGGCCTCCGACCCGGAGTTGGTGAAGAAGACATGCTGGAACCGCTCGGGCGTGACCTGGGAGAGCCGCGCCGCTAATTCAGCCGCCGGCTGATTCGAGCACCGGAAAAAGTTGTTGTAGAAGGGAAGCTCGGCGAGCTGCTCGGCCACCGCTTGCTTAATGCGATCCTGACTGTAGCCCAGATTGCAGCACCACAGCCCCGACATGCTGTCCTGAATCTTGTTGCCATCAGAGTCATAGATATAAATGTGCTCTGCGCGGCTGACGATGCGCCCACCGTGCTTGGCATAATCCTCAAAATCCGTGAAGGGATGTAGATGGTGCGCCTGATCCAGCTTTTTAAGTGCTGGCGTATCGAGCGTCGCGGTCATGGTGCTTTCTCCTCGAATTTGGCTGGTCTCACTATAGCGATCCCGGCCACGAACAGGGATGACTGACTAGGCCAGTATCACACCGGGTTATCGGTGTGTCAGTAACCCGAAAGGGAGAGCTTGGTAGACAGCGCGCGGCGCGGCGCGCACACTTCCGCCTTCCATCAGGAGCTAACAGTGACTCTGGAACGCGTTGACGAACAATACCGTGGCCTGACCTACCCCTGGGGCAGGCTGGAACACCCTGGCGATGAACCTTTCGAGGTGGCGCCCGGTGTCTGGTGGGCGCGATTTGCCATGCCGGGGCCCCTGAACCACATCAACCTGTGGTTGCTGGAGGACGGAGACGGTTGGACCATTGTCGACACCTGCCTCAATCTGGATTCTGCCAAGGAGCGATGGGAATCCCTGTTCACCGGCTTCATGGCAGGCAAACCCGTCCACCGTGTGATCTGCACTCACATGCACCCGGACCACATTGGTCTGGCAGGCTGGCTTTGTGAACGTTTCGACTGCGATCTGTTCATGACGCAGGCGGAGTTCCTTACAGGTAGCCTGATCATGGGTTACACAGGGGAAGCGGCTCCACCCCCGGCGATCTCCTTCTACCACCGCACGGGATTCACCGACGAGCAATTGGAAAGTTACAAGGAGCGCTTTGGCAGCTTCGGACAGTTCGCCACGCCGCTGCCCCACAATTACCAGCGCCTCAGTGACCGACAAACGCTGTCGATCGGCGGCCGCTACTGGCAGATAGTGGTCGGTCAGGGACACTCCCCCGAGCACGCGTGCCTGTATTGCCCGGCGCTACATCTGGTCATTGCTGGCGATCAAATCCTGCCGCGTATCACCCCCAACGTGTCGGTGTTTCCCACCGAGCCCGATGGCAATCCGCTGGAGGCATGGCTCGCGTCGAGCACACGATTACTGGGCATGCTGCCCGACGATTTGCTGGTATTGCCGGCACACCAGTCGCCCTTTACGGGGGTGCGGGTGCGCCTCAACCAGATCATCGACAGCCACCGCCTCGCGCTCGCGAATCTGTACGACCTGCTAATGGAGCCCAAACTCTTACCGGAATGTTTCAGCTGTCTGTTTGGCAGAGAAATTGGTGACGGTGAGATCCAGATGGCGACCGGTGAAACCGTAGCGCACCTGAATTATCTCTGGCACCGCGGTAATATTCAGCGGCGGATCAATGCTGACGACCGATATGAGTATCGATCCGACCCCGAGGCACGCTACGTCGACGCAGAGTAGAAACCCGTGACATCGCTGCGCAATCGAATCAAAACCCTCGCCTACCGCTGGTACTACCGGCGAATGAATCGGTTAGCGTGGGAGGGTGCGCCGGCCCCCGAGGTCAAAACCAGTTTTCTTCAGCTCCCTTTACCCGAGCAAACGCTCGGGGCGCGGATGTACCACGGCTCCCGCCACCGCCCACTCATCATCTACTTCCATGGTGGGGGCTGGACAATCGGTGATCTCGATACTCACCACCCATTTTGCCTGCGGCTCGCCCATCAAACCCACTGCACGGTCATGTCGATTGACTATCGGCTGGCCCCCGAGCATCCCTTCCCCGCAGCCCACGAGGACGCCATGGCCGCGTCGCGATGGATCATAGATAACCTTAACGCGCTGGCGCCGAATAATGGCGAGGTGGTCATCGCCGGCGACAGCGCCGGCGGGAATCTGACGCTGTCGACGGCGGTTCGCTTGCCTGACGAGCCACGGCTCAGGGGTTGTCTGATGATCTACCCGGCGACGCAGCACTACCACGCGGCGATGCGCTCCTATATAGAGCATGCCAAGAGCGGGCCTTTGACGACGTCCATCATGCGCTGGTTTATAGATACCTATCTGGACGGCTTGGCGCCCGCAGACCCAGCGACAGAAATTTTGTTCCCTGGCAAGCGCATCCCGCTCAGGGGTTTTCCTCGCTCACTGCTGGTAACCGCAGAAAAAGACCCTTTGAGGGATGACGGAAAGCGTCTTGCCATAGCGCTGCAGCGTGCAGACGTGACCGTGCAACACGAGCACTTCTCTCAGGAGGCACACGGGTTCCCCTGTTCGGAGGGGCCTACCCCGGGGCATGAACGCTTCATGTCGTTAACAAAGAACTGGATTGAGGCGATTAGCGCGCGGTGATGCGCTCCAGCGTATCCATGATCTCTGTCTTGGTCAGCAGACGCGGCGATACATAGCCGTCACTCTCATCCATCGCAGCATGAGCTAGTACCGTCCAATCCGCCGGCTGAATCCTCGGATCAGTCTCAGCAATGCCGACTTTGGCGATGAGATCCTGCACTGCCTCAACGAACGCCTGCGCCCTTGCCGCGGGTGAGCCGGCGTCAGACACATTTGTCACAACAGCGAGCTCGGCCAGCCCCGTCTCTGCCTCGGCGAGACAGGCTTTGAGGACATGGGGTAGAGCAAGCGCATTGGCATGTCCATGAGGAATGCCGTAACGGGCACCCAGCTGGTGGGCAATCGCGTGGACGTTACCGACGCCCACCTGGTTGATCGCGATGCCTGCGTGATAAGCCGCCACCGCCATACCCTGACGAGCCTCCACATCTTCGGGATGCTGCACCGCCCGCTCGAGCCAGCGAAACACCCCCTGAATAGCGAGGCGTCCGTTCTCTTTTCGCGTGCCACGATCCCAAATGCAGATGTAGGCCTCGATGCCGTGGGTCAGCGCATCGATTCCCGTTGCCGCCGTGACGGGTGCGGGCAAGCCCAACAACAGATCCGGGTCTAAGGCGACCGCCTGTGGCAACAGATCTTCACCCACAATGATGTGCTTGAGCTTCTCTTCAGGATCCTTGATAACCGCCCCCATCGTGGCCTCGCTGCCGGTACCGGAGGTGGTGGGGATAGCGTAAATCGGAAGGACATCGTCGGGCACTTTATTTAACCCAACCCATTTGTCGGGTGACTCGTCACTGGTACGAGTGCACGCGATGATTTTTGCCGCATCCATGGAGGATCCACCCCCCACAGCGACAATCGCGGTACATCCCGCCGCGCGCAAAACCTCGGCACCCTCGGTCACATGTGCGAACGTAGGGTCAGGGTCGACGCCGGCATACCAGTGGAGGTTCACTCCTGCATCGGCGAGAGGCGCCAACGCCCGCTCGGCCAGACCCAGCTCTTTGAGCGCCTTGTCAGTCACCACCAGAATATTGGTGTGGCCTATATCGACGATACGCCGACACAGATCAGTACTGGCCCCCTGTCCGACATAAGACAGATGCACGCCCGCCGCCTTGTTACCAATGAGCAGCTTGATCAGCCCCAGCTTAACACCGCGCTTGAATCGCCTAACCGGCATGGATCGCAACATAGGGATGCTCCCCAGAGATTTTCTTGTAAGGGTAGGCTATCTTCGCTGCTCTATGGACAACAGTCCAGGATCTGCCACAGGGAAGGCGCGCTATGGACAGACATTACATCCACTTCGAGACGCCGGATCTGGCCAAACTCGCCAACGATACGGCACCCCCGGCCGGCCCGGAGGAGGTGTTGATTAAAGTGGATCATGCCGGTATCAATCGCGCCGACTTGCTGCAGCGCCTCGGGCTTTATCCGCCGCCGGAGGACGCGTCCCCCATACCGGGGCTGGAAGTGGCCGGCCAGGTAGTCGCGGTTGGAGGGCGATGCACAGCACTGAAACTGGGCGATAGAGTGTGCGCACTGACCCATGGTGGGGGCTACGCTTCACACGCTATCGCCCGGGAAGACCACTGTCTCGCCCTGCCGGATAGCCTGTCCACGGAACAGGGCGCCGCCCTGCCCGAAGCGCTGCTGACCGTCTGGTACAACGTTATGGAGCGTGGCCAACTGTCAGCCGGTGAGACTGTGCTGATCTACGGCGGCAGCAGCGGCATCGGCTCGATAGGTATACAGATGGCTGCCGCGCTTGGCGCGAACGTGATTTCCACCGCGGGCTCAGTAGCGCGATGTGATGCGGTGAGAGCGCTCGGCGCGTCGTTTGTGGCAAATCATCGGGAAGGCAGCCTCACCGAGCAGATCACTGAGGCAGGCTACGGCGGGAAAATCGATGTCATTCTGGACATTGCAGGGGGTGACCTGATGCAAGCCAATCTGGACCTCGCTGCCCTCGATGGTCGCATCGTATGTATTGGTGTGATGCGCGGCATGCAGAGCGAGATCAACCTTGCCACGCTGTTCATGAAGCGCTTAACGCTGACCGGCAGTACGCTAAGGAGGCTCGACACCGCGGAGCGAGCGCGTTGCTTCACCGCCATTCGAGACCGCATCTGGCCGCAGGTGATCGCGGGCAATATTCAACCCATCGTCGACACCGCTTACTCTCTAGCTGACGTACTGGAGGCCCACGAACATATGCGCTTAGGTACGCATCTTGGTAAGTTGGTTCTAGACTGTCGGATGGGGTAAGCGCTCACCCAAGTCGGCACCAAGACACAACCGTGAGCGGATAACCCCAGCCGCCGGTCAATTAGGAAACGTTGCTACATGCGGTCACTGCTTGCTGACACTTTCCCCAAGACACTGCTAACAGGCTTTGTGGCTCTTACAATGGCGCTTGCCGCAGACAGCGGCGAGAGTGAGGTAGAGGTCGCGGAGTCCTCAACCGCAGCATCAGCGCCTGCCCAGTTCACAGTCTCTGGGCGTCTGACGCTGCCACCAGACAATATTCTGGCCAGCATCGATACCGCCCCCGATCGGGCAGCGGCCATTGATGCCCTAGCGAGCAGCACCGTTGCCGGCTCTGGTAGCCTGAAACGCTTTGGTGTCATGCCAAAATTTGGCGACCTCGACACCATGGTCGAGCGCCGCGCGATCCGGGTACTGACCGTATATGGACCGGGCCGCTACTTTCTTAAGGACGGACCACGCGGAACAGTTCAGGAATACGCCGACAAACTGCAAAAGGTCGTCAACGAGGCCTTCAAAACCGGCTTGCTGACCGTTCAAGTGCCAGTCATCCCAGTAGCGCGGGATCAGCTCTTCTCTGCGCTACAGGCAGGCTACGGTGATATCGTGATGGCGGGGACCACCGTTACTGACAACAGGCAGGTGGGGGTCGACTTCACCAACCCGGTGAGTAAGCCCCTCAAAGAAGTTTTGATTACTGGCCCGAGCGCTCCTCGCCTCGGGTCACTGGCGGACTTATCAGACCAAACCGTTTACCTGCGTCTTTCAAGCAGCTATGCAGAAAGCGTCCGCAAACTGAGCCAAACGCTGGTTGAGCAGGGCCAGGCGCCGATCCGCATCGAAGCAGTAGACGAATCACTGGAGGATGAAGACCTGATTGAAATGGTCGACACCGGCCTGCTGCCCTGGGCGGTGGTGGATGACTACAAGCCGCAAATGTGGCGCGAGGTGTTCACCCGCGTCACGGTACGAGATGATCTCGTGCTCCGTGAGGGCGCACGCCTCGCCTGGGCGATACGACCAGACAGCCCGCAGCTAAAGACCTTTTTGGATACTTTCCTCAAGGAAAATCGCGAGGGCACGCTGTTTGGCAACATTATCCGCAATCGATATATCCGGGATTTCAACTGGACAGAAAATGCGATGGGTGCCACAGAGCTGAGTCGCTACCACAAGCTGTCAGCGCTATTTAAAAAATATGGTACGGACTATGGCATGGACCCCACCTTGTTGGCGGCCCAAGGCTTTCAGGAGTCACGGCTCGACCAAAGCGTGCGCAGTCCCGTAGGCGCCATTGGGGTGATGCAGCTACTGCCAAGCACGGCCAAAGACAAAAATGTCGCAATCCCCAATATCGACGAGCTGGAGCCCAATATTGAGGCCGGCGCGAAATATATGGCGTTTTTAAAGGAGCGCTATTTCAGCGGTCCTGAGCTTGATGAGTTGAATGGTTCTCTGCTGGCACTGGCCTCTTACAACGCCGGGCCTGGGCGGATTCGCCGACTGCGGCGCGAAGCAGCGGAACGGGGCTATGATCACAATCTCTGGTTCGATAATGTCGAGGTGATCGTAGCGGAGCAGGTGGGGCGCGAGACGGTTCAGTACGTCTCCAACATCTTCAAGTACTATCTGACTTATCGCTGGATCAACACTGCCGATGCGGAACGCGCCGCCGCCCGGCGCGCGACGGGTATGGAAGACGCGCCCTGATTCAGCCCAAGCTCAACAGTTATTAACTTTCAGATAACGCTAATCAGTCGCTCTGTTTCCTCGCACCATTGCAGACGCCCCACTTCGGCGTAGCGCCGCCGCACGCCCGGCGTGGGGCTGAGATAAAAAAGGTCACCATTCGTTCCAGTCAAGGTAACGTCGACGCCACTCTCGCGCGCCACCTTGGCATTGGCCTCCATATGCTCGGCCTCGCCATGCACCGGAATCACCAGCGTCGGTCTCAGAACCTGATAAAGATCCGCCAACTCCCCCTGGCAGGGGTGGCCTGATGCATGCAGGGTCTGCTCGCTCTCGTCTGCAGAGATCACCTCGATGCCCCGATCGCGCAAACCCTCGATCAAGCGCAGCACTGACTCCTCATTTCCGGGGATCGTCTTGGAGGAGAGAATCACGGTGTCACCGGCCTCGAGCGCCAGATCAGGATGCGTTTGCATCATGAGGCGATGCAGTGCCGCACCCCATTCCCCCTGACTGCCGGTCGCCACGCCAAGCACTTCCGCTGGAGGCAGATACCCCAAATGCTCCGGGTGGATGGGCTGAAAGCTCTCCGGCAACAAGCCGACCTGCTGGGCGCACCGCGCCATGCCCGCCGCCGAGCGCCCCATTACTCCCAGATAACGACCTGTCAGCTGGGCGATGCTAGCCAAGGTTTGCATCCTTGCCACGTTACTGGAAAAGCAGCCCACCACAACGCGCCCCTCGCATCGTTGTATGACCTGACGCAAACCGGCCGCAACCTCACCCTCGGACGGCGTATACCCCGCTCGCAACGCGTTGGTGGAATCGCAGATTACCGCGTCAATTCCCTTATCACCCAGCTCGCGAAATCGCTTTGAGGACCAGGCCGCGCCGACGACAGGGTCGGCATCAATCTTCCAATCTGCTGTATGCAGTATGCGCGACCCCGGCGTTGTGATGCTCAATGCACAGGTCTCAGGGGTGGAATGCGTAATGGGAATGCATTCGATATCAAAGGGGCCGATCTTAATATCTTCGCCCGGCTCGATTTCGATTAGTGAACTCGGTAGCACGCCCCTGCGGCCTCGCGTCTTATGTCGTAGCACCGCGGCCGCAAAGGGCGTGGCGTAGACCGGGCAACATAGTTGCTCCCAGAGATAGGGCAGCGCACCGAGATGATCCTCGTGGGCGTGCGTCACAATGAGCCCGGCGAGTTGCTCGCGCCGGGCAGCGATGAAGCTGAGGTCGGGCATTTGCACCGAGGGCATTACCGCACCGGGCACCTGCTCCAGCGTGATACCGCAATCCACGGCAACCCACTGGTCAGCATGACCAAACAGATTAAAGTTCATGCCGATTTCTCCACAGCCGCCTAAGGGCAAAAAGACCACTTCGCTACGGAGCAACCCACTCATTCGAAATCGATTTACCAGGTATAGCCGATTCGGAATTTTAGCGTTTTGTCGAACTTTTCCTTACCGTCTGCGGCACCGCCGTCATAATCTGCGGTCGCCTCTGCTGCTGCCTCTAGCCCCAAAAACAGCGGGAATCTTAAACCCACTTTGGTGCGATAAATGGACTTCTCTGTCGACTGCAAATTGACAATGTTTGCCTGTCGGAAATATAGCGTCACCTTACTGTCAAAAAGCTGTGCCTCACCATTGAGGTTAATATTGACACCCGTGTAGGAGTCGTCCTCGGACACTGCAAAGTCAGTGTCGACGTAGAGCAACCCCAATTCAGCATCAAAGGTTAGCGTGTCCCGAGTCAGAATTTTCCGGCCAACATAGGCGCTGGCGTAGGTGCGACGGTCCACGTTGGCAAATTGGTCGGCATGGAGTCCCACGTTCAAGCCGAGGTAATTGCGCGGGTCGGACAGAAAATAGTCGTACTTGCCTTCCACTCGCCAATTATCCGCTGTGTCCTGGCTGATTTTGGCTTCGTTGCCATCAGCATCTAGGATTGCATTCCCGTCATCGTCTTTATTGAGAACTAGCGCGCTACTTTCCTCATAGTCAGCGCGCAATGTAATACGATCCCGAAGACTCTCTAGAATTGTCTCCGCATCCAGATTCAAGTTATCCGTTTCGGTATTTCCCCGGTTGTATTCGATCGAGCTCGTGACGCGTCCAGTGATGAGATAGCCACGGCCCTGCTCCCACTCCTCCGGATTTGCCACATCCAACTGATCCAGGGTTAAATTATCGGCGTCGTCCAGCACCACCTCGCCGTCCACTACCATAAAAGAAGGTAGCGCCAGTTTCTCCTGCTCGGTTGTAAGCAGCTCAATGCCCCGATCTGACTCTAGATATAGAATTGATGAGAGAGCGATGGTGACGTCTCCCATCAACTCGGTTGTCACGTAAAGCTCGCCGTCATGAATGTCTGTGATTTCACCGTAAACCACCGTCTGATCGATCAACTCGATTCTGGCCGGAGGCTGTGACTCACTCGCCTCGGGCAGATCCGAGTCAGACCACACCGGGCCACTCATCGGCAGGATAAGGAGCGTGCCTAGAGCGATTGCGTGTATCCTTCTCGGTTCAATGTTGCGAAATGAACTATTGCTCAGCATGGTCGACATCTCATCCATTGGTAGGCCGCGTATCGCTCGACTGTAAGCGAAGCGTGTTGACAATGAAATTGCAGAAGGCGACGCTTTACGCCGCGGTTTTGGTGAATCGATGACTCAACACTTTGATTACGACCTGCTGGTCATCGGCGCAGGCTCCGGCGGCGTCCGGGCCGCGAGGAAGAGCGCCGAATTTGGTGCAAAGGTAGCCGTGGTAGAAGAGGCCGCACTAGGCGGTACTTGCGTCAACGTGGGCTGTATCCCGAAAAAACTCTACGTTTATGCCAGCGAATACGCAGCTGCCTGGCGAGAATCTGCGGGTTTTGGTTGGCGGGCTGAGGACGTCTCTTTTGACTGGAACACGTTGCGAGACAATAAAACTAATGAGATCGCGCGACTGAACGCTATTTATGCACGTCTGCTCGAGGCGCCTGGGGTAGATATTATTGAGGGTCACGGCGAGCTCGCAGGGCCCCAGGAAGTTGTTGTGGGAGAGTCCCGCTACCGCGCCGAAAAGATTCTGCTCGCCACTGGGACCTGGCCCGCCATGCCGGATATCCCGGGTATAGAGCTGGCACTCACCTCTAACGAGATTTTTGACTTGGAACGCTTTCCCGAGCGGCTACTCATTGTGGGTGGGGGTTATATCGCCACCGAATTTTCCAGCATCTTCTCGGGCCTGGGCGCCAACGTGGTCCAAAGCTATCGTGGCGAGCTGTTTCTCCGCGGTTTTGATCACGACATTCGCCAATTTCTCGCCGAAGAAATGCGCAAAGCCGGTGTGGACTTGCGATTCAACCACCATGTCACGGCGCTGGAGTCCCAATCCGGTGGCGTGCTCGCCCACCTCTCCGACGGGAATGAGCCCTTCGATGCCGTGTTGTATGCGACCGGCCGTAGAGCGAATATTGCACAGCTGGGACTTGAGCATGCCGAGGTGACGCTCACCGAGGCCGGCTATATCAAGGTCAATGATGCGTTTCAAACCGCAGAACCCAGCATCTACGCGCTGGGTGATATGACGGGGGGCTGGGAACTGACGCCAGTGGCCATTGCCGAGGCGATGGCCTTTGCACAAACCCAGTTTGGCGGTCAGGCCCTGACCATGGATTACCACGCCATCCCGACCGCGGTGTTTAGCCAGCCGCCCATCGGCACAGTGGGGCTCACCGAGGAAGAAGCGATCGCCGCGGGACATGAGGTGACCATTTTCGAGTCCACATTCCGGCCGCTCAAACATACGGTGAGCGGCAGTGAAGAGCGCACCATGATGAAGCTGGTCGTCGATGACGAGTCTGATCGCGTGCTGGGAGCCCACATGGTGGGCGCTGACGCCGGCGAGATCTGTCAGGGACTGGGTATTGCACTCAAAATGGGTGCCACCAAAGCTGACTTTGACCGCACCGTGGGGATTCACCCCACAGCGGCGGAGGAATTCGTGACCATGCGGACACCCCGCGACTGATTGTGGAACTCGCTCTGTGGGAAATCGGGGTGCTGATCCTCGCGGGACTCGCGGGCGGCTTTATCAACGTGATGGCGGGGGGCGGCTCGGTGATTACGGTGCCCGTGATGATATTTCTGGGTGTGCCGGGACCTGTCGCCAACGGCACCAATCGACTGCCTATCCTCGCGCACAACATCAGCGCGGCCTTGACCTATATCCGCCATGGGCTGCCCCGGTCCGGCATGATCCTGTCGCTCTCGTTGTGCGCGGTGCCGGGGGCGGTGGCGGGCGCGCTGGCCGGTGTGCGCTTGCCGGTCGACACCTTCAACCTGGTACTCGCTGCCGTGATGGGTCTGGTGCTGATTCTGATGCTGACCGATGCGGGTCGAGGCCATACAGTAGCTGCTTCACCCCTAACACCCCGGCGCCGCCTCTGGGGACATGTGCTGATGGTCGCAGCCGGCTTCTGGGGCGGGTTCATACAAATCGGTATAGGCTTCATTCTGCTGCCGATCCTCAACCGGGTGCTGGGACTCGACCTGGTGGCAGCCAACATCCACAAAGTCTTTATTATCCTGCTCTACACGCTCTCTGCGTTGTGGGTGTTTGGTAGCCAACTCGAGCTACTCTGGTGGATCGGTACCGTAATGGCGGTGGGTAATGCTGCCGGCGGCTGGCTCGGCGCCAGACTGACGCTTCACGGTGGTGAGCATGTGGTCCGCTGGGTGGTTGTGTTTTCGATCGCCGGCATGATGGTGAAACTGATATGGTTCCCGTAACAGGAAGCCCAAGGAGCGGCATTAAGATGATCGATTGGACGAGGTGCTTGCGGCACACAGCCGTCACCCTGCTGTGCATTGACATGCTGGGGTGTGCCACCATGCAGGTGGAAACGGCACCGGCAGATCGTTTCGCCAGCAAGGGCTATCAAACCTTCAGTTGGCGCGCTGAGGTACCAACGGGTGTCCCACAATCCATGGAGATGCTGTACCAGCTCTCGACCTCGGTGAGAGCGGTTTTGTCCGCATCGCTGCAAAAAAAAGGCTACCGCTATGAAGAATCCAGTGGCGACTTTCTGGTGAGCTACGCCTTTGGCGCGCGGCTGGAGGGTGGCACCGACCCCGGCATGCCCAACCCTGCTCCGACCAGTTCGGTCATTAACCGCAGTCCGGACCCCGCCGTCATGGACAATGCCTACGCGCTGAGTGGCCCACGAGAGGTCGCGAGCCTGATGCTCAGCTTCGAGGATGGCGACAACCTGGCATCGGTCTGGTCGGCCAGCATCAGTCAGGTGGTGGAAAACCAGAACCAGCCTGATCTGGACAAAGTGCGCCGCAAGCTTGAGCCGGGCATCGCTAGAGTGCTGCGGGTGCTACCCGACGCCCCTACCCCCTGAGCCCGGAGACCTCCGGGTTCGCGCAAAAGGGTAGCGGCTCACCCGACATCCCGGCCCGCAAATTATCAAGCGCTCGGGTCACCATGGCCATCCGCGTCGAGAGCGTGGCACTGCCCACATGTGGCAGTAACACCGCGTTATCCAGACTCAAAAACGGATGATCAACAGGTAGTGGCTCGGTCTCAAACACATCGAGCCCCGCTCTAAGGCGACCGCTCGACAACGCTTCGATTAACGCCGCCTCATCGACCAAGGCACCTCGGCCGGTATTGATGAGCGTGGCGCCTGCACGCATGCTCGCCAAGCGGCTGCGGCTGGCGATCTGGACCGTGTCTGGTGTGAGAGCGGTGTGAAGCGACACGATGTCGCAGCGCGCGAATAGGTCGTCGAGATCCACCATCTCGACACCCTCTATGATTTTCGGTGTGCGGTTCCAGCCCAGGATGCCGCAACCAAAACCCCGCAGGCGCTTCGCCGTTGCTTCGCCAACCGGGCCCAGACCAACGATGCCGACCGTGGCCTGACTGAGGTCCATTCCCAGCAACAAGTCTGACTGCCAGCCCTGAGACCATTGGCCCGTTCTCATCCACCGATCGGCCTCGGCGATACGACGGGTGGCTGCGATCATGAGCCCCACCGCCAAGTCCGCAGTGCTATCCACCAATACACCCGGTGTGTGCCCAACAGGAATGCCGGCGGCTGTCGCTGCCGCCAGATCGATGTGATCAACGCCCACCGAGATGGTTGAAATCACCTTTAATTGCGCAGCACCCGCGATGACAGATGCCGTGATCGACGTGGACAGTGCACACAACAAGCCCTCGGCATCGGCAAGCCAATCTTGCAGCGTCACCTCGGGCATTGCTTCCTTCCCTGACCATGTCTGCAGATCAAACTGATCTCTTAACGGCGCGACGATGTCCTCGGGCAGGTCGAGGCTGATCACGCACTTAGACGTCACGCGTTGCTCCCTGATACATCTGGCGCGGCATCGGTCGGCTGGCTTGTGAATCCATGACCGAAGAGCAGCGACCACATCACCACCAACAAGACGACGGCGCTGATCCCCAACCAGGCCAGTCCATAACCGCCCTGTGCCAATAGCGCCGCAGCGACCAGGGGGCCCAGAATCCGACCGAAAGCAGCGGAGGAGGCGGTCACCCCAAAGAACTGGCCCCGCGACGCAGGGGTAACCAAATGGCTCGCAATGGTATTGAGCACCGGCAGGCACAGCGTGGCTGCGGAAAACAACAGCAGGCCCAGCGCGCCCATCGCCCAGGCCTGGGTGGCAACAGCAGACAACGCCAGCGAGGCACTGAAGCACAGCGCCGCGCCGCGCAATACGCAGAGATTACCGAAACGGTCCGTCATCCGGCCCAGAATATTGCCCTGAGTGACCACCATAACGACGCCGATCAGCCCGAAAAACAGTCCCACTTCGCGGGCCTGCCAGCCAAGGCCATTCGCCACCCACAGCGGAAACAGATAGACCGAGGCGCTCACCGCGGAGGTATGAAAACAAAACTGACCGATAAAGAGCGGCAAGCCCGGCTGCCTCACAATCTCGCGGAGCGGCGCCGGGGGGGTGTCGTCCACAGTCGCGCCAGCATGACCCTCTCGGGCCTGACTTGCTGGTAACAGGACAAACGCCAACACGGCGGCAAGGACCGAAAGGACGCCGGCGACCAGACAGGGCAGCATAAAGTCCGTCTCGCTTCGGGCGAGCACTCCGCCGATCACGGGCCCGAGAATCAAGCCGATACCGAACGCTCTGCCGATCAAACCCATGGCTCTGGATCTCTGCTCGGGCGTGCTGGCATCCGCGATGAGGGCAGTAGCAACCGGTACGCCGCCTGCCATCATCCCGGCGACCGCCCGGGACAGATAGACCATAAACAGTACATCTGCAAAAGCCAGCACAAAATGCGATATGGCCCCACCGAGGAGGCAGAGACTGAGAATCGCTCGTCGACCAAAGCGGTCTGACAGCCGCCCCCAGACTGGCGCGACGATGGCGGCCGCCACGCTGTAGGTGGCGAGGATAAACGCGATGTCAACCGTGCTACCACCAAGCTGAGGCGACAGAAAGGGGAGGATCGGGATCACGATGCCGAAACCAATCAGATCCACCACGATGACAAAGAACACCAACCACGCCAGCGACTGCCGGCGGGCGCGGTTAAGTAGGCGGGTCACGACTCGGTCCAGCGATGGGTCTCGGGCAAAGTGATATCAAATAGATCCAGGGCGCGGGCCACACTTTGCGTCACCACTTCATCAAGTGATTCCGGTTTGGCGTAAAACGCAGGCACGGGCGGCGCAACCACCGCACCCATCTCGGTCACTGCCACCATGTTACGCAGGTGGCCTAGATGCAGGGGCGTCTCGCGCACCATCAAGACCAGCCGGCGACGCTCCTTCAGCACCACGTCGGCGGCGCGCGTTAACAGGGACGAGGTGACGCCGGAGGTAATCTCACCCAGGGTGCGAATGGAGCAAGGGGCGAGCAACATGCCCAGCGTGTGAAAAGAGCCACTGGCCACCGAGGCCCCCACGTTGCGCACAGGGTGCCACTCATCAGCGAGGGCGCGAATCGAATCAACCGTGCGATCCAGTTCGTGGTGCACGGTCAACTCGGCGGACTTACTCATAATAAGATGCGTCTCAACGGGCAGCGGCTGCAATAGCTCAAGCGCGCGCACTCCATACTGCACGCCTGACGCCCCGCTGATGCCGATAATAAGCCGATCCATTGTTAGCGCTTCAAGTTACCGAGTAACCATAGTTTACCGGTTCTTCACCGCGTTACCGAACGCACCCAACCCGCGGCACGCCTATGGGCGCGTGAATCCGACCGGCGCCCAGCGAAAGTGGGGCTTCAGTTCCGTAAATGGCACGTCACACGCAAATTTCAGGGTGACCGACTCACGGCTCTTGGGCGCCAAATTAAGTTGGCCTGGATCGCCATCAATCGCGTCCCCCTGCTCGTCTTCCAGCCAAAAGAAGTACTCGACGGTGGACGGCGCAAAGTTATTGTTGATCACGTCGAGCATCCAGAAGCCCGCCTCGCTGCAGCGCACAGATTTAAAGTTGATATTATTCAGCCCGGTATTGGTCACCGGCGCGAGGGTGGTGCTGGCGGCGATGGACCCGAGCGACCACCCTGCCGCCAATAACCCTATCGTGACGGCCCCGTAGCAATGATGCGCCGTGCGTCTCATGCGGGATCCTCGTTTTGTTGGCGGTAAATCCCATCATCGCGCGGAATTCACAAAAAACCACCCTGAGATGGGTATTTTCAGAAAAAAGTCATCAAAAAACAGGGCGTTGTCAGGCTCAGGGCGATAGCGCGCACAGGGTAAAGTTCGACGCAATTATGCCGATAGTTAGCATATTGAAAGAAGATATTCCCCGAGGTAAGCATGACGCGTATCAAAGCCGCCGCGGCATACAAGCGACTTGATATTGAATCTGCCGTCGCATCCGCAGACAAGCACGAACTCGTGACATTACTCTTTAAGGCGTTGATCGGAGCGCTGGCAGGGGTTGAGGTGCATCATCATCACGAAAACAAGGAGCAGGTGCGCGAGTATCTGACCAAGGCGAGTCGTATTTTGGTGGGCCTGCAGGGCAGCCTCGACTACGAGCGCGGCGGAGACATTGCAGTAAACCTTGGTCAGCTTTACGGCTACGCTATCCGCAAGCTGTTCGCAGCGAATGTAAACCTCGACACAGCGCCCGACAATGTGGCCGAGGTAAAGAGCCTGCTTGAGCCCATTGCTGAGGCGTGGGAGAACATGGATCTCTCCAAGCCGCGCCAAGCGATGGCGGTGTGAACGACGGCGTAACACGCCTGCCACTCTAGAAAATCCGCTTTAGGACATCGCCAATTCTCTACCCGCTCTATCGATCACCCTGTCCATCTCGCTGCGTTACACGCGACCGATTCAGGGCAGGGAGTCCAGAGAACGCAAACAACCTCTGACACTCGACGACTCACACTGCGATAGCACCATCAGTGCGTCGCTCATTTCTGTCTCGTCGATCCGCATCGCCGCGGCATCGCGAATCTCCTGAGCCTGTTGCTGACCTTTTATTAAAGCGAGGGCAGCCCAAACATAGGCCTGAGCGGACCGCCGCTTAACATCATTGCCATCCAACAGCATAAAAGAAAGCATGTACTGGCTGTCGGCATATCCCTCAATGGCGGTCTCACGAAAGCCCTCGTAAGCAAGACGCCGGTTCTGAATCTGGCCCTCGCCCTCGAAGTAGCTTAGCGCGATCATGTAGCGACTCTCGGTCAAGCCTTTGTCCGCTGCCTTGCGAAAATAAATCAATCCCTGAGCCCAGCTCTTCGCCGCGCCGCGGCCTTCGACGTACATCATGCCGAGATTATGTTCGGCCTCTGCAAGGCCACCATCGGCAGCGCGACGATACCAGTCCATCGCTAAGTCGTATTGCTGGGTCACACCCAGCCCCTCTTCGTACAGATAGCCAATGTTGTGTTGTGCCTGCGGATCCCCGGCGGCGGCGAGGTCATACCAGGCTCGCATTGCCGTTGCATAGTGTTGTCGCTCCATGGCCGCCAGACCAGCGCGAAGTTGATCTTCTCGCGTGTCGGCGATGCCGACGTGGGGCCATATCAGGGCAATACAACAGGCGAGAAGGCGGCTAGTTGCGCTCACGTCCCTTTACCTCCTCCTGGCGATCTAACGTACCGCCCAGAATGGCACCTTCACTGAGGCAACCGACAAGAGCGCCTGCTTCATCGACAACCGGAATGGCCTCACCGACAAACCGCCGGGCAATCCCTAACGCCTGTTGAAGATCATCGCTCAGGTTAAGCACGAGATAATCATCTCCAATCAATGCGGACGCGGTTTGATCCGGGTTCGCGAGCGCCGTTAATATGGGCACCACGCCGGTCAGGGTGCCCTGCGGATTCACCACATAGGCCTCGGTTCGGTGGGACGCCCGCAAGTGCGCTACGAGGTCTTCCCCTGTCATACTCTCGGTAACAGACTCCACCGCCTCGACGTCGAGACCGGCTACTGAAATATCCTTGAGCGAGAGGAACTCCCTGCCCTGCCGCAGATCAAAATCCCGGGCGATGAGCTGACGGTCAAAAAATGAGTAGCAGAACAGTCTCGTCGAGATGAAAGACGACATCGACACCGCCAGAATCGCCGCAACAGCAAACTCGTAGCTGCGCGTAAATTCAAAAACGATGAGGACGACACCAATCGGTGCACCGATCACCGACCCGGCGACCGCCGCCATGCCCACGACGGTGAGCATGACGACAGCGGACGGATCAAAGCCCAAACCCAGCGCTACGAAACCCGCCAGATAACCCAGTGATGCACCGAGAAACAACGCAGGGGAGAAGACGCCACCCACTAGGCCCAGCCCAATACAGACGACGGTGGCGGCAAGCTTGGCAACCAGCATCAGCGCAGCCTCGCCAACCAGCTTTTCACCCGCCAACAGATCATTCACCGATTGGGTGCCGAGTCCCACCGCTTCGGGCACCAGCATGCCGATCAGGGCCATGAGCGTCGCAGCCAGTAGTAGCATGGCAAGTTCATTATTAAGGGACTTGGCCCAAGCCGCTGTTCGCAACAGCGAGCGCATAAAGACGATCGCCAATATCGCTGCGCAGGCACCCAGCCCCAGCACAACGGGGATCAATCCCCAGTCGGTGGGGCTGGCAGTCACCGAGTACGGCGACACCCGATCAAAAAAGAGTGGGGTTACAGCGGTTGCCACAATCGCTGACACCGTGATGGGCGCCACGGCCCGGACGGCGAAGTGTCGCAGTATCGCCTCTGACACCAACACCACGGCGGCGATCGGGGCACCGAACCCTGCCGAAATCGCCGCCGCTACACCGCAGGCCACGTAGATATCAGGCGTGAGCCGCGTGGGGAATAAGGCTCGCACCTGAGCGCCTACTGACGCACCAAAATGCAGGACTGGCCCATACTGACCTACCGAAGCACCGGCGCTCGCTGAGACGAGCGCCGCGGTGGTAGAGATAAAGCCTTCTCGCGCCGGGAAGGGTGCGTCGGGCCGGTGTGCACCGAGGATGGCATCCGCCGGCCCGTGCCAGCGATCCATTTTGAACGCCTGTTTCAGTCCGTATATGCCAAATGCACCGGCGATAAGGGCCGACCAGCGAATAAGACCCGCGCTCAGTGCGCTCTGCCCGACCATTTGCTCGCGAATTAGCCCATCAATCTCGCCCACACCCAATACAAAAAGGTTGGCAGCCAAACCACCGAGAATACCGATCACCAGACCAACGAATAATACCCGGACTAACTCAAGGCCCAATTCCTTGGGAGATGTGTTCAGGAGTAACATTTTAGTGCCGCGGTTTTCTTCAGTGTTTCGACGGGATACTCCGCCTGATGCTCCCGGATGTAGCGGTCAAAACACCGCTTGCGTTCAGCATCGGTGGGCTCATCATGCGCGCAGCCACTGAGCGTCAAAGCGAGGATAAGCCCCAAACCCGAGCCACCTCGAATGACCTCAGCTTTGATTTTCACGTGTCGCTGCTGCCATCAGCGCCACTGGTCATATTGGCTTCATCCAGTACTTTGCCCAGCCGAATCATGGCACTGGCCATCGCATCTTCGACGTTGGCGGCAAAGGCAGCGCGCTTTTCCATGGCGACCCTGTACTCGCTGACCAATGTCGATGCATCCTGAGTGAGCACATCAAGACGAGCTTCCGTTTCTTCGGCGTCTTTGTTCGCGCTGTGCAGTGCGTCTTCAAGATTACGGGTCAACTCCTCTCTGCGCCGCTGAACCGGCTCCAGCCTGCCCGAGTACTGCCGGTCGGCCTCCCTCTCCGCATCGGCCATCTTCTGATCGAGCTCTTCTATCCGGATGCGCTGATCGCGGATCGCCTCTCGTTGCTTTTTCATCCATTCGATGTACTGATCGATCGAATCCTCATAATCGACCTCGGGTTCGCTGTCGGCATCCTCTGACGCAAAGTCGCTACTGGTCAGCGACTGGAGTACCGTCGCGGGGGGCTCAAGGGTCTCGGCACCCAGCTTTTTAATCAGCTCGTTGGCCTGATCAGCCTCCAGCTGAATCTCTGCGATCTGCCCTTTGATCTGCTCGCCTTTCTCGGCAGCGATCGCACTCTGTTCCATGGTGACATTTGCCAGCTCGTTGGAGAGTGACTCCAGCCACTGGTTCTCTGTCCCGGAAAGATCATCGTCACAGGACTCGCCACGCAAGCCCGAATCAATGAACGTGATACAGCGCTTTAAATCCGCCAACCGGGTGGCGCCCTGCTCGAGCTCGGCGCAGACATCGCGATAATGTGACAGCGTGTCGAGCTCACGGGCGAAGCATCCATCCAAAACCTGCAAACAACTCGAGGTTACACCACTGAGAGCGCCAATAAATTCCCTCATGTCTTCGCCAAAGTCACCAAAGTGCTCAGCCATATCGCTGGCGCGCTCTGACTGTATCCCAGCGCGCGCTTCACCAACCGAAGTGATTAGCTGATCGGCATGGGCCAGCTTGCCGATCAGTTGCTGGGACTCAGTTTCAGGCGTTTGTTGCGCCACTTCAGGCACGCTGGGTGACTCTTCTGCCGAGTCATCCTCGGCTTGGGCCAGGGAGACGCTCTCTGTCTCTATATCGGACTCGGGGCTTTCTATCACCTCGAGAACAGGCTCCGACGGCACGAACTCTTGCCTGATTTCGGCGTCGCCATCTTGGTCACCATCAGAACTCAACGCAGCCTCCACCACAGCCGGCTCTGACTGCTGCGTTGATAGTTGCTCTGCCGACTCTGGGTCAGAGGCGGTGGCGGGTCCGTCAGCACCCTGCGACGCAGGCGTCGACTGCGTAGCGGGATCAATTTGCGCCTCCGCATCGCCATTAGTATTGGCGGCCGGTTCCGCAGCGAGCATGCCCTCTTGCAACTCCTGCGCCAAGATGCGCAATGCGGTTCCCTGCTCCGCTAGATCGGGGGAATCCTTGATGGAGGTCAGGCACTTATTCAACACCACCGCTCGCGCCGCGAGCCTGTCGTCCTCCCCCGTCATTAAGATCGCGTGCAACACTTCGTGCCGAAAAGACGAGAATCCGGCCGACAACGGCGACATACCCTCGGGAATCTGGCATAACGCGGCACCCACTGCCCGCAAATCAGCATCACTGTCGGCATTGATCAGCGCAAACTGATCGGTCACCGCTTTGATCACATCATTCATGGTGGCCCCTCTGTCAACTGCTGCCTGGGACTGCGGTTCAGGTGCTTGCTGGGGTTCATCGGCCGCTTCAGATGACTCCGACGGAATCAATTTTTCGGTACTGGTGTCTTGGTCATCGTCAGACGACTTGCCAAAAAAACCAAAAAGTTTCATTGCGAGCTCAATCCCCCAGACAGCGCGCCACAGTCTGTCTAGACAACATCATAGAACCGAGCCTGCAATGCAGGCAAATCGCAAAAAGACCTAAAAATACGTTTACCAGGGCGAACTTAGGGCGTAAGTGCCTCGCAGTCGGATTCCGTCACCCCATAGACTGCCGCTTGAGAGGTGGGCGCGCCCTGATAACACACGCGGGCATAGCGAAGCTTGCTCAGTGGGTCGGTGTATTCTCTACCGCGGCGGGTATATAGGTCGAATCGGACAACGCTGTCACTGATGCCGCTTTGCAATATGAGCATTAGGCCAGACTGACCAGACCCGGTTGCGTCACCTACGGACACCGCGTAGCCCGTCTGGCTGGTCAAGTCACAGTTATCGATGGTAATAGCCTCGGCGGGAATGATCGAACCATCGCCCTCCGTGGCGGTAATCAACTCGGTATCATAACGAGTGAGTGTAGCGGTGATGCCACAGCGCGGGGTCTCGAGATCATAGCTGTCGCCTGCGATATCATTTTGAGTAACGTTGAGGTAGTCGAGATTCTCGAGCAAGGTAGATCTATAAATGCCTGACAGGTCGAGGTCAGGCGACACATAGGCGTCTCCCGCGACCGAAAAATCGACATCGAAAGATTCATCCGTCTCCTCGTAGGAATAGGTGAGTCCGAGTTCTCCCGTTTCTTTGTAAGTCACGATCAGTCCGGTCACCGTGCGGACCTGCAGTTCAGCATCTACTACCTCCTTGCACAGGCCCGAGCCCGATGCTTCGTCGCCACTGACTTCGACGTCTGCCACACATATTAGGTTGACGAACTCCGTCGCGTCCGTGGCCTGCGAGTACCAATAAAGCGTGCCCGAGCGAGTCAGGACGTAATTATTCTCATCGGTTTCCGTGACCTGACTGCGGCCCATCGTCAAAGAGAATTGACTCTCGCCACCGCCACCGTATCTACCGCCAAAGTTGGCGTCGATGAAAAGCGTTATCTCGTCCTCTGAGTAGAAACTTCCGGCCGTGGCTGTCACCTTAACTGAGTGAGTGCCGGGCAACAGCGCATCACCAGATATGGTTTTTTTCTCAGCATCGTGATTCAGCTCGACTGGTCCGCCATATGCGACCGTTGCGCTCTCGGCGCTGTTACCACTGACGGTGTAACTCAGGGAGACCCCCTCGTCTGCTCGGTATTTTATCTGTCCTTCAATCTTAATAGAGAGTTGTTCAGGCGGTGTGCCGCTGCCGCTACCCGCACCAGAGCCATTGCCAGAGTCGGAGCCGCCGGATCCGACGCCGCAGCCGCCGAGCAACAGGAAGCCAAAGGCCGCCAAAAAAAAACGACGCAAACCACTTTTAAGCGTGTCCCGCAAGCGGCCTACGAGAGAATGCACTAGACGTCTTCCAAGCAGACGTAGCTCTGAAGCATGGCCATCTCTTTTTCGCGACGGTACTTGGAAGAATCCATAAACCAGATCACCAGATATCCATACACTTTGTATTCCTGACAAAGCTGCTGGCCCATGGCGTCGTAATCGAGGCCGGTTTGGACGTCTGGCGAAGGCCAGATAACGAGCGCGTCGTCGGACAGCTTGGCGTCATCGATTGTGGAAACCGATTTGACGCGCTCCAAAAAGGCTTTTTGCGCCTTGGTTTCAGCCAGGGCGGGACCTGCCATCAGGCTTGCCGCGACCAGAACCAGTCCGGAAATTAACGTCGGCACGTAACGCGAGATCATCCTGCTCCCCCTTTTACCGTTATTTCGATGCGGCGGTTCTGGGCTCGACCGGCGGCCGTATCATTTGAGGCGATCGGCACCGTGTCGGCGTATCCCGTCACCGTGACTGCTCCAGAGTTGATATAACCCTCACCCACCAAGTAGTCAGCCACCGACGCTGATCGCGCGGCTGACAGATCCCAGTTCGATTGAAAACGCTCACTGAAGGCCACCGGCACGTCGTCAGTATGACCAGCTACAGTGACTTGGCCGGGACTGTCTATCAAAGCCTGACCCACACTGGCCAGTACGCTATAGAAACTGGTGCGCAGATCAGCGCTGCCACTCACGAAAGCGCCTTGGTCCGCGAGGCTGATTTTGACTTCGTCATTGATGCGCTCAACATTAACCTGACCATTGGCGATCTCGGTCGTCAACCGACTGCGGATTTGTTCGTACTCACTCTGGGCGACGTCCTCACCCTCCTGAGCATCACTGCCCTGAACGCTGTCAAAGGACTGCTGCTCTGTAGAGGGCGAGCGCAGTACCTCCACCTCGGATACCACCTCGGCCTGAGCCTGCGCCACCTTGGCAAATAACGCCACCGTATCCTCGTCGAGCCGCTGACCGGATTCGAGCCCCTCTGCGCCCTGGTTCTCGCCATCCTTCTGATCAGAGGTCATCACAACGCTGATCTTGCCCTCGGTCTCGGTCACCTCCACCTGGCCCCGCGTGATCTCGTCCTTGAGTGCGCTTCTGACCTTTTCTAGGTCCGAGGAATTCGGGTCGTTAGAGGGTTTGGTGGTGATCTTCAGTTCAGGGTCCGGTGGCTGCTCCTCATCGGTCGTCTGCTCACTGATAGTGCTGAGCGCAGTGGGCTCGACCTTGGCCTGCATGAATTGATCCGCAATGATATTGTCGGCGGTTGGCGGCTCCACCACCGGCACCACCCTCTGCACACCCATGCTGTCATTCATAGAACCGCTGACTTCCTTAAATTTGGGCACGTTCATCTGCGCAAAAGACAGCAGCAGTACAAAAAATGCCATGAGCAAGGTCGCCATATCGGCAAAGGTCGCCATCCAGGCGGGAGCACCGCCCCCCGCGCATTTTGGGCATTCGACGGGAGGGAGTTCTTCCGGCGGCTCAGGTGGCGGGCCGAGATCAACCTCTTCCTCCGACGCTTCCGGCGCTGCAGCCTCGGGTTCAGCGGCCTCTGCCGCCTCCGACTCAACGGTCTCGGGCACCTCACCTTCCGGGGTTTCGACGTCGACGTTTTCGTCTTCAGCCACGACTATGATCCCCCTTTCACTCAGTTATCGTCCACGATCACTTCGATACGCCGATTGCGGGCACGACCCGTTGGCGTATCGTTGCTATCGAGTGGCCGTGTATCCGCAAACCCGGCGATCTGCACATTGCCTCCCTCCAGGTTAGTAGAGTTCAGCAAAAAGTCAGCGATAGACGCAGCGCGCGCTGCCGACAGATCCCAGTTGGACTTGAAGCGCTCGCTGAATGCCACTGGCACGTTATCGGTGTGCCCCTCAACCATGACGTTGCCCGGGTATTGTGCGAGGCTATTTCCGAGGCGCGCCAGCGTGGGCGTGAAGGCCTGCCTCAAATTCGAAGAGCCGGAGGTAAAACTTCCTTGACTTGCGAGCCTGACGATAATCTTGTCACCGTCCTTTTCGACCTCCGCCAGTCCAGCCGCAATCTCGTCTGACAAGTCGGCGCGCAGGCGGTCATACTTTGACATCCCCGAGCCGTCTCCGGCGCGTGATTGGCGGCGGGTTGCACTCGCGCCGCTCTGGTTACCCTGGGCTTGGTCGGCCAAATGAACCCCGACCTTGGAGCTCAGCGTAGCGGAGACCTCTGCGACCTTGGCAACCGCATCCAGCGTTTCCTGGGCGACCTGTCCGCCTTTACCCTCACCTTCGTTGCCGGCTTTGCCGCCCGCAGCGGCGGACTCAACCAACGTGACCTTGATCTCGCCGTTCTCTATGCGAACGTCGGCCATACCCTTATTGAGTTCCTGTTCTAGCGCTTCCTGCACCTGCTGAAAATCGCTCTCGATCGGGTCTTCGTATTCGCCTTCTTCCGTTTTTTTCTCGATGAAGTCGCCACGGACAAAATCAGACCGTTGCTCTTTGATGTCCATGACCGAGCGCTCGGCAACGGCGGGAGTAAAGTTCTCCACGACGATACTACGTGCCATAGGAATCGTGACCTTGGGCACAATCTTTTCAATACCAAATGCCTGCTTTAGCGAACCCGCTACCTGCTTGAATTTAGGCACCTCTGTCTCGGCAAAGCTCAACAGCAAAACAAAAAAGGCCATCAGTAGCGTCGCCATGTCAGCAAAGGTCGCCATCCAGGCGGGGGCACCACCACCTGGGCACTTGGGGCAGTCATCTTTGGGCTCTTCGGGGGGGGGGCGGGCCGGGAGGCGGCAGATTTTCTTCAACCGTCTCTTCTTCTGAGTCGCCTGCATCCGCTTCTGATCTCTCGGGCTCGGCCGAGTCTCCTGTATCACTCGATTCGGCTGACTCGGTTAATTCGGCTGATTCGGCGCCCATGTCGCCGTCAGTATCGCTAGCCACCTCGGGAGATTCCGCTGCGGGAACGTTGTTACCATCGCCACTGGCGCCATCCTCGGATTCAGATTGCTCTGCACTGTCGTCGTCACTACCACTCAGATTCGAGTCTAATGCCTCTGCAGCAGCCGCTTCAGGCTGTTTCGTGGGCGGTTCACCACTGTCCTGGCCGTCCTCGGCTGTCGTCTCTGTAGCAACGGCCGCGATCTCTTCCGCAGACTCGTCTGCGTCGGGTTTGATGTCGTCGTCAGCCACAGGGTGTTATCTCAATTCATGCGGTGTCGAAATCAGGCTGCAGCAATCTTCTCGCGACTCTTGGGCGAGACAAATGATGCCAGCATGTCGCCTAACACTCTGGGGTTACCACCCTCCTGCATAAATAAAACGCCCTCAATCACCAATTCATTGTTGGCGGACTCCAAGGCCGAGGCGTTTTCAAGTTTTTGTGCAATAGGTAAACAGATGACGTTGGCAAGGATTGCGCCGTACATTGTTGTCAGCAGCGCGACCGCCATCGCCGGTCCAATCGCTTTGGGGTCTGACATATTACCCAGCATGATCACCAAACCGGCGAGAGTGCCGATCATCCCCATCGCTGGTGCTATCTCACCCCATGCACTAAAAATCTTTGCGCCCATTTCATGGCGCAGTTTCATCATGTCGTTATCACGATTGAGGGAACTCTTGATAATTTCGCCATCGGTGCCATCCACCAGCATGGAGACCGCCTTGGCGAGAAAGGGATTGGCAATATCCTGACCCTCTAGCGCAATCATGCCGTCTTTACGCGCGATGTTCGCAAGCTCAACGATTTGGGTAATGAGCTCAACAGGGTCATCAATTTTGCGAGAAAAAGCCTTTCCCATCACGCCTATCGCGCCCAAGAACTCCCCGAGGGAACACCGCGCCATCACCACGGCTATCGATCCCGCTACCACAATCAGCAAAGAGGCGGTGTCCACGAATGCAGGTGCATTTTCAGAAATGGCCATAAAAATGAGTCCAAACGCCGCCAGCAAACCCACAATCGTTGCTATGTCCATGAATCGCTCCTCAGCAGTAAATAAGTGACCTACGCCTAATATAGCAACACCATTCATGTCGGTGTTAGGTAACAATTGGTGAATCCGCCTGCAAGCTACCGAGTAAGTACGGTGACTTGAAGAGCGCCTTCTTTTCTCTCCCAACTATCGGCTTTCTGATTAAAAGCTTGATGTTGGCATGGAGTCATTTGCTAATAAGAACAAGCGCTTCTGCAAGGCTTTGTGATAGCTTTGTCGAGTAAAGGTAAATCCACCGAAACCGATAACGTACCTTAGAAGCCGCGGACATGCATGAAGCTTAATGGTCAGTGAGAAATCGCGATTCGCCCTAAGGTTTGCATGCGTGTCACGCGATCCATTCACAGCTCAACCCGCTGATTGCAGTGGGTGAAATCTTCCGAATTCAGGGACCAAGGTTATGGCGGCATCACAGAAGCGCGGCAACCGAGCACTCTTGGCTGGTCTGCTCCTCCTCTCGTTACTGACGGGATGCGGTGATCAGCGTAATCAACCCGAGTGCGGCGATGTGTACAAAAGCCGGATGGACGAACATGACTTTGACGTATTTGATGGCGGCATGGCACGTCATCGACCAACGGGCTTAACGGTAACGCAGTGCGCAGTCGGGCAGCGGATGAGTAATTACCAGTGCCGAGGCGATTCTCTGAAGCTAAGCTGGGATGCAGCCATGACTTATGCCGCAGAGGTGGCCGAAAAAACTGGCGAGCCGTGGCGGTTGCCAACGAAAAATGAAATCCCCAAGATCCTGGAAAAAAAATGTATCAACCCTGCAGTCAACCCGTTTGTTTTCCCCGACCTCGAAGTGGCTAATTTTTGGACTGCCTCTAAGGGGCTGCACCAAGATATGTTTCGCTGCTCTTTCTATACCTATCAGGGCAGAGTTTTTTGTAGGCAAGCACGGGACATACCGCAACCCTTCATCCTGGTAAAGAGCAACTAGGCTCTAACGATTCGCGCCCGCGGGGTCTTTCTAATCCAGCGAAGCAAGCATAGACCCGCTGGCCCCTGAGCCTCATGGCACTTACCCGAAAACTTTGTGCTGGGCTCTCCGCCCGCAAGCGCGAAGTCGATAGATGTAGCGTTGACCGCTTAGGCCCTAACTTGCAAATATTTAGCGGGGTTTGAGATGCAGCTTTGTCTCGAAACGCTTGCAGGGAACCCCGTCTGCGCTTAGCACCTCTAGACACGGTAACTGGCGCGACTTGAATCCCATCACCAAGCAGCCATATGGGTACGATTTCTGATGCGTTATCTGGAAGTGGCGACACCGCCAGCAATTTGGTTTGTCATCCATCACGATCAGCGGTTTCAAAGGGTTCAGCTCGCCTCGCACTCTCATCCCCGCCGCCGTCCTCATCGATATCACTGAAATCGCATTGAGATCTGATTTCCTGCAACTTTTCTAAGCGGCGTTTAGGCAAATAGTACTCCTCATAAATCCGATACAGCGTTACCAAAACGAGCGCTGATAGCGACCCCCAAGCTAGGAAATCAATCAACTCTGCACGCGCAAACCAGTGTTTCGAAGCACTTTCGCTGTCTCGCGCTTGCAAACCAACTAAGGCTATCAGCGGAATCGCAAACAGGAGATAAGTCCTTATGACTTTACATACACGGCAGTCTGAAGACAGCATATTCAATCACCCATAACATTCGCTACTTCTCCAGCATGCTGTATGCGTTGCTAAGCATATTGCCGAGCTTTTTAGCCCTTGGACCAAGTTGATGATAATACTCTGCCGATATGCTGAAGTTCTCCTCTAAACTTTGCACAGATTTCGATGCTGCAGCCAGCGCCATAGAAAACCGTGATGTGTAGAAGTGCAGCACTGACCCCTTTTTGGTTAAAAAAGCTGCCAGCCTCTGTTCTAATGTCTCAAGCTCAGTGACATTATTTTCACCAACTTTAATCATACGATGAAGCAGGTCTACTAATTCCTCACACAGATATTCGGCTGACTTCATGGCCTCCTGCTCATCCGCAATCGCCCTCCTCAGCTTTTCCACCCGTCCGTTTATATCGACATCGGACAGTGATGGCACGTCTCCTCGATTTCTAGAGTCCTGGGCATCATCCAGCGCCACAGGATGGTCGTTTAATAGACAATGTTTCCAACCGTCCAATCGAGCCCCATGGGCCGTGGAGTTGATAAAGGCAAGATTTGATCCAAACAGTTTTGCTGCGTTCTCCATTTCACCTATGAACCAAAGATAATCCTCCTGCGTTCTGAGTCTTTCGCCATTAATCCCCACACATGTAAGGAATTCTTCAAGGGACGCTTCATCTTTGCTTTGACAAGCCAAGTTCGGGCCATCGCTTGCCTGTTTTACATAATTTCCACGAGAGATGCTTAAGTCTTGCCCCACTAGAGTGATCGACTTTGCGCCTAGCTGGGCAGCAAATCCAACCGCGCAAGTTGATACGCAGCCCCCTTGCAACTTTGGGGGCGTCACGCCGTGCAAAGCCACAGTGAGGCCATTACCTAACATTGACGGATCAGGCACGGTAAAAATTGAAGAAAAGCCGCCCTGAAAAACAGATTGGTGGGCATAGTCAGTGCAGATCAGCGCTACTTTACTCATATCAGCATGCTTGGGGATGATTTCCGAGAAATCTGTAGCGTCTACATGAAACGCAAAATCTGGAACAATCTGTGCTTCCAAAAGGGTAAGCAAGGATCTGATGGGTGCGACTAAAAGAAATTTGTCGCGATGCAATTTTAAAGCGTCTAGAGAATCGTAGAGTGAGGGGCCGGGCGACGCCAAGAGCACGTCGCTTCCCTCAAATTTTGGCCTCAGGTCGCTCGCACTGGAAAATGAAACCAACTCGTGTAGGCGACTCAACCATTGCTCAGTGAAAATAACCGGCCATTCCTTCACTGATCGCTGCCCAAGGAGTGCAGCAGACATGGACTTGTGTATACGGTGGAAGTCATCCATATGATCGGGAGATGACTCTGGGTTAAGCATTGCGATGATCGGGATATCTTGTCCTAGCATTGGCGTAAAAATATCGGCATCAGGCGAGGATCCAGAGGGGAAAAAAATTGTCTTTGTGTCACTCTCGCTCGCACTCTCGTTGGCCAAAACACCATGCGCTGTAGATTCAGCCAAAATGACAACCTTTTTTTGCCCTCTGAGAAGAAGATCAGCGTAAAGCTTGTCTGCCGCATCGCCACACAGAACGACGACGTCTTGGCTGAAATCCCACACTTCAGGGAGCGCATGATCGATGTAAAGCGCCACTCCCTTCTCACTCGCCATGAGCTCTACAGTTGAGAAGGCCGTGTAACTATCTGATAACCAGTCACGGATTATTTCTAATTTTTTATTAAGTGCCGCCGTTTGAGCTCGGTAAGTAGTTACCTCCGAAGCTTCCAATGCAGCGCTTTCGATCCAATCATCTAACGAATCACTTTTATGGCTCGCCACGACGCGAGCTAACCTCGCCCGCATCGTACGAACCCGATCTATGCAAGACCTAGCACCTTGAATATCACCGGCGAGCCCTCGCTCAAGAGCCTGGTCACATAGTTCATTTATGGGCGATATGACCGGCAAATACATAATTGGAAAGCTTCTGGCGTAATTGATCCCTAGCCTAATATTTTCTCGTGCAAAAAGAAAAGCGGTTAGTAGCACATGCGGCGATCGCGCAACTGAACATCCGTCAAATCCACATCGACACACCGGCGAAAATACCAAGCACAAAAAATTTTCTTCTAACTCTAAAGTCCCATTCAGTACTACCGATAGTTCGTGGTGTCAGGGGAATTCTGGCGAAAGGCGAAACAAAGCCGCCCAAAAACTTACTGGAAACATTAGGAGGCCAAAATGGCTGTTGTAAACACCAACATTGGCGCATCTGTTGCGCAAGCTGCCCTGACTCGGAACGAGCGGGCACTAAACACCGCGATGGAGCAACTCTCCACCGGTAGGAAGATAAACTCAGCAGGAGACAACGCTTCAGGTCTGGCAATCACGTCCCGCATGACCTCGCAGATCAAAGGCCTGGATACGGCAATTCGTAATGCTAACGATGCCATCAGTATGGTCAGTACTGCTGAGGGCGCTTTGGACGAGATCACTAACATGCTTCAACGTATGCGTGAGTTGGCGGTGCAGGCGGGTACTGGCACTACCAGCAGCACTGATCGGACTTATCTCAACGCAGAATTTGTTGCGCTCAGGTCTGAAATCGATCGTATCGCGGACAACACGCAATGGAACGGTCGAAATATCTTGGATGGATCCGCTGGCGCTTCAACCGGCGCATCAACCGTCGCATTTCAGGTAGGCGCTAATCAAAAGCAAACTATTTCAACGACCTTTGGAAACTTCAATAACACAACGGGAAAATTGTCCGGATTAGCCTCTAAAGTAATTACAGGCACAACTATTGCCTCTGCTATTAGCATGGCGAGCACGTCCATTGTCGAAATCGATGTGGTTATCGGTGACGTGTCCTCACAAAGGGCAACATTTGGTGCAGTTTCGAATCGGCTAACTCATGCCGTTGATAACCTGACCAACGTTAAGACGAATGCCGAAGCCTCCCGCAGTCGAATCTTGGATACTGACTACGCCTCCGCTACGTCGGAGCTGGCTAGAACCCAGATTATCCAGCAAGCCGGCACGGCGATGCTTGCACAAGCAAATCAACTGCCACAAACGGTTCTGGCGTTACTCCAGTAATCTCGCTAAACAAGCGATACGCGCAAGAAAGAAAGCCGCGCCCATCACTGGGTGCGGTTTTTTTTTGAGACGGTAAGCGGCAAGTTCCTGCCGTCACTACTATGCCGGCTTGCTGCAACAAGCCTTCAATCACCTCAAGGCCGTTTGCATTTAAACAGAATTTTCACCTCTCGAAATCTGCCCAAAATCGGTGAAATTGCGCAAAAATCTCCAAATTGCGTTAAAAATCTCCGAAAATAAAGAATGAGAATATGCAGTTCAGCCATTTTTCAACAATTGGTTGAGGTGGCTCCTTCATTTTGGCACGCTTCGTGCTTCTCCGTAAGTTGAAGAAACCGTTTAGCTAGCGAACCCAGCGTAATTTGATGACAAATTAAGGGTCGTGAAGCACATTAATTTAATGGGAGAGGGACCAAAATGGCTGTCGTAAATACAAACATATCCGCGTCAATCGCGCAGGCGGCACTTGCTAAAAACGAACGGGCTCTGGAGAGCGCGATGGAGCAACTATCCACCGGGAAAAAAATTAATTCGGCGGCAGATAATGCTGCAGGTTTGGCCATCACTACTCGCATGACCTCCCAAATACGGGGCCTTGACCAATCGATACGCAATGCTTACGACGCCGTAAGTATGATCCAAACCGCTGAAGGCGCTATGGATGAAATGACGTCGATGTTGCAGCGCATGAGAGAGCTGGCAATCCAAGCAGGCACAGGCACTACTGACTCTTCAGATCGTCAATACCTGAACAATGAATTCAAGGCTCTGAGAGAAGAGTTAGACCGAGTCGCAAACAATACCGAGTGGAATGGAAGGGCCATACTCAATGGTGCGGCAGGTGGCTCCGGATCACTCTCAACTGTGGCATTTCAGGTCGGTATGGATCCGAAACAAACTATTTCTACCGCGTTCGGCGATTTTACTCTGTCAACAGGGAGCATCAGCGCACTCACATCAGCTACCTTATCAACCGTCACAATAGCTTCTGCGGTGGCTCAAACCAGCAAAGCAGTTGTATCACTGGATTTGGCTATGACCGCAGTTTCAAACCAGCGAGCAAGCTTTGGAGCGATCCAAAATAGGTTGATCCATGCGGTAGATAACCTCACAAACGTTGTTACCAACGCGGAGGCCACCAGAAGCCGAATTATGGACACTGACTATGCGGCGGCAACTTCTGAGTTAGCCCGCACACAGATTATTCAGCAGGCGGGAACAGCGATGCTGGCGCAAGCTAATCAGTTACCATCATCTGTTTTGCAGCTCCTGCAAACATGAGAGCTCAAGCTGCCAAGAATTAATTCATAAATAAGCCATGAAGGCAGTGATACTAGCAGGAGGCCTCGGAACTCGGCTATCTGAGGAGACCGCCAGCAGACCAAAGCCAATGGTGGAGATAGGGGGTATGCCAATGCTGTGGCACATCCTCAAATGCTACTCCAGTCATGGAGTAAACGACTTCATTATTTGCTGTGGCTATAAGGGGTACTTGATCAAGGAATTTTTCGCGAACTACTTTCTGCACACTTCAGATGTGACATTCGACGTTGGCAAAAATGCGGTCACAGTGCACCGCAAAAGGGCGGAATCTTGGAGAGTCACGCTAATCGACACAGGGGAACATTCTCAAACAGGGGGGCGGCTCAAGCGGATAAACGAGTACATAAGAAACGAAGAAGCTTTTTGTTTCACTTATGGCGACGGATTGAGCGATCTTAATATCGCAGAGTTAATAGCCTTTCATTCAAAACATAACAAGAAAGCCACCATTACAGCTGTTCGACCGCCAGGCAGATTTGGCGCGTTACATTTAGACGGAAGCAGCGTAACCAAGTTTGCAGAGAAACCACAGGGAGATGGGGGGTTAATAAATGGTGGTTTTTTCGTCCTATCGCCGGATTGCATTGACCTTGTAAAAGACGACCAAACTGTTTGGGAGGAGGGGCCGTTAGCTGAATTGGCCAGCAGGGGGCAATTGAAAGCATATTGTCATTACGGCTTTTGGCAACCGATGGACACCCTTAGAGAAAAAAAATTATTAGAGAAAATGTGGGTTTCTGGTCAGGCGCCATGGAAGACCTGGTCTGACTGAAAATGAAAGTAATTGATCCTGAATTCTGGAAGTCTCGGAGGGTCTTGGTCACAGGGCATACCGGCTTCAAAGGCTCATGGCTGGCCCTGTGGCTCGAGCGGATGGGCGCGCAAGTGGCTGGGATTTCTTTAGCCAATGATGATCCACTGTCCATATACAAACTTGCCGGCGTTAGTTGCCTCGTGGAGGAGGTAATAGGGGATATTGTAGACAGTGATGTCGTATCTCGGTGCTGCCTACAGTTTAAACCTGATATCGTTTTTCATTTAGCTGCTCAGCCCTTAGTCCGCGCCTCCTATGATGACCCCGTAGAAACATTTAGAACAAACATTCTCGGTACCGTGCGCCTACTCGAATCGCTCAGACACTGTCAATCTGTTAGGGCCGTAATAAACGTTACTTCAGATAAGTGCTACCAAAACGATGAAAGAACGCTGGGTTATATAGAAACAGATAAACTGGGCGGGCACGATGCATACAGCGCAAGTAAAGCTTGCTCTGAGTTAGTAAGCTCGGCTTACAGAAGTTCATTTTTTAAGACACGAGGCGTGGGTCTAGCAACGGCGAGATCGGGAAACGTGCTTGGTGGTGGTGATTGGTCCAAAGATCGTCTAGCACCAGACATCTTCCGTGCATCGCTCAACGGAGAACGAGTCGTTGTTCGGTCCCCGGATTCAATCAGACCCTGGCAACACGTGTTAGAGGCACTCGCTGGTTATTTAGCTCTGGCCGAGCGTCTTTATGACGATGAAGAGGCTTTTTCCGGCCCGTGGAATTTTGGGCCACCAGCTGACGAAGGGCACTCTGTGCGAGAGGTCGCGTTAATACTTGCAAACGAGCTTCGAGTCGCAGTGCACTGGGGTGCGTCGACCTCTTCAAAAAAGAAAGAGGCAAATGTTTTATTTCTAGATTCGTCAAAAGCACACGAGTCGCTTGGCTGGCGCCCGACATGGACCTTAGGCTATGCCTTGGAAAAAACTCTGTCATGGAACAAGTCAGCTTTAAAAAATGAAGATATGCTTGAAATTTCATGCGCACAAATTGAAGAGTACGTTGATTGCATGCACGACAAAAAGTGCAGTTCAAAATGAGTGAGCAGGTTCAGCCTATCGGAAAAAGACCGGAACAGATAAGGCAAGAGATTATTGAGCTTGTCCGAGAATATTCTGCCATCTCCTTTGCCACTCCGCACTTTGAAAAAGGAATCACTCCCATTCCCGCATCTGGGAAACTCATCGGGTTTGATGAAATTTCAAATCTGGTGGAAGCATCTCTAGATGGGTGGCTTACGACAGGAAGATTTAATGAAAAATTTGAGTCCCAGCTGGCTAGCTTCCTCGGAGTAAAACACGCACTGACCGTAAATTCCGGGTCATCAGCGAACTTAATAGCTTTCAACACCTTGACCAGTCCAAAACTGGGGAGCCGAGCGATCTCTGTGGGAGATGAAATAATTACCGTCGCCGCTGGGTTCCCAACTACAGTAAATCCAATCCTCCAGTTCGGAGCGGTTCCAGTATTTGTCGATATAGATCTTGATACCTTTAACGTCAATGTAGACACTTTGCGAGCGGCCATTGGTCCCAAAACAAAGGGAATCATGCTGGCACATACTTTGGGCAACCCGTTCAATGTTTCTGAGGTTTCTAGGTTATGCAAGGAACACGGTTTGTGGTTAATAGAGGATTGTTGTGATGCACTTGGATCGCAGTTTGAGGGAAGAAATGTCGGCACGTTTGGTGACATTGCGACTTTGAGTTTCTACCCAGCACATCACATCACGATGGGTGAAGGTGGGGCGGTTTTTATGAAAAGCGGCAAACTAAAAAAAATCGCCGAATCTTTTCGTGATTGGGGGAGAGACTGCTACTGTGCGCCCGGCATCGACAACACTTGCAACAATCGGTTTTGTTGGACGTCCAATCAGTTGGGTGGGTCTTTACCCGACGGTTATGACCACAAATATACCTATTCCCACCTCGGCTTTAATCTCAAGATTACGGATATGCAGGCAGCATGCGGGCTGGCGCAGTTGCAAAAAGTTGATGAGTTTATTCACGCGCGGAAAACAAACTTTTCTACTTTAATGGCTAGCTTAGGCGCGGCAGGACACTTAATCAGATTGCCTAAAGCGACCCCAAAAAGCGACCCTTCATGGTTTGGCTTCCCAATTACTGTTCGAGAAAATTGCCCAGTGACGAGAGACGAATTAGTCAAAGTTTTAAATAAAAACCAAATTGGGACTCGGTTGTTATTTGCAGGTAACCTCACCAGACAACCATATTTTGAAAATCGCTGCTATCGAATCGTAGGAGATTTGACGAACACCGATAAAGTTATGCGTCAGACTCTATGGGTTGGTGTGCACCCAGCGCTTAGCCGTGAAATGATTAACTTCTCTGCAGAAACAATTCGAAAAACCTTACTCGGTAAGTAGAACAAGCATGAAGATCACTAACGACAAGCCACTGATAATTTTCGAGCTTGCCAACAACCACATGGGTGATGTCAATCATGGGATGGAGGTAATCCGCCGATTTTCGGCGTTAAGTCAGGAATATCAGGATTTCCTGTTCGCATTCAAACTTCAGTTCCGTGATCTAGAAACCTTTATTCATAAGAGTAAGAAGGGTTCCACATCCATTAGATACGTCAAACGATTTGAAGAAACAAATCTGTCTTTGGGCGATTTTCAGAGACTACTGGACGAAATCAGATTGAGAGACTTCCTCACTATCGCCACACCATTTGATGAGGCGTCAGTGCAGAGAATCGTAGATCTAGACCTTGACCTTATTAAAATCGCCAGCTGCTCATTTACCGACTGGCCCCTGTTAGAGGCCGTTGTGCAGACGAACAAGCCGATCGTGGCATCAACAGCCGGAGTTAACTCGGAAAATATTGATAAAGTAATCAGCTTCCTTAGCAATAGGGAGAAAGAAGTCGCAATTATGCATTGTGTTGGCCAGTACCCAACACCTGATGCTGAACTAAATATTGGTCAGATTGAATATCTCCGAAATAGGTATCCAGAATTAACAATTGGATATTCTACCCATGAGCATCCAGACAACATCGATGCAGTCAAATTAGCAGTCGCGATGGGTGCGAGAATTTTTGAGAAGCACGTCGGACTAGAAACTGAGAAATTCGATCTCAATGGATATTCGATCAACACCGATCAGGCTAAGCTATGGTTGGCAGCAGCATCTTCAGCAATGAGGATGCGCGGAGTTGCGCATTACAGAGCAAAGCCTTCTCCTTCAGAGGAAGCAGGTCTCCGTGAATTACAGCGGGGTGTTTTCGCGAAACGGGATATTTGGGAGGGAGATGAGATAGGAGCAGACGACGTGTACTTCGCCTTTCCTGCAGAGCCGAAACAGTATCGCGCCAACGACTGGTCGAAGTACTCTACCTTCGTAGCCTCGACAAATATAAAACAAGACGAGGATATTTCTCAAAGAAATACAGTCAGGCAAGATGATAGATCACTGGTACTGGAAGCGGCGTCAAAAGTGCACCAGTTAATCAGCGAAAGTGGAATAGTGGTGCCGGGGGGAGTAGATCTCGAACTTTCGCATCACTACGGAATGCATGCTTTCGAGCAATTTGGGCTGACATTAATCACTGTCGTCAATCGTGCGTACTGTAAGAAAATTCTTGTGAGTCTCCCGAATCAAGTGCACCCAGAGCAGTATCATAAAATTAAGGCCGAGACCTTCCATGTGCTGTTTGGAGAGGTACACCTTGCGCTAGACGATGTCGAGTCACTCTACCGTCCTGGAGATGTTGTGCACATAGAGCCAGGCGTACGTCATAAATTCGTGAGCAAGACAGGGGCGATCATTGAAGAGATTTCATCTACTCATGAACAAGATGATTCACACTACACAGACGATGCGATCACAGAAAACCTGAATCGTAAAACGCGGCTAAGGTATTGGATGAATTAAAGGCTGGGAAAAATGTTCATGCGGGTTGCGGACTGGACAGTTAGCCGGCTGCTTAATGAGGGCGTCGATAAAGTTTTTTTTCTTCCAGGCGGAGGCGCTATGTATCTTAACGACGCACTCGCCAAGAACTCTGATATTGCCGCCGTCTCTTGTCATCATGAGCAAGCATGTGGGATAGCCGCCGAGGCTTATGGCAGAACCGGCCATAAGAAGAATCCTGGCTTCGGAGTTGCCATGGTTACAACTGGACCTGGCGCGACGAACATCATTACTCCTGTAACCGGTGCATGGTTGGACTCCCTACCAATGCTCGTGTTGTCTGGGCAGGCTAAATCGGCAGACCGCATTAATGGAAGATCAATTCGCCAAGGAGGAGTGCAGGAGGTAGATATAGTTTCATTAGTGCGGCCAGTAACTAAGTTCGCGAAGACAATAACCAACCCATTAGATATCGGACCCGCACTTGATACCGCGCTCTATCAGATGAGGAGCGGCAGACCTGGCCCAGTCTGGCTTGACATACCACTAGATATTCAGGGTGTACAGCTACCCAGGGACTATTTCTCAGACTGGAGCCCACCAAAACCAATACCCACACCAGCACCTAACATTCAAAAAATATGCGACCTAATTGAGGGCGCAAGACGCCCTATCGTATTAGTGGGTCATGGTGTCCGATTGGCCTGTGCTGATCAAAAGCTCCGCTCCTTATTGGAAAAACTTGGAATCCCTGCGGTTTTTACATGGAATGCGCTAGATCTATTGCCTTATGACCACCCGTTAAACGTTGGGAGACCGGGGGTGGTTGCAGCCAGGGCGCCAAACTTCGCTGTTCAAAATAGTGATCTTTTAATCTCAATCGGAGCCAGGCTGGACAACATAGTAACTGCCTACAATCCAAGTGGATTCGCTCGAGCCGCAAAAAAAATAGTGGTAGACATCGATGCTGGCGAGCTAAAAGAACACAAAGAGATGAATATCGACTACCCGTTGCAGATGGATGCACTAGACTTTATTAATCTCCTTCTCAGCTTGCCGGTAAACTCAGGCTCGGAAAGTTGGAGAGAACGTTGCTTAGACTGGAAACGTCGCTTCGGGGTTAGCTCCGTTTCACCAAAATCTGAGTCAAGCACCATCAGTCACGCCGCTTTCATCCATTCGTTCTCCAATGCAGCGCCTGAGAATACCCTTATAGCTGCTGGCAGCTCTGGCCTTGCGATCGAGTTCTTCTTTAGCAAATTCAAAAATAAGCAAGGACAAAGGACTTTTCTCACCTCAGGCTTGGGAGCTATGGGCTATGGCCTTCCTGCGGCGATTGGTGCTTGCTTAGGTAACGGTGAAAAGCCCATGATCGCGATCGAATCAGACGGCAGTTTTCAACTAAACATTCAAGAGCTGGCGACCGTTGTCAGCTTAGAGTTGCCGATCTGCATTTTCATTATGAACAATGGCGGCTACGCCTCAATCAGAACCACACAGAGAAATTACTTTGAATCTCGGTACGTTGGCAGCGGTCCTGATTCGGGTCTATTTATTCCAAGTGTCAGAGATATAGCCGGAGCATATGGTCTAACTTACTTTGAAGTCTGCAAGCTTGAGACGATGGATGAAAAGATTTCAGAAGCTTTAGAGCAAAGGCGTCCATGCATAGTAGAAGTGCAATTAGCCAGTGACGAGGTTTTAGAGCCGAAGTGCGCGGCAGTGCCAAGTTCCGATGGGAATATCACATCGATGCCACTTGAGGACATGACCCCTCTCCTCACTCTAGAACAGCTCAGATCTGAGATGCTAATTGAGCTGACGGAGGAGTCGGTTTCCGCGCGTGGCAGATCGATCCGAACTGAATAGTTTGTGTTAGACGCGCTACTCGAGAAAATCAGACCCTATCTGGGGGATCCTAGCAAAGGGCTGCAGGAGGAGTTATTCCTATTTACTTCTCAGCTCACGCCTATGGTAAATGTAGACCTACTCATTAAGAACAGTGAAGGAGCGACGCTTCTTACATGGAGAGAAGATGAATTTTATGGTCCTGGCTGGCACATTCCTGGTGGCATAATTCGTTTCAAAGAAAGTGTAGAACAACGCATATCAGAAGTTGCTGAGAATGAAATTGGCGCAGAAGTGAAAGCCAACGTCCAACCCAGTCTAGTCTCAGAGATAATGCATCCCGACCGGAATGTTCGAGGACACTTTATCTCTCTACTTTATGAGTGCTCTTTAATCAGTGGACCTAGAGTTGACTTGCGTCATACATCGGATAAGGAACCAAAAAACGGGGAGTGGTCGTGGTTTCTTGAGACCCCAAGCAATTTAATTCACCAGCATCATATCTACGAAAACTGGATTTAAAAAGAGCAATGCTTATGGCTACTGGGGTGCGCTACTGCAAACTATGTGGAACCCAATTGGACAAACCTAGTTGGATTTTGAGGGAAATGCCGGCCTCGGCTCAAAAATTTGTTGAAGTCTCCCCGAATGACGACAGTGAAAAAACCGATCTTTTTATCCATCAATGTGACAATTGCGGCCTGGTACAACTTGCCAACGACCCGGTTACATATTTCAAAGAGGTTATTAGGGCAACAGCTTTTTCAAAGGAAATGGGCATTTTTCGAAGAGACCAGTTTGCGAACTTTGTGGAGCGCTTCTCACTAAATGGCGAGTCGGGAATAGAGATCGGGTGCGGTCGAGGCGAGTATTTAAAACTGCTCTCAGAGCGGGGCCTCAAGATGACAGGCTTGGAATATTCAGACAGGTCTGTTGCGCAATGCAATGCAGAGGGGCTCCGGGTTTACAAGGGTTTTATTGGCGATGAGACGTTACCACTGCAGGATGAGAAGTTCGCATCTTTTTACATGTTCAACTATTTAGAGCACCTCCCCTTTCCAATACAAAATCTGCGAGATATAAGCCGGTTACTTTCAGAAGATGGTGTCGGATTAATCGAGGTTCCGAACTTCGATATGATAGTGCGTGAGCGTATGTTCACTGAGTTCTGCACGGACCACATTCTCTACTTTACCGAGGATACTTTGCGACAGATGCTATCCAGGAGCGGTTTCGAGGTGCTGTCACTGGATGCAATCTGGGGAGAGTACATTTTGTCGGCGACGGTGCGGATCAGACCAACGTTCCCCACTACAGATTTCTCTAATGCCAAAAAATCATTAGAGAGCTCACTAAATAGCTTTATCACGTCATATGACCCGGAATCGATAGCAATTTGGGGTGCTGGCCATCAAGCACTCGCTGTGATCGCTGCTTGCAAATTGCAAGGAAAAATAAAGTATGTGATTGACTCTGCGCCCTTCAAACAGGACAAGCTGACACCCGGTAGCTTCATCCCCGTGAGAGCACCTAGCGTACTTTCTCAAATACCACCATCCGCACTTTTAATAATGGCGGGCGCGTATTCCGAAGAGATTGCAAGAACCATTAAAAGCGATTACGGGGACGCATTTCAGGTAGCAATTTTGCGCGGAATGGAGATCGAGGAGTACGCCTGAAGCACCTTGGCGTTCCGGAATAAGCAACATGAATCCAAGAACTCATCAACGGTTCGATATACGAGCTGAAGTTAGCCTATCTATCGCTCGCTCCGGGGCAAATATTGAGACGCTTCGCGGTAAGACCGTCCTTTTAACCGGGGGAACCGGCTTTTTCGGGATTTGGTTTCTGCATATCCTAAGTGAAATAAAAAGGCGGCTCTCCGGAGACGTGGAAATCTATGTTTTATCTCGCCAACCGGATGTCTTCATATCTAAACTATCGGAGATCGGACTGCCCAATGCATTCACTTTTCTCAATGGTGATATAACAAACGTTATTCTCCCGACCGACTTGCGCCCTACACACGTCATCCACATGGCGACCACGTCAGCATACGAAACATTCAATGGCGAACCATCTGTAAACAAGCTCAACATGCTCTATCTTGGCACACAAAATTTATTGACACAGTGCAATGAGGTGCTCGAGAGTTTTCTATTTACGTCATCAGGTGTGGCCTATGGGGCTGTAGATTCGAGAAATCGCATCTCAGAAAAAGACGGAGGTACTTTAGATGTAAAAAACCGGGGAATGGGACTCGCATTGGGCAAGCTCGCCGCGGAATATTTGATCACCAATCACTCTGCGGAACTAGGATTTAAGTTTGCGATAGCACGCTGCTTCTCTTTCGCAGGCGAATTCCTCCCAATGAACCTACACTACGCTTTCGGAGATTTCGTCTCTTCAGCGCTAAAAAACCAAACGCTGCATGTTCATGGAGATGGTGCAACAAAGCGCTCCTATTTATACATGGGCGACTGTATGGCGTGGTTACTCCGTCTCCTGATAAACCCTAGCAATGACCTGTTCAATGTGGGTTCAGAAGCGCAGATTGAAATTCAAGAGCTAGCTAATCGCATAGTTTCGGTTTTAGGTAGTCGTAGCAAAGTGGAAATAGTTGACCGACAGGTTCGTGAGGGAAATTTCGAGCGGGCGACTTACATTCCAAGCACCGAAAAAATACGACAGTTTTATCCTCAGCTGCGAGAGTGGACATCCCTGAACGACATAATTTTGAAAATGGTAGGCCGATGAAGTATTAGCCTGAGTTGCCCGATTTTAACGGCGTAAAGTGCCAGACATAGTTAGGCCTGCAGCCTGCTAAAAAATTCTTTTTCGTCACATCTGCAGAATCATCACTTTGAGGCAGCAAACCACACAAACAAATGTGGCCAATAACCACCTGCCTGCACTCAAATTTACTTTAAATATACCGATATCTATTCAAAGAGTGAGCGACTGAAATCTCTAGGGCGCACCATCAGTGCTATATTCATTCGGCGGAATATTGAAGTAACTTAGGAGACGCTAGCTGTGTCACTAGATCTAAAAATCTTAGCTGAACAAGAAGCACTGAGCTTGCGAGAAAAGGCTAAGCGACGAGACCAGAGTTTGGTCAGGCCTCGCGTTCACGAAAAAATTCAAAAATTCTTCGAAAATATGTTGGACGGCGCGATTAGTCCTATATTGAGAATAAAAATTAATCGTTCGCTATGTAACCTGCACTGCGCTCACTGTTGCGAAGAACCATACATGAGCCGCGATTTAAAAAAAAGAACAGGGGCAATAGACCCCCGCAAACAAATGTCGTTGGAAGATTACGCAGAGCTCTCCAGACAGGCTGACGACTATGGCATTTTTCGTTTTGTTTTGACGGGCGGGGAAGCGCTCTTAGATAAAAACTTAGATAAATTGATCGAAGCACTAGATCCGCAGAAGCATCTAATCATTCTTGATAGCAATGGGTGGACTTTCGACGAGAACCGGGCCAAGTGGTTTGCTGATCAGGGTGGGTACAAAGTTCAGCTCTCATTGGATAGCATGATCGAGGAAGAACACGACTCATTTCGCGGGAGAAAGGGCTCATATAAAAGAGTAATTCGAGCTCTTGACGCGGCTAAGTCAGCAGATCTCGAGTTACTTATTTCAACATGTGTTGTCCGCGACAGAGTCTTCAGCGATGAATTTTTGAGCATGTGCGAATATTGCAAAGACAATGACATTCCACTGTATGTGACGCTCGCTAAGCCAGTCGGTACTGCGCGAGAGCAAGCTTCTTGGGTCTGTACAAAAGAGGATGTAGATCAACTTAAACTGCTGGAAGATCGATACAATGTCTTTACACATATGTGCCCCTCTTACGGACAACCGGGCCGATGTATAACTGTGAAAGGTATCAACACTGTCAATCACGACGGGGAGCTCATCCCGTGCCCATACATGGATCTGTCGATTGGTAACATTGTTCAAGAGGGATTGGGTGTAGTACTCAACCGAGGAATGCTGAATAAATGGTTAGGCCCTCATCGTGATGAATGCATAATTGGCGAACATCAGGGTTTCATAGATTTTCATAACACCGCTGTTCAAGCTCACCTAAAAACTAGCCCCTTGCTACCTGTTCCCTTCAGCCAAGGCTTTGGGAAGACAGATAGTTTGACCCGCTCTTCAGAGGATCAAAACAGATCTCCGATTGCTCGCTCTGACCAGACCATCACCTCGTGTAGGTAACAAGGCCGAAGCAGATGACGTTTTTTAACGACGCGGGCAGAAGGATTCCCACAAAAGGGATGCGAGTCTTCGGTGAGGAACCTAGTTTTTATTATCAGTTAGAGAAATTAGAGCTCAAATATGCTTCGATTTTCTCAAGACTTGAAACCGCGGGGTTGACTAATGGCATGTCTAAAGAAGTTTTCCAAGAACGAGCCGACCGTCTGCTAAAGGTAATTGGTAGCGACCCACATTATGCAAAAATCCTGGACGGCGCGCATATTCCGTTTGTAGCCCACATAGATGACGATGCAACTGATATAGGTAATCACTTAGAGAAAGAATTGCTAGGGAGGTTGAAAGATGCATTCATATCTTTATATCCAAATTTTCACTTTAAGGCAGTGGTACAAGGAAATGCCTCACTAGCTGGGAGGATTGGCGTTGCCGACCATTCAAAACAAGAACATTTTCTTTCCAAAGCAAGAGCTGCGCCCGTTGTAGGCTGGTATTTTCCTCAGGCCTTACAGGAATTTGATATTGCCTCTCAAAGAAAACAAATGCTGGACTTACCCGAAATCTCAAACGCTGGTTTTTGTCTGAGTGGTGGATTAGACGCGGTGGCTGCAGTTATCGGATCACCTCAGATTTTACAGAACCCAAATACCTACCCTCCCGTACTGTGCCTATCTGGTTATCAACATGAAGATCCCCGGCTTGTTCTCCTACTCAAGGCCTATGGTCCGCATCTTGAGTTTTGGTGTATGACGCAGATGCTCACTTCGACGGTCACGCAAGTTTCCGAGCAATGGGCAGGAGGGCTATCAATTTTCGCTTGATGAAAAGTCTCGGAGAGGCAAGATTATTGAGAGTCAATCTATCAACAAAGATCCACAAAACTCAGGCGAACGAGAGTTGCATAAATTGACAATGCCCTCGTAGGCGAAATGTGCATTCGCATTAGGAAGCAAGACTGACTCCGCGAAGAGTCTACAAAATTCTGAATTAGAATAATGCTCTGTCGATATAACATCATTAACCGCTTTCCTTATTTCTATCTCTATCGTCGTCTCTGTTGGGATTTTTGTCACCTGTGGGCTGGCTAGCAAACGTTCAAAAAAAAATCGATACAACTGCGCCTGAGCCAACAAATGTTGGGCGGCAGTCATATTTTCTCTTAAGCGGCTTAATAGCATCTCTCTGTAAAAATACTGTCTCACTCGAGAATACGGTCCGTAAACTTTTATGTTCAAATCTAAGTTGTCTTCTTCCACATCTTCAACACTGTGATCGCGGTGAGAAAACGCATGGCCACCATGTTTCAACGGGCGTCCCTTCACGACCAATTTGTCCATGTAAAAAGCGCCAATACCATCAGTCAGCAGCCGCTGAGCTATGTCAATATGACCATAAGCGTTATAGGGCGGCCCGTCAGAATCCGTAAAATTTTTGCTCAGAAAGAAGCTGAGGTCCAATTGCTGAAGGGCTTCCACTTTAAAGGCATATCCAGACATATAAGTTGTTGAGGACAAAATGGTGAAGCCCGCAGCGCCGACATACTGCTTATGCAGGGGATCACCCAGATGATAGTAATAACTGGACTCGGCCTCATCGAAAACAGCGCACGAAACAAGACTACAGCTGGATCTGAGTGACTCTAAGAAATCTAAGAACTTTGGAAGCTGTTCTGGCTCCAGATAGTCCTCGTCACTCAAAAGCATGCAGAAAGTGGAAGACGCTTCTGATAAAACCTTATGTGTATTTTGATGCGGCCCGCGATTACTTGGGAAACTGTTATACGCTACTCGGTCATTCTCATCGCAAAACTGCTGCAACAATGGTTCCGGCTGATTCGAGTGACACCGCACCCCTACCCGAGCATCAGCAGCAGATAAGATACTCTTTATGGCTCTGATAGCTGCTTCAGGGCGGTTAAAGGTGGGTATGAGAATTTCTAGTAGGATAGTTCAAGTCCCAGTTAGCACAAGGCAGCCACGCTCGTTGACGATTAATTCCGCGGTAACAATATGGTGTCTCACAAGCATTGGGGGGCTGGCTATGGATTCTTGCTGGAGTCTTGGCTGCTCTTGCGTGACAGTGGCTTGGCAAACGACGCGGTCGTAACCATGCGCCTTATTATTCTAGAGTGACCTTAGTTAGGTCAATTTGTCAAATAAAAGCCCTTTAATCTCCTGCAAATTTCGAGCAAATTTCAGCACGGCCTCACTAGGGATCTCCCGGATTACCTCGCCTGACTTTTCGTCGGCTATTTTCACTATAAAACGGTTGAGTTGATCATCCCGGAAAATAATAGCTTTCGTTGGAGACCGGGCGAGCGTGTCATTTAAGGTGTCGATCGCTTCTTTAATGTCCTGAGCAACATCCTCAATTGAGGCAACAGAGTTGACTTTATCTGCTCGTGCTTCACGAGCTACGGAAGTGATCGGTTCCCCAAGAGACGTGCTAACTGCCACCTCAATGTCTTTTGCTGCAGTCGGCTCGACGTTAGGCTTTGGGTCGCCCGTAGACGCCTGTGATCTGTCGATAGGCCGAGCTTTGGAAGGCTCAACCCCTGCAGGGTCTGTAATTCCAGAGGATGTAGACATCTCTATATTCCCCTCGAGGTCCTATGAAAACTCTAAAACTTGACCCGCACTGAAGTGAGCCCCCATTTGGAGGCCCAGTTCACAATAATATTCAGTCCGGTCATTAAGTTTATGCACCCGGCTCACACACCTTTTCTTATTGGCAAAAGCGGGAGCAGTTTGTTTTTATATTTTCCGAACTTAACGCAGCAACGCCAGGACTGTCTGCGGCAAGGCATTCGCTTGCGCCAGCATAGCTGTACCTGCTTGCTGAATGATTTGCGCTCTCGCCATTTCAGTCGTTGCAGCTGCATAGTCAGTATCCAGGATACGACTACGCGACGCCTCTGCGTTAGTTTTAACATTAGTTAAGTTATCAACTGCATGCGTTAGGCGATTCGAAACCGCACCAAAGGTCGCGCGCTGGCTTGAGACATCTCCGATTACAACATCTATTTCTACAATGGACGAGCTCGCCATAGTAATAGCAGAGGTAATAGTCGTGCCCGATATCACCTTGGAAGCCAATCCAGATAGTTTCCCGGTGGTGTTATTGAAATTACCAAATGTTGTCGAAATAGTTTGCTTGAAGTCAGATCCCACCTGAAATGCGACAGTGGACTTACCTGTCGAAGCGCCAGCGGATCCGTCCAAAATATTACGACCATTCCACTGTGTATTGTCTGCAATCCGATCGATTTCTGAACGCAGGGCAGAGAACTCAGTATTCATGTAAGTGCGGTCGGCTGAATCGGTTGTCCCGGTTCCCGCCTGCACTGCCAACTCGCGCATACGTTGCAGCATATTGGAAATTTCATCCAAAGCACCCTCAGCGGTACTTATCATGCTGATTGCGTCGTTAGCGTTGCGGATTGCCGTATCGAGACCCTTGATCTGAGAAGTCATTCTCGCAGTAATGGCTAGGCCGGAAGCATTATCGGCAGCGGAATTAATCTTCCTACCGGTAGAAAGTTGCTCCATAGCTGTACCCAGAGCTCGATCGTTTCTAGCCAGGGCGGATTGTGCGATCGACGCGCTGACATTTGTATTAACTACGGCCATTACAAACCTCCTCGTAAGATTTTTAGTTGAGCAAGGTAAATATCGGCTTGTCTGGAAAAATCTTTAGCTTTTTATTTTTTTAATCAAATCTATGAGGGCCGCCGCAGCAAAGTCCTCAATCAATCATTAAGGAATCAATAAAAAAGCCGCATCGGAAAGATGCGGCTTTTTTAAAGCTGAGTAACTTTCGACTAGATACTATTGCAGCAACGCCAGGACTGTCTGCGGCAAGGCATTCGCTTGCGCCAGCATAGCTGTACCTGCTTGCTGGATGATTTGCGTTCTCGCCATTTCAGTCGTTGCAGCTGCATAGTCAGTATCCAGGATACGACTACGCGACGCCTCTGCGTTAGTTTTAACATTAGTTAAGTTATCAACTGCATGCGTTAGGCGATTCGAAACCGCACCAAAGGTCGCGCGCTGGCTTGAGACATCTCCGATTACAACATCTATTTCTACAATGGACGAGCTCGCCATAGTAATAGCAGAGGTAATAGTCGTGCCCGATATCACCTTGGAAGCCAATCCAGATAGTTTCCCGGTGGTGTTATTGAAATTACCAAATGTTGTCGAAATAGTTTGCTTGAAGTCAGATCCCACCTGAAATGCGACAGTGGACTTACCTGTCGAAGCGCCAGCGGATCCGTCCAAAATATTACGACCATTCCACTGTGTATTGTCTGCAATCCGATCGATTTCTGAACGCAGGGCAGAGAACTCAGTATTCATGTAAGTGCGGTCGGCTGAATCGGTTGTCCCGGTTCCCGCCTGCACTGCCAACTCGCGCATACGTTGCAGCATATTGGAAATTTCATCCAAAGCACCCTCAGCGGTACTTATCATGCTGATTGCGTCGTTAGCGTTGCGGATTGCCGTATCGAGACCCTTGATCTGAGAAGTCATTCTCGCAGAAATGGCTAGGCCGGAAGCATTATCGGCAGCGGAATTAATCTTCCTACCGGTAGAAAGTTGCTCCATAGCTGTACCCAGAGCTCGATCGTTTCTAGCCAGGGCGGATTGTGCGATCGACGCGCTGACATTTGTATTAACTACGGCCATTACAAGCCTCCTCATAAGATTTTTAGTTGAGCAAGGTAAATATCGGCTTGTCTGGAAAAATCTTTAGCTTTTTATTTTTTTAATCAAATCTATGAGGGCCGCCGCAACAAAGTCCTCAATCAATCATTAAGGAATCAATAAAAATGTCCGTCAAAGAACAGGAAATAAATCGAAGGGACCAAATACTCAAGGTTTTCTGTGAATTTGGTTAGACAACAGTTGCTCCGCGGTAAACAGGTCGTCGCGGTCATCAATGTCTATCGACCGGCGCTTAGGCATCACAAAACCCACTGAACCCTGTGCAGTGAAGGATCTCTCTCGGAACAACCAATGTATTTTTGCGGCATAAACAGCGCCATTGAGTCTAAAAGCCCCCGGCAGATCCTGGCGACGCAGAGACTGACTTGAGGGATGTGGTAGAAAAGGTGTGATTTGATTTTCGTTTTGAAATTTAACAACAAGAGCAGGATGATCCTCCACTTCACACAGTGATACCACAGACGGAGCACCATCCTGCATCATCAGATTTAAACAGCTATCAATGTCCTCTGCTGTGCGTAACGGTGAGGTTGGTTGTAACAACACAACCACATCAAAGCCCGCGACTCGCTCTAAGACATCAACCAGCACATCAATCGTAGAAGCTTCATCAGTTGCCAAATGAGCTTCTCGTGTGAAAGGGACCTCACAACCTAAAAGCTCCGCAATCCCTTGTATCTCGGGATCATCTGATGACAGCACAATGCGGTCGACATACTTTGACTTCTTTGCTGCCTCAATCGTCCATTGCAACAAAGGCTTACCGGCAAGCGCGGCAATATTCTTATTTTTTATGCCCTTGGATCCGCCGCGCGCTGGAATGATGGCTAGAATTCTGTTGCCGTCAATCAAGGTGCTGAACCGTAGCTAGAAGCAACTCAAACCTCTCATCCGAGAGCTTTTTTTAAGGGGATAGTTTGCGCAGTCTTAAGATCATCAGGTCTTCCAACATCAAGCCACGGCTCATACATTGGATAGGCAACCACCTTTTCACCTCCCTTGGCGAGCAACTCGAATACCGTTGGCATATCGCAGTATTCTTCAGGACTGAGTAAATTAAGAACGTCAGGCGTTAACGCGTAAATGCCGGCATTGACGTGGCTTCGAAGGACAGGCTTCTCAGAAAAACCCGTGATCTTTAATCCATCCATTTCCACTACGCCAAAAGGATTGGTCCATTCATGCAACTTTACAGCCATGGCACCCTTAGCGTCATGCAACTTTAGAAAGTTCAAAAGCTCCGTATAGTCGACGTCAGTGAGAACGTCCCCGTTCGACACAACAAAATTCTGCGCTGGAGGGTTTTCGATAAGGCTCAGAGCTCCAGCCGTACCCAGAGGCTGTGACTCCTCCACGTATTCTATTTTGACACCAAATTTATTGCCCCCTCCAAAGAAGTCGCGGATCATATTGCCATGGTAATTGATGCAGAAAATGAAGTTCCGAAATCCCTGCTCTCTCGCTCTCTCCACGATGTGTTGCAACATCGGTTTGCCCGCTACCTCTAACATTGGTTTGGGACAAGTTTCAGTGAAGGGTCTTAGCCTTTTTCCAAGCCCACCAACCATCAAAACCATAGTGTGGTCATGATAATTGGAGGGTCCCAATTCGTCCCAGAGATACAGTCCAGTTACCTGTCCCTCTTCATCTACGCTGGGAACCTGAGCAACTTTATTCGCACGCATTAGAGAGCGCACTGTTGAGGGGTCAGTTTCACTTGGCACCACTAACGGAGTTCTATTTATGACCTCTGAAACAGAGTCCTCCATGGTGAGACCTCGCAAGAGTCCGCGTCTCAAGTCTCCATCTGTTAAAAGGCCGAGCAGCCGACCGTCGCTTCCAACACATATGCAAAGCTTGATGGCAACATCGTTTAAATTCTGAAAAGCTTGTTGGAATGTGGCATTTTCAGATATCACAGCCTTTTTCCAATTTGCTGCCTCGATCATGCGCATACCCTCCCTATATCCGAGTAGCTCTCTTCCAGATCATAAAAGCCTTTATTAGTGGCACTAGGTTGCCACTCTTCAATAATCGCCACGGTGCGTCGTGCCGCACCACCATCGCCGTATGGGTTATTTATTCCAGACCGATTTTTTTGCTGGGTGTCCGGACTTAACAACTTGACAACAGCAGTCTTAATCTTGTCCCGCTCCGCAGCACAGTCGATCACACTGCTCGCTTTTAATCGGCCACTTTGCCTATTACCAATGTTGACTGTCCCTATGCCAAGTGCAGGGGCCTCTATCAGTCCGGACGAGGAATTCCCAACTACACCCGCTGACATTGCTAACGCCGAGAGATAGACGGTCTGGCCAAGGGAAATATGCGCACAAGCACGTTCGCAGTTGGCTTCAACAAAATCATTAATAAGTTTAAAAATACCCCTGCCGCCAGCATCCGCATTTGGCATCGTAAAGATGAACTGTCCGTCAATCTCCTCGAGCGCTGAGAGTAACTCGATCATTTGCGAATCAGCAGAGCCGCAAGCTATTCCCGTCTCCGGATGAAAAGTAACTATCAACGTACGGTCGCTGATGGCCATGCCCAGCAAACACTCCAACGTACTTTTATCTAACAAATTCGCATTCAACGCAGCGTCGACTCCAAAGCCTCCAACGTTCCAGACTGAAGTCGGGTCTTCACCCAACTGTATGACTCGCTGTCGATATGGTTCAGCGGCTGTAAAGTGAACCTGAGACATTTTCGTAATGGAGTGCCGGATACTGTCGTCCAACGACCCTTTTGTCAGTTCTCCGCCATGTGCGTGAGCAATTGGTATGCCGGCCATCATCGCACTCGCCGCTGCGGAAAAAATTTCGAAGCGATCTCCCAGCAGAAAGATCAGATCTGGGCTTAACATTGCAAACGCATCAGCAAATCCAGCGACACCAATACCAACTGACTTAGCCACCGCCACTTTTCTATCCGAGCCGAGGAGCATGTCTACTTTTAGGTCGATTTGAAAACCGTCCGCCTCTATGGATTCCCAGGTACTTCCAAACTCATTGGATAAATGCATACCTGTGGCTATGACCTGGAGGTCGCATAAATCGGACTTGCGCAGGTTTTCCATTACGCCTTTCAAAAGACCATAATCCGCTCGGGAGCCAGTCACCACACAAACTTTTTTCATAACTTTATCGGCTCATCTTCCTGAAAAGAACGGCTAGCCCGCCTTCCGATAACAGTATCCCAGAGCATTGGCGAGAGGCCTGTTGCAGGGCGTTTTACCGCTAGGTTTTCCTCAGTAAATACCTCGCCTTCCCGAATTAAAGAGGCCGCTACAATCGATTTTCGGACCGAGGTGACATTTTTCTTTTCGCTTGATGTGCAGGTTTTCCGATCGCTTCCCAAAGCACTCTCAATGTTTCGGATAGCCTTGATCATCAGTTGTAGGTCAGTGGGCTCAAGACTTGCGCTGTGATCTGGCCCAGGAAGGTTCTTATCAAGCGTAAAGTGTTTCTCTATCACTGTTGCCCCAAGGGCTACGGCAGCAATTGCGACCTCAACTCCCTCTGTATGATCTGAGTAACCCACTCGGACACCAAAGCTAGAGCCCATAGCGCCCATAGCACGCAGATTTACGTCTGCAATCGGCGCAGGATACTCGGTGGTACAGTGCAGTAGCGTGATTTTGTCTCTGGGAAGCCCAGCAATTTCAAGAGATTCAATAGCTGCTCCGATCTCAGAAAGCTCCGCCATGCCAGTAGAGACTATGACCTCCTTCCCAAACGAAGCAATTCTTCTTATCAGAGGTAGGTTTGTTATCTCACCAGATGGGATCTTGAACCGATGAACACCCATGGTAGCTAGGAGCCGCAGGCTACGAAGATCAAAAGCGGTGGAAAAAAATTCTATTCCTCTGTCGGCACAATGCTTTTTTAGAGCAAGATGATCTTCCCGGTTCAGTTGGAGGCGCTCTAACAATTCCAGCTGACCGCCAACATCATGTTTTTTGTCGCTCAAGCGGCCTTTTTTTTGATATTGCGTTAAGCCAGCGTTAGCGGTTGCCAGCGAGCGGGCATCGAAACTCTGGAATTTTACGATATCTGCTCCAGCCTCAGCAGCGATGTCAACGAGCTTGAATGCTTGCTTCAAGTCGCCATCATGGTTCACTCCCGCCTCGGCGATAATTAAGACGCTGTTAGATTTCGGTTCAGTCATCTTGCCGTGCCATTTGCTACTTGCCGGTTTTTTAAAACTGTTCCAGCAGGTAAGTCTTTTTGAACAGTGACGCCGGCGCCGATAAGGCATCCATCCCCAACATCAATATCGTTATGAATCACCGCGCCTGAGCCAATGAAACATCTCTTGCCAATCTGAACCCCGCCGTTTATCAGAGCACCAGTGGCTATGTGAGTATGACTTCCGATCTTTGCGTCATGCTCTACGAGCGCCCTCGTATTAATAATGCAGTTTTCTCCGATTTCTGCGTTGCAGTTAACGATGGCCCCATGCATGAAGGTGCTCCCATCACCAACTTTTGCATGACAAGACAAATAAGCTCGGGGTGAGACGACCACGGGCAATTTGGCACCCATTTCTTTCGCATACAGATAAACCTGCTCTCGCGGTTCTGAGGTTTTAATCTGCCCGACTGTGACAACAACTGCACAATTGCGCTTGATGAACATCGGTAGGTCGTGGTCAATGCCTAGCAGTGGATACCCCACAACATTTGGACGAGCAACACCTTTTTTTTCCAAAACACCCAAGATTGAATAGAGGCCCGTTTGCTCTATGACATCAATTACCGATCGGCAATGCCCTCCACCGCCCAATAGAATAAGGGCACTCATTTCAATAAATCCTTTAATTGTGGAGAAGAAGGGAGGTTAATGATCCGACCCGCAAGGTTTTCTGTGACCGGTAATTTCGCGCGCGGAGCATCCGCATAAATGAGTTGCTGGTGCATGGGCTTCCAAATGGGTCTGGCCATAAAACCAATTTTGTGAAGCTCTTCTAAAACAGCATCTCGACAGCCAACCGCGGCTGAATCGAGAATTATTGCGTTCAGCCAGTAATTAGATATTGCATGACTGGGTTCTTTTAGTACTGTCAATCCATCTTGACCTGAGAAAGCGCATTCATAAGCGGCCGCTAAAGTGCGCTTTGATGCTATGCGAGTCGGCAAGTCCATCAACTGAGAGATACCAAGCGCCGCATTGAGGTTGGGCATGCGGTAGTTGTATCCCACACTATCGTGCTCAAACTCCCACGGATGAACCAGCTTAGCTGTCGAGGATAAATGCCGGGCTAAGTCAGCGATTTTGCCGTCGTTAGTTACGACAGCACCACCACCACCAGTTGTGAGTATCTTGTTGCCATTAAAGCTGAATGCGGCGGCATGACCCAAACTACCGCAGTGTTTCTGCTTATATTGACTTCCCAGCGCTTCAGCAGCGTCTTCGATCACGGGAAGACCAAAAGTATTTGCAATTGCATTCAAATCATCCATGGCTGCAGGGTGGCCAAATACATGTACTGGGACGATGGCTGAGATGCGGCGCCCAGTCTCCTTATTGAAGAATCCTTCAACAGTCTGTCGGCCGATTTTTTGTAGGTGCCGTACTAGAGCATCAGAATCTATCCCTAGGGATTGATCTTCAACGTCGACAAAATGAGGAACCGCGCCTAAATGGCTGACCGCATTTGCTGTTGCTACAAAAGTCAGGCTGGGTAACAACACCTCGCTATCTGGCTCAACGCCGACCACGTTCAAAGCAACTTCCAAAGCAGCCGTGCCGTTTACCATTGCAATGGCATGCTTCACCCCGCATGCCGCAGCCAATTCGGTCTCAAACTGACGAACATATTCACCCACAGAGGAGACATAAGTTGATCTCAGGCACTCTAAAACTATTGTTTCAGCCCGATTGTTGAATTGTGGTTCGTGGAGAGCAATATTCGCATCTCGATTCGGAAACATCGCATCGAGCGTCCGAGCTATCTCGTCGGGTAAGTCAGCACATAAACGACTGTTGATAGCTTCGGCGACGATATTCATAAGTTGTAAGCGCTGGGCTTGTAGCGCGCTAAATTTGAGGGGTCTTGGAACCAGTCGGCGGTCTCTAGAAGGGCTTTACTAAGTCCCTCGCGCCCCACATAGACCGGTTCCCACCCAAACAACTCACGTGCGCGCGATGTACATGCGACCAAACGTTCCACTTCTGAGGCGGCCGGCCGTTCCCGCTGATTGTCCTGTATAACTGTTACAGACACTCCCATTAGGTCTGCTAGAAGCTCGACCGTTTCTCCGATCGATATTTCGTAGCCAGTGCCGATATTGGCCACCTCACCGAGACAGCGATCCGTATTCATTAATTGCATGAAGCCTCGGGCAGTATCCAAGACATAAGTAAAGTCTCTAGTCGGATGTAACGAACCGAGCTTTATTTCCTGTTGCCCTGACGCCATCTGTCCTATGACAGTTGGTATAACGGCTCTAGCGGATTGCCTAGGACCAAAAGTATTAAATGGCCGCAAAATAGAAACTGGCAGGTCAAAAGACCGATGAAAAGCAAGTGCCATTTGGTCCGAGGCTACTTTTGTAGCAGCGTAAGGAGACTGCGCATTCACAGGATGGGACTCTGAGATCGGAACAAATTGAGCAGTTCCGTAAGTCTCAGAAGTTGAGGTGCAAACCAGGTGCTCGACAGAGTGTCTTCGAGCGCTCTGCAGGATGTTGAGCGTACCCGTCACATTGGTTTGTACGTAGGCATCCGGACTGTTATAGCTGAAAGGGATTGCGATTAATGCCGCCAAATGCAACACATGGCTGCAACCCGACACCGCACTATCTACGCCAATTGGGTCTCGGATATCGCCGGCCACCACCTCTAGATGATCCACGACATCCTTAGACAAACTATCTAGCCAACCCCACGAGTTAAATGAGTTGTAATAAACAAACGCACGGACTTTGTAGCCCGCTGAAACAAGCTGCTCAGTAAGATGGGACCCTATGAATCCGTCCGCACCAGTAACTAATACTCTCTTCACCATGATCGTTCTGCCAATAACTGCTCAGCTCTACCCCTCTATTCAGCGACCAAAATCTCACACTGTCTCCATATCAAATGTCACACGTCGAAAGCCTAGAGATCGCTAGAAAACCCCTAAACTAGCGAGCCTACTTATTGAAATTACCCATATTGCTCCAAGTATCAGATAACGACTCCCGAGTGCTGTTAAGTTGTTTCACAAGGGTTTCCATGACACTGAATTGAGATACATATCGCTCGTAGAGTGCTTCCATCCTGGCTTCGAGTTCCAACAAATCTTTACTATAAGTTGACAACTCCTTCCTAGCTGATTCCGTTCGCTGGGCAAAGATGCCGTCGATCGAATCAGTCAAAACTTCGAGTTTGATGACGGCGTCAGTAGCAAGACCTTGTGACTGACCGTCATAACGAGATTGATTGGATGTTCCAGCAGATAACATCATTGAAAGATCATTGAATTTAGAGGACGCCACTGAGTCATAAGCAGACTCTGTGAAGGCAAGACTGCCATCTGCAGTTAAATTGACACCGATATCCCTGAGACCAGTAATGCTATTGGACGGCGTCGATGAGTCTTGAGTGATGGCCTGATAAACTGCATCCCTTACAGTTCGAATAACAGACAGGTCCCTTGCAAGAGAACCGCCCACCTCTTCTTCCTCAGACTCTGGATCAGACAGTTCACCTAAAGCAAACTGAACATCGTTATATGTGGATACCAAGCTCTGCAATTTTCCCTTTAAAGTATCTCTGTCTGCTGTGACATTGACGGAGGTGCTGGCTCCACCGGTGTGAGTACCATTGAGAGAGAGTGTGACTCCAGAAATAACATCCGTTAGGACATTGGTAGATCGGGACAAGCTGAGGCCGTTGTAGACAAAGCTTGCATTTGCGGGATTTTGAGCAGAATTTACGCCTGCATTATTCTGCGAATTGCCATTGCTAGTGTCATGAAACCCTAGATCTGAGTCCGATAAAGTCGACGAGACTACAAATGTGTTGGTAGAGCCAGTGGCTCCCTCCAAAACGATTCGATAGCTGGTGCTTGCAGCGTCAGTCGCAACTAGAGAGGCCGTATACCCGGCACCAGCAGCGTTAATGGCACTCACCACACCAGCTGGAGTGTCATTTCCTGCAGAAATACTGACTGCTGTGGCTGATCCTGATCCTGGTGTTATCGTCAGGGTAAAAGCACTGCCACTATTCAGTGCTTGAGTATTAGAGGAATACTGGTTTGATACATTCCGCTGCGCCAAAGCCAAGCTGGAAACACTGATATCTGAGATACCTGTCAAAGCTGAACCATCAGTTGCATTGACAGACACTTTGCTCGCATCGGAACTCGTTGCTACTGGAACAGCTAATTCGACCGCATCATTTAAGCCATTGAACTCGTTTATCAATTCTTGCACGTTAAATTTTAAAACTGCCAAGCCAGAAATCTTCGCTTCTGTCTGCGCTTTTGATTCATTAATCCTCTCTTCCGCAGGCAATTGCTCGACATCGGTAAGGTCACGCGCCAGCTTGAGAATATCTATCCCAGAGCCGCCACCAAGACTGTTCATAACTGAAGATGCAATGCTTTCAGTAGCCATAGCAAATACTCACAATCCGCAACACGAAAATCATCGAATGAAGTTAAAAAGAGTCAACTGGCTGAGTTTTGCGAAGCTAGCCTGTAACGCCTGCAAAGCTACTGACTCCTGTGTAAGCTCCGTCACGGCCTCTGCGTAATCGAGATCGTCTTCTCTCAGGAGAAGCTCATCTATCCTCAGCTCAGTATCCTCAATAATTGTGCGTTGTGACTCAATCGCTGCAACACGACTCGCCATCGTTCCATATGAGACGGTGAGCTTATTATTTATGGTTTCAACTGCACTGATAGCACTTCTAATTCCGCTCCCGTTGTCGGCATTTAGCTTCGTAACAAGGTCATCGAGCGCTGCAAAATCAGCTGTAGAAAACAACTCCGGCCCAATGGTGTTAATGGATAACCGTCTGACGTCAGAGACGTTTATCTGCAACCGCCCATGATCTCCGTTATAGGTAACGACTCCGCTACTGTTTTCCACAAACGCCGGCGCCTGCACTTTGTTGCCAGAGAAAATATAGTTGCCGTTTATGTCTTGGGTATTCGCGAGATTGAGTAACTCGTCACGCAGTGCTTTGACCTCAGCTGCAATCACGGCACGATCTTCCGGAGCAAGGGTGTCGTTTCCACCTTGAACGGTGAGCTCGGTGATACGTTGCATAATCTGGGTCATGGACGTCAAAACCGCTTCCTCAGACGTTAAACGCGTCTGCGCTGCATCCACGTTCTTACCGTACACAGCCTGTCGTTCTTTTCCGCTTTCTAAGCGCGATATTAGATCGGCCTTGGAAGGATTCTCGCTGGGGTGTAAGAGTTGCTTTCCTGAGCCTAGCTTAGCCTGGATCTCGGCGACTTTGTTTTGCCGGGTCTGTAACTGGTCAGCATTAGTCTTGTAATACTGAGCTGTAGAAATTCTCATGGCCTATCACCCCGCCTGCAATAATGTGTCAAACAAGCGCTGCGATATCTGAATCACTTGCGCTGCCGCTTGATACGCCTGCTGAAAACGAATTAGGTTAGCGGCCTCCTCATCTAGGTTCACGCCGACCGCAGACTCCCTGCTTGCTTCAGCTTGATCGCGTATGACAGTCATAGCTTCTTTACCTAATTCGGCCATCTGCGCTCGAGAACCCGCGCCAGTGATTAAGTCGCGATACGCTTCGGAAAAAGTCTGTCCCGCTATTTTTGGCGCTTTGCCTAACTCAATTAGCCGAAGGATATTTTCGTTACTACCCAAGCCATCACTATTCCTTTCTATAGAGAAGCTGTCCCCAGATCTAGGAACGTTGTCGAACTCGACTTTGATACCTTGGAACTCAATGTTAGAACCGGGTGTATACAGCCGAGTCGCAACAACAGTATCCGTGGAGGTTTCAGTAATTGTGTAAACGGTATCCGAAGTGAAATTAATCCGGAATGAAGAGGCCGGGTAAGTTTGCGCCTGTGCATTGGCTGCGGAAGTCTTTATCGAAGTCTGGACCGAACCTGACCCAGTAACAAAAATTGCCAAATCGTCAGCCACCTCTCCATCGATCAGCACGCCGGTCTCTAATGCCATCCGACCTAGATTGGCTGGCGTGCCTGTGCCCGACAAAGTAAGGGCTATTTCGCTGGGCTTGTTCAATCCAACTGTCTGATTGTTAAGGTCGTTAAATCCAAAATCGGTGTCTGGATCGGAAGAGCTTCCTGAGAGTGGCCGTCCCTGTGAATCAACGGGTTTATAGTTTGTCGCTGTAGAGGATATAGAAAATTGCCTGCCTGCCGAAGTGGTGTCGCGCAACGTTATACGATACTGAGATCCGTCGGAAAGAAGTACTGCCTCTAATCCGGTAATCGTATTAATGGCGTTAACAATTCCCTGAGGTGTATCGCTGCCAGCAGCAACTGTGACAGAAGAAAGGGCGCTCCCACCGGCTGGCGTAACCGTAATGTTGAATGCACTCCCGGCGTTCAATGATTGCGTTGCTGAAGAAAAAGTATTGGAGACGGCCTGCTCACCCGTTGCAGAGATCTCATAACTGCCCTCATAAATGCCTGTGACTAGGCCGAGCGCGGTCAACCCGGTCGCGCCGCCAGACAAACCAAGCTCAATGTTCTTGCCTTCATATCCCGATGCATTTGAGAGAACCAATCCTGTCTCGCCACGCCAGTTAGCGCGAACTCCGGTTTGGTCAGATTTGGCGTTGATAGCCTGAATCATTTCGCCCACTTTGGTGGTATTGCTGTAGGTAATGGCGACGTTATTTATTAATAACCCGCTTCGGGTTGAATCAATATCTTTTGTTTGAACTTCATTATGCGCAGTGGCGCGTACGTTGACAGACTTCAACTTCTTGAACTCCTCGTTGAAGTACGTTGCCATATCGGCCGCAGATAGCGGATCGGATGACGAATGGGTGAGTGCGCCCAGTGCGATAGTTTCTTTTACATTTCCATCCGAATCTGCTGACGCACTACTCGGATCATAATATTTAGTACTGAAATTAAGGGCATTCGCTGCCACCAATGTTCCAGTGCCTGAGGCCGACACTTTCTTTGACGTTATTTGCGCAGTTTCAATCACGCTTGCAGTTGTGCGTAATCCCGTATCCGCGGTCACCATCGGAACATTTTTCAAGCTAGCCTTCCCAGACACACCAAACTCCACACCTGTGTCTAAATAGGCCGCGGTTCCTGTTTTATTGAGATAAGTAGTTGTGTAAGCGCCTGCTCCAAATCCGGTATCAAGTGACATTAGAGCGTTAGCTTCAGAGGCAGAGATTGCAGCCGTGCCCGCAATGTGCACGCCTTCCCTTGTGAGCACTTGGATGTGCTGATCGCCATCTTTATCGATGTCAAAGGACACCTCAGCTCCAGCTGTTCCGCTAGAAATTTGTACCGCAGGCCGAAGGCCGTCAGCTTTAACAGTAATATCTGCTCGAGACTTAACCGCACCCTGATTACTTACGGAGTACCCATACTGAAAACCAGCGGGCCGGTCGTTAACTGGAATAATCGAGAGCGTGGCTTCTGTTTCCGAAGTGTTACTGGCACCAGGCGTTTGCCGCATAGAAGCTGCTACGGCAACTCTATTTATGTCCTTAATCATCAATTCAAAGGTTTTTGCAGGTCGATCTTTCGGATGGAGCACTAACACGTCTCCATTCTGTGGATCACCTACAAGAGAAAACTTTATACCCAACGCAACCTGATCTTCGCCTGATAGAACTTCGCCAATTCGCTCTTTGGTTAGAAGATTGCGTATGTCCCAGCTATCCGTCGCTTCTCGATAGATCAATTCGATAGCCTCAGAAGGAGACTTCAGCACATCTTCGACTTTCGCTGCTGCAGACAAAGTGCCATTTACGTTGTTTGTTGAGATATCAAAGGTGGTACTCGTTCTAAACAGATCCGCACCGAACTCTCCGTTGGCGTCTAGGCCATCCCGATGAATTTTGTTGACCTCATCCGCAATTGTTCTCGCTAGGTAATCAAGTCCAATTCTTACCGGTCGCAAGACGTCGGTTCGGAAAGCTAATGAACCTCCAATCGCACCCTCTGGAGCTCCAGGCAAAGGTCGATTAACACCATAGGGGTCAAGCTGCAGCCGAAGGTCTGAGCCTCCACTTTTGTCATTCGAGAATATTTCAACCGGTTTCGAGTCATTAACGGTAACTATCTCGTATCCCCTACCAACACCGCCAAAGTTCACTTGCACTTGCCCGTTGGGTAATTCGTTCACACCAAGCTTTACTAACTCGGACATCTTCCGAAGTATGGTGTCCCGCTCATCGAGCATACCTGGTGGTTGCTCTATCACTCTTGATTTGCGATTCAGCTGCCTATTAACTTTTAAGAGCTGCTCAGATAGTGCGTTTAATTCCTCAACAGACTTTTGCAGAGCCAACTGTGATTCGACACCAATATTGTCTACCTGCAATGAGATATCTTTAAAACGGCCAGCCAATACCTCGGCGGTATTAAGAAAATCTGTTCGCAAGGGCGCCGATCGAGGGTCCGTGCTTAGCTGCTCAGCAGCGTTGAAAAAAGCATCCAGTGCGGAAGAGATACTTACCGCGCCGGTGCCCATTACGTCGACTATCCGATTGGTGTAATCGATGACCGGCTGGTTGGCTTGTAGGTCGCTTGTGGCATCTCTCAATGATCGCTCAACGAATTCGTCATAGGCCCGTGCCACGGCTTCCGCCTGAGAGCCCGATCCAAAACTGAAGACGCCTTCCTCGACCGGAAAGCTCTCGCCAATTCGGAGTTCTCGCCTTGAGTAGCCAGGTGTATTGACGTTTGCGATATTATTACTTGTAGTGGACAGCGCCTGCCGATAAGCATTAACCGCCCCGCTGCCAATTGCGAGGATATCAACCATCTACCGAGGCCTCGCTTTAGCGCACAGAGGCAAGCGATTGGTATGCACTTACCCCCATGCCTTTGCGTGCTGTTGCGACTCCACCCGGGTTCTCTAGTTGTTTAACCAACCAGTCGGTAATCCCAATTCCCTGAGATTTAGCTAGTGAAGACGAGAGTTCAGCATCAAACATCTCTTCATAGCGATCGCCAGCACTTGACTCCCATAGCCCACTCTTCAAGCCCTCCCCTGCATCGCGCATGGACTTCAGCATCATTTGAATGAAGAAAGCTTCAAACTGCTGACCAGCCTCTCGGGCTGCCGACATTTGGTCTTTCTCCGCTCTGGCACGCAACTTCGCGAGGCCTTGAAAGTCGCTATAGCTTGAAACCACATTGTCCATCAAATCACCACCAACTCAGCCTTCAGGCTGCCGGCACTCTTAAGTGCTTCTAAAATAGCAATGAGTGATGTTGTCGAGGCGCCGCTTTGATTAATGGCATCGACTATATCCCTGAGATCGACAGTCTCATTAATTAGACCGACGCCCAGAGTATCTTCAGATACCTCTATTGAAGAATTAGCAACATCACTAGTCTCAGCACCTTCGCCGCTGAATGGGCCTGGCTGCGAAATCTCATTAAGTGTCGACACGCTGACATTCACGGTGCCGTGGGACACTGCAGCTGCGGAAATCTTTACTTGCTGATTAATGACTACCGTCCCGGTCCGTGAGTTGACCACCACCTTGGCCGCGGGAATACCGGGTTCCACATCCAGATTCTCGATCATGCCGACAAAACTAACCCGCTCGGAGAGTCCAACAGGCGCGCGGACCGCGAGCGATACGCCGTCCATCGCAAAGGCGGTGCCTTCACCAAAGACCTCATTAATCCTCTCGGTGATGGCTGCCGTCGTGGAGAAATCATTGCTGTTGACGTTGAAGATCAGGTGATCGCTTTTATCAAAAGAGTTATCCACCTGGCGCTCAACTGTAGCGCCGTCGGGAATGCGCCCCGAAGTCGGAATACCGATCTGTATGCTGGTGCCATTTTGCTCTTCCATGACACCCGTCACAGTCAATGGGCCCTGAGCTACCGCATAGGTCTGACCGTCGATACCGCGAAGTTCTGTCATGACCAGATTACCACCGCGCAAACTGGTAGCCGTACCCAGTGCCGCCACATTCACATCCACTACCTGACCCGGCTTGGCGAAGGGCGGCAAAGTGGCTGTGACCATGACAGCTGCGACGTTATCAACCTGAATGGGGCGGCCGCGGGATTGCTGCAAATCATAGTCATCGTAAGGGTTGGTTGTAACGCCCAGACTCTCGAGAATCGCTTTCAGGCTCTGCCCTGTGAAAGTCGGATCCTTGCCATCACCGGTGCCGGCCAGACCCACTACCAAGCCGTAGCCCACCAATTGGTTACCGCGCACGCCACCGACATTGGTCAAATCCTTAACCCTGTCTGCCTGAGCCGTGTTTACCACTAGCGAAATGACGAAGGCGCTAACCCAGATAATAATGTGATTGTGCATTTTCATACGCATGCGCCTCGCTTATAGCGGCCAGTACTTAAACAGCAACTGAGTAATCCAACCCGGCTGAGTTGATTCAGCTAAATTGCCGGTTCCCCGGTATGAGATTTGTGCCTGGGCCATGCGCATTGACGACACCGTATTGTCCGGCTGCACATCCCGCGCACGAACAACTCCCCGTATCTGGATAAATTCCGCACCCTCGGTTAGCGAAAGCTGCTTTCGACCCTCAACAATAAGATTCCCGTTGGGCAATACCTCAGAAACCATGGCGGTAATAACGCCTGAAAGCGCATTCGCTTGAGCAGCCGAGCCGACGCCCTCTGAACCAATCTCTGCTTCGTTCAGGTCAATATCACCGCGGACATCTCCCCAGAAACCGTTGGGAGACAGTAAAGAATTGGTCCAGCTGCTAGAAAGCGCGTCATTCGTTGCAACACGCTCAGTAATCAGCGAAGTGTTTCTCGATGCTTGTGTGGATTCGTTTAGTACAACCGTGATGATGTCTCCCACACGCCACTTTCGTTGTCCCTGAAATAGAGACATATGCATGCTGTTTCCCAAAATTGAGCCGGTGGGCAAAACGTCAGCTGCGGGCTCAAGTGGCCTGATAGGCGCGAAATCACCGTTGACCTCCAACGGTGGCTTCGAGGCGCAAGCTGCCAAACTTATTATGGCGAGCAGCAAAGTAAGTCTGCGAATCATCTGATCAACTCATTACAGATTTTGGTTCAGGAAGCGCAACATGCCATCAGCTGCAGAAATTGCCTTCGAATTAACCTCGTATGCGCGTTGGGTCTCAATCATGCTGACCATCTCTGCCACTACATTGACATTCGAAGCCTCTAGCGAGCCCTGCGCCAATTCTCCAAAACCGGCCAGCCCTGGTGTACCGACCTCTACAGGGCCACTAGCGGTGGTCTCGCGGTAGAGGTTACGACCAATTGGTTGTAAGCCGGCCTCGTTAATAAAGCGTGAAACCTGAATTGTTCCGATCTGACTGCTACCCCCGCCACCTGCTAACTCGACACTTACTGTGCCGTCGCGACCGATAGTTATAGCCGCTGCGTTATTAGGAATGTTTACTGCGGGGACTAGTTGTTGACCATTAGCGGTCACTATCTGACCTTGATCGTTGAGTTTGAAAGAACCATCTCGGGTATAGGCAAAGGTGCCGTCTGCCTGAAGGATCTGAAACATCCCCCGGCCAAGAATCGCCACATCAAGCGCATTCTCCGTAGACATCATATTGCCCTGCTCATGCAATTTTTCAGTAGCAATGATTCTGGAGCCAGTCCCCATCATTAACCCAGTAGGCGCGATAGTCTGAGCGTCTGCGGAGGCGCCAGGCTGCCTAATGTTTTGATATAGGAGATCCTCAAACACTGCTCGATCGCGCTTGAAGGCAACGGTGTTGACATTTGCCAAATTGTTGGCAATCACCGTCATGCGCTTTTGCATTGCGGTTAAACCTGTTTTCGCTACCCAAACTGATGCATCCATCTGTCTTTCTCCTTACGACTACGCGTACCGCATCATGGTGGTACCGGAGTCATCTAATTCCTTCATCTCGTTGATCATTTTGATCTTGATTTCAAACGACCGTGACATGTCCATGAATCCCACGAGCTGCTCTGCGACATTTATCGACGACCCCTCAAGCGACCCAGGCTGCACCTCAGGAGCCGCAGGCCCGCCTTGAAAATCGCCTCCCTTGCCACGTTGAGCAAGTGGCTCGAACAGACCATCTGTGCGACGCACCATGCGAATTCCTGTCGCATCACGCAGCAAAAGGTTTCCAACAACAGTCGGTGGTGCGTCCGGCTGAACAGGGTCTGTAGCGGTGACCGTGCCATCGTTAGTGATCGCCAGCTCCATGCCAACCGGCACGCTAATTGGTCCTCCACCGTCGCCAAGCACAATGTGGCCGTTAGCCGTTTCCAGCAAGCCTGACTGATCGACTAAGAGATCACCTCTGCGCGTAAAAGCCACCTGCCCATTGGGAGCCTGTGCACCAAGCACCGTTCCACCTTTTAAGTAGATGTCTAGTTTGCGTCCCGTTGTAATTAACGGTCCTTGGTCAATGACCAGCTCGTCATTGGATCGATTCATTGGCACGAACCGCGTGTTCAAGCCCGGACCCGCCACTTGCGACGTTTCCGTTGCAAACTGAATCGACTGCTTGAACCCCACCGTAGAGGCATTCGCCAAGGCGTTCGCGTACTTCAGCTTCATATTATCGAGCTGCTTCAGAGACGCCATCGCGGTAAAAACTAAACGATCCATTTCTATTTAACCCTTAAGACTTAGCCGCGCATATTGATGATGGTTTGCGTCAAGGTCGAACTAGTTTCAATCGCTTTCGCATTGGCTTGGAAGTTTCTCTGGGCGGTAATCAGTGCCACCAGCTCGGCTGTCAGATCTACGTTTGAGCGCTCTGTAGCGCCAGCGCGAATGGTTCCGAATCCAGCTCCACCCGGCTCACCAAGCTTCGCTTCACCTGATTGAGAAGTCGCTGTAAAACCACTATTACCAACCTGTCTCAGTCCCTTAGGGGTGGCAAAATTGGCAAGAATGATCTTTCCAAGTGACTTCTGGGAGCCATTTGAGTAGCTCGCTACAACTAGGCCGTCTTCACCAATATTCACACCTACCAGATCACCTTCCGGCGCACCGTTTTGTGACTGATTTAGAACTGCGAATGGGCTGTTGAACTGGGTACTGCCCTGGTATGCAACGTTGATGTCATTACCAATATTGGTCGCGGACTTGAGTACCGATACACCAACAGGCGACACCAAGGTACCACTGGTATCAAAAGTTAATTCGCCTTGATCCAGGAAAATGGGGCTCCAATTCGGTATGTCGTTTTCGTCGAATGTCCCTTTATCCGTAGTCTCAATATATTCACCATCTCGATCTTGAAATACATAGAGTGGTGTTGAGGCACCCTGTGTGTCAGGCTTCAGTGTGATGTAAGTTGAGGTGGTACCGAAGGCTGGCTCGACATCCTCTAGACCGAAATCTGCTGAACCCGCGACCTGCAGGAACGAATCGTCGGTGGCAGTGGATCCAGTGAACTTTAGAGAGCTGGTGGTGGCATCAAACTCAACCGATACACCAGAAACTTGATTTCCTAGCTTGTCTGCCATCAGGTTTATTTTCGTCGAAAGCTCTTTAACGAAATCACCAATCGAATACTGCTGGGGGGTCAGAGTGATCTGAGCCGAGATATTGTCGACAATCACGGTAACCGATTGGTTAGCAGCGGTGACCTCAAAGGGTTTGGTAGGGTCAATACCCATTTGGTTGCCTGTCACAATGGCAGGGGTAGAGGCCTGTCCCCGGACGGCTGGGCGGTTCGCTACGGCAGACAGAGCTTGCGCTACCTGACGTGTGTTTTCAGATTCGGGAGTACCCGCTGTGACGTCCAAGCCAAAGAGTCTTTTACCGACTGCATTTGAAGTCGCAGCGTTTCCATTGGCATCAGTTGTTGCAACGTTACGAATCGCGATACTTGAGCCGTCGCCGGTCATCCCTGAAGAGAAGACGAATGAGCCGTCCGTAAACGACACTGTTATGCCATAACGCTGGTTACGTGTTTCCTGCATCAAGTCGCCAGCAGGTATCATCGACTTGGTCAGCACAACAGCATTGTCGCCATCAGCAGAGACAAGTTGAGCCTGAGCGCTTACTGCACTTATCGCAGTAGCGCGAGCCTGCCTGTCCGAGAACGCTGATGAAGCTGCGAGGTTGTGCGCACCGAAAAGTTCGCCGGTAATAGCGGTGTCAGAAGTCAAGTGAATGGTGTCATCACCAGTCTGCGTGATGCGCATAGCTTGGCGAGCAAAATCATATTCAAACTTAAGGTCGTCGAAAGTCCTTGTAGTGTCAGTGCCACCGATGATGTTGCCCACATCACCAGCGCCAGTCGGGTGATCTTCAGCACCTACTGAACCATTGCCGCTAATGTCATAGTTGCCCGCAAAGTACTTGTTCATTGCGAACGCGAGCTCCTCAGGAGAGATCATCGTGCCGTTGGTTAAGACAACGTCCCCTGCCTTTTGAGCTAGGATCAGTATCGTGCCAACGTTAACCTGCAATTCGCTCTGGTTCGCCTCACCCAGATCCCGGGTAATGTCTAGCGTTTTACCCGTCGTGACACCGTAAAGTTGCGCGTCACTCGAGCCGCCACCGGTAGCCGCGGTTAGGTAGCCTGAAACATTAAACTTCTTTCCGTCACCGAAGCGCTCTTGGATAACTTTGGTCAACTCAGCCGCAATTTCCTGTCCCGATAACTGATTGGTTCCAGTTTTATCGACTAAATGCTCAAGTCCGATGGAAGTAAAGTCCGAACCGTCGACACTAATTTGAAGAAGGTTGCGCAAATTGGTTCTGGTGAAAGAAGACAGATCCAGTCCGTTTGAACCTCCAGCCAGTGACAGAGCGGATACATCTGTAGCGTCACCAGCCCTCAAAGTGAGTGCAGCTGGCGTGGACTTAACAGGATCGGAGAGCATGTCGTAGGAGAACTTCCGATAAACAGTTCCCTGCGTGACCAAGTACTCTGAGCTATTTGCCGCAGTCTTCTGTAAATACTCCAACTCAGACTTGGTCTTGATCTCACCGTATTTATTTACGAAGAACTCGTCACCACCAGTATCAGAAGCCTGAATCAAGCCAGGGTAAATACGCTCGCCGTCGATATAGACATGTGTTTGCCATTTATTGAAGGGATCCTCAGATGTAGCGGCTTGAGTCTTTACGTAATACACCGTAGCTAGGTGCTGAGAGCCGGAAGCACCGAAAACCGTCAGAGAAGTGGTCCTGTGATAGGTCTCGGGCTTATTGGGATTAAATTCTAAGGTGATTGGCTCAACGTTCGAGGGCAGGTTTAAACCGAGCTCTACCTCCGTAGTTGCCCTAAACTCTGAGACTGTCTGACGAGGGATAGCCAAAGCGCTCGGTGGCTGACTGAAATCGGCTTTATTGGTCGAATCTACGGGCAGAGACAGCAGTGCCTGTCCCGCAGAGTTCACCATCTGGTTTTGCTCGTTGAGCATAAACTGGCCGTTCCGAGTAAACGTGCGACTGCCATCCGACGATTGCAGTGGGAAAAAACCGTCACCTGTAATCGCCAGATCTAGAGAATTTGCCGAGAACTGAACGAATCCCTGACTAAATTCCTGCGCGACTTCCTTCAAGGCAACACCCTGACCCACAACCGCCGCAGCACGCTGCAGAGGTGAGGTGGCGAAGATGTCACCGAAGGAGGCCGTGGACCGCTTGAAACCCGCCGTGGCCGAGTTTGCGATATTGTTGGACGTAACCGCGAGTTCAGTAGTTGCCGCGTTTAGTCCAGTTAGAGAAGTGTAAAACGACATGTTTCAGCTCCTGCGAGATTATTCTGCGATAGTTTGAATTTCGGCTAGCGACACCGTGTCACCACCCAGCAATTGAAGGTCAAGTTGCTGACCCGCTGGGTTCCAAGAGACACTGCTGACCGTCTCTAAAATCGACACTGGGGCTATTTGCATGCGGCCATCTTTGAGGGCGCTTGCAGTAATTTGGTAAGTATCAACAGGTAGTTGATTTCCGTCGGAGTCCTGACCAGACCAAGCGAAACGATGTTCGCCAGGTTCGAGGTCCCCGACGTTCTGCCTGAACACCAACTCACCGTTTTGGTTGTAGACACTCATAGTCAGCATGTCGGCACCATCCTGCACACTGACAAGAGTCTCAGTAGGTCGACTGCCGCCTCCCTGACCGAAGCCACCAGCTACGGCAACGCGCTTTCCAACGAGAGTGGATCCAGTGAGCAGTGACTGCTCGCGTAGATTCCCTACAAGGCGCTCTAAGGACGCCTGCATGCCTTTAATGCCCTCAACGGACGAGAACTGCGCTAGCTGAGCAACAAACGCCTCGTTCTCCATCGGGTCTAAGGGGTTCTGATTTTTGAGTTGCGCGGTAAACAGTTGCAAAAATGCATCGCGCCCCAACATGTCGCCGTCCTGTCCATCCTTATAGATGGCATTGGCTTGCTGAGCCTGGTATTGCTCAGTGGTCAAGATAGAATCAATCGCTGACAAGACTTTCTCTCCTAGCAATCACTTTTGGAAGTCACGACTTCATGACTTCCAGAGTGCGCATCATCATTTGCTTCGCTGTATTTATGACTTCGATATTGTTTCGATAGGATCTAGCAGCGGCGGTCATTTCGACCATCTCTGCCACCTCGTTGACGTTGCTCTGATAGATATATCCGTCAGCATCCGCGGAGGGGTTGCCTGGGTCGTATGACCTAGGGGGAGGGGTGGGATCGTCCGCTATGTTTACAACCTGCAGGGAGCCAGCGTAACGAGTCTGGTCTCCGATGGTCTCATCCTCCACAAGAGTTCTAAACACCGCTCGCTTGGCCTTATATGCAGCCTCCTCGGTCGCTGCGGTGTTCGCTGAGTTGGCGAGGTTTGATGCCGTGGTGTTCATACGCACTAGCTGCGCGGCGAGAGCGCTCCCCGCAATTCCAAACACTTTATCCATGGACATCGCTTACTCTCCTTTCAATGCGCGCTTGTAGCTGGACACGCGGCCCTGAAGAAAATCGAGGGTTGCCTGGTACTCCACAGAGGCTCTACCAAATTTGGCTTGCTCAAGCCCTATCTCGACAGTGTTACCATCTACTGCCGTGTTATAAGGAACGCTAAAGACCTCTCCGTTGTCCGAGTGGCCAGGTCCCTTACGGTGAGACGAGTGTGTGGTGAGAAGCCCGGCCGTCTCTAATTTCCAGCCGAGCACGGCACGAAAATCTACATCTTTGGCTTTGAACCCAGGGGTATCGGCGTTTGCAATGTTGGTAGATAGCACTTCCATTCTGCGCGCTTTCAGCTGCAGCGCTTCGGAGTGAATACCAAAAATTGTGTCCAACATGTCCGCTTACCAAAGGTTGTGACTATTCACTCTGTACCTTGCAGAATCTGTGCCAAAAACCGTATGTGGCTGTTTTTTCTAGATTTAGCGTGAGTTTGGTCGTGTGAAAGAGAGCTTTATGATGAAAAGCGGCAAAAGCATGCCGGTGGTTGAGTACGACCTTATTAGTCATACTCGCGGGATGAACTGGAGTCGCGACGCAGATACTAGTACCGCTGAACTTCCCTCAGTGATCGAGCGGTTTCGATGGTTTTGGCGTAATCGAGGCAGCGGGTGGTTAACACTGGCTGTGCTCGGTGGCCTCCTCATGATCTCTCCCGGATACGCCAAAACAGATCAGGCGATAATTAAGGAAAATGCCACAAGGCAGATACAGGAAGCCGCTGCGCAAGCTTTTTATACCGACCCCGCGAACGTAGAGGTCAGACTGGCCGACAAGCGCCTTGTGCTCCCAGATTGTGGGCAACCATTCGACGTGCGCTTTCCCTTCAGCGACCGTGCCACCGCGCAGCTTGATTGCGTAAACCCCAAATGGCGGGGATTCATTCAAATCCGGCTGAAAGAGGGCGTGACCGCCTTTCGCTACAATCTATCGTTAAATCAGGGGGATACGCTCAAGCGTAGCCATGCAACTCGTCATGCAGTAGCGCCCGACGAAAGCATTGCCAATCGCGTCGTCATTCTGGAAGACGTGCTCGATCTAGCCCTGCGCGAACCGGTTCAGGCCGGAGATATTATATTGGAGAGTCATTTTACGGCGACGCCAATTTCGGGCTATCAGACTACCAAAACCAAGGATGTGCGTGCCTGGGTGGCAACCAAAATTATTCCCAGAGGGAATAGGTTGGATGAAACTACATTCTCATGGGAGATAGTTGAGGGCAGAGTCCCCACGGATCTCATTCATTATGGGGCAGAGTTTGCCATGTTAGAGGCGCTTCGTGATATTATGCCAGGCGATAAGTTGCGGCGATCTGCGGTCAAAATGGCCCCGGCAGTTCGTAAAAATGAGGAAGTCCAAGTATTGATCGTCCGTGGCGCACTGAGGGTGACTAATCTGGTTCGCATCAGTCGCGACGCCACGATTGGGGAATCGATTGAGGTGGTGAATGTGGAGTCAGGCAGACTTCTAAAGGCCAGAGTGACGGGAATTGGCCAAGTGGAAATTTTGTAAGTCGAGTGCTAAAGTTTCCGGACTAGGAGCCGATGTTTTGGTCGGAAGAGGAAAATTCTGTCAATGGATCGATCGGTTGACAGGATGAATAGGAGGTTGAGCGATGCCCAGCATCACTGAAACTATGCGAAGTACGGTCCCGGAAGCGACGGGAAAAAAAGACCTGCGCGCAGAAAAAACCTCGACCCCAACACCAGAATCGCAGAACGCTGAAGCCGATGCTGCATCTGGGGCGCAATTTGATCAGGTTGAGCTCAGCGAGTCTGTTGAGCGGGCCATTGACGATGCTAAGTTCGACGCTGCAAAAGTCGAGGCGTTACGGCTCGCCATTATGGAAGGCAATTACCCGCTCGACGCAAAGCGCATCGCAGAGAACATGCTCGACCTGGAGCGAATGATCAGTTCCTGAAGCCGCCCGCCTCTCTTTGCATTTATGACTTCAACTCAGCGGAATCCTAGCGAGGATGTGCTTCATGAGGGGTTGCAGAAGGCCAACGCACTGGCCGCGTTGTTGCAGGAGGAACTGGTACTGCTAACCGCGGGCGATTTAGACCGCTTCGAAGCGCTTCAGAGCCAGAAAGCTGAAATCTTGGAACCTTTATCAGCTTTACTGCCTACTCTTTCTGGCGAGGTCCCGATCGGGGAGGCACCCGATGTCGACACGACCGTCGCACTGATAGACGATATCAAGGAGGTTCTTGCGACCTGCCGCGATGCCCACCTAAAGAACGCCATTTTGATTGACCGAAAAATAGAGGCGACTCGTTCAGCACTAGAAGTCTTAAGGTCAAGCCGATCGGCAGAGACAGGTGAGACATACGACAAGCTCGGCAGAATCAAACGTGGTTATAGCCGAGACAGGCAGACAGACGTCTAATTCCCCCCGCAAGCTCTCCACAGCTGACTAGCCCCTGCCGGGCTCATCACCTCTCAGCCAGAAAACCCAAGCCAGAACTACTGCAACAACGCGATACAAAGACTCAGGCACTTCCTCACCAATATCCACGCCGTTAAGCAAGCGTTGCAGGGTCTCGTCTTCGATAACAGGGAGCCCCAGCTCGAACGCGGCATCAATGATCGACATCGCCTCTTCACCCTCGCCTTTAGCAAGAATGCTAGGTGCCTCGCGCTTTCCGTACTCAAGCGCGATGGCCTTAATTTCATCCAGTTCTTTCATACCGACGAGTCCAATCGGTCGCCCAACCTCGAGACAGGGGTTGCACTGAGGGGCTCCGTAAGGGTATCTCGAGCTTGGTTAAAGACAGCAAAGTGCTCGAGCTGTAGGCCAAATTCGGCCACCTCTGCGAACAGCTCCGCGCGGGAGTCTCGCGCACGGGTAAATACGGTCGAGTCTGTGAACCAAGCATCAATGCTCATCCTGTTGGCAGGCGCGTGCTCTACTCGCAACCACACATCAGATTTCTCGGCGAACTGGGTATAAAAATTAATGATCCACTTTGGGCTGCCTGGCGGATTGCCTCTTGGCCCTCGCTGCAGGTTAAGCTCTACAGGCGCGCCGTTCAGCCAGGCCAGAATATCGGCATTGATGACGTCTGAGCGCAATGCTGCCGCCGCGCGATCTTGGCGGTTGTCAATCTCAGCAAGAAGACCTCTGGCACGCTCCTTGGTGGCCTGATCAGTGCCAAAGCCCAACAAACGCATCAGTAACGAGGGCAGCGCCGCCTCACGAGCACCGCCCTCCACAGGCGGCAATTGCAGCACACCACCACGAATCAACAGCTCCCGAGCGCGAGCGATCTGCGCCTCAATCGACATCGCCGGGCTCAATATCAACCCCATTCCAGCAAAAGCGGCGGCAAGCGAAGGAGGCATAGCCCGAATTGAATCGGGATTCATTAATTGCTTGAGTATAGTAGCGGGTGTACCTGACAATTGCGTCGTTGCCAGCGTGGCGGCAGCGGTGGTTGGCGGAGCAGGTGTGGCAGCAGCAGCTGGCACCGGGCGCAAAATCGTCGCGCCATCGCGCGTCAACTGCACCCTGAAGAAGATACTTTGGCCTGCGTAACGTCTGAAAAGATCGGGGGCAAGCAACGGTTGCGCTACACCGGCCAGATTAATGAACAGCTGGCCTCGATCAATCGATACCAGCCCTTTAACAATCTGAAAGTTGGCAAGCCCTAATTCCCGTGGCCCTGGCTGATCGATGCGCAGGCTCGCCGTGCCCTCCAGAAAAATAGGGGTCGGGCGCACAGTCATATTAAGTAGCTCTGGCCCTAACATCGCGCAGTTACTCGAGAGTTAGTGGGTGCTCACTATGGGAAGCGAATCCAGTCCTCATCGCTTGAAAGATGTTGCCGAAGATCTTTCTTACCCGGCACGACATAGTCCATAACGTCTGCCACCGTAGGCATACGCAAATTGGCGCCTGCCATCATCCAATGGGCATTCCCCCGCCGAAATGCCGCTTTGTTGTTCCTCACAATCACTTCTTTCATGACATCATGGTTTACACCCGTATCGCCCAGATGCAGCGCCATGATTTCACTAAGCGTGTCCCCGGGCTGAACTTTGTACACGCCGTTGACGACCGAGCCCACCGATGAGGAATATACCGAAGCACCCACCCCAGAGGGCGTTTTTTCTTCGAAGTCGTTCTCGCCAATAAACGCTCTCAGTCGAGCGACATCGCTATCTGAAATAACAGATTGAGCCGACGTAATCTGCGCAGCCATCAAGGTCACCAGAGTCACGCAAGCAGTTAACCACGTGCGAACAATTAGTTTCATGTTTGCTTTCCTTTTTAAGGCAAAGTACCCAACAGTTCTCCCTGTGACACGAGCGCACCCTCCCCAGCAGGCAGGGGCTCAGCTTGTGCCCGATTGTCGTCTGCTCGAACCACCTTCAACATCAGCAGGGTATCCAGCGTTATATCACTCACAACGTTATTGACCATGAGTTCGCGATCGCCAACTAGTAACCAGGTGCCCTCTGTCACACCACGCATTCGTCCGGCGTCAACACTGAAGCGCTGAGGCCCGTCTCGGCTCACCATGAACACGCGAGGCAAACATTTGGTTGCATCGGTGAACTCCCCCGTGACGTCTGATACCCAAGCTGCGAGATCTTCTGGATCTTGCTCCATCACCCACTCACCTGACTGAAACGCGCGGTATGCGCCGGTATTGACCAAAGCTTGAAAATTGCCCATCGGACTTCTCGCCGCTGGCTGCGCGAATGAGAGCGTAATCGCGAACTTTACGGGCTTGGACGTGGAAGAAATAACATAGAACAGCGACGACAGACCCGGATGGTTGATATAGAAATCATTCTCTTCGCGCTCGTCTACGAGCATTCGCACAGAAACCGATACGGCAAAGTCCGGGGCAGGACCGTCTGACCAGTCTCCGACCAGCGCCCGACCATAAGTTGTATTCTGATAGCTGTCTGGCTTTGGAGCTACGGGCGCCAGCACACGGAAGCCTTTAGCACCAAGACTGCGCTCCAGAGCTGACACCAGCAGCGCCTCCTGTTGCTGCTGTAATGTACTCTCGGACGCTTGCCTCATCGGGGGAGACGTCAAACGAATCGCCACTACGCCAGAATTGGGGCCCTGCTCTGTCCAAAGTTGGCAACGCGCCGCGTCAGAGACTCGCGCAGCCTCCAGAGACTGCTCTCCGCCCATGGCGTCCAAATAGCTCTCCACCTGCACACCTCGCACATCCGCCTCGCTGGAGAACATGGCGCGCTCATGCAATCGGCCTTGATCATCAATGTAGGCAACCCCTTTGACACGCGCCCCTGATTCCAATGCCGCATCCAGAGCGCGCTCCTTGAAAGCAGAAAGATACGCCGAGGCCTCTGCATCATTACTCAATGCCCCCGAGCGATCCTGTGACCAACCAACTGGTGTCGTCAGGGCATAGCAGCCGATCAAGCAGATCGCTAAAAACTTTCCACCTTTCACGCGATATGCTCCGCCCTATCGGGACCTCGATGCCATTACAGCGCGCTCGAGGTACAGTACTCTAAGATCGTTAACGATACTCTTATCAAGCGACATTGTGACCTCATAAGTATCGCTGCCACGGGGCTCAATTTGTACCAAATTGGCACCGTAAACAACGCCCTCTACACGTGCACGAAAACTATCGCTGCGAACGACCATGTCAGCCACGGTAGTTGTGGAATCGAGGTACTGCCCGTACACCTGCTCCGTCAAGCCTCTGTAAGCATCGAGTTTGGCCGCGCGGATCGCCAGTAATCTCCGCTGGGCGGGGATATCGCTAGGCTGCACATCGATCACCGCGTAACCGGTAGCCGTCAGCGTATCCCGTCGCTCGACCATAGGTTCGACAAATGATGCGTCTTGCTCAAAATTCAAATAAGCCAACGTTTCCAGTGTTTCGCAACCGTTAAGTAACGCAAAAACGAGAAGTGCCGACCATCCAATGACTAATTTGCGCATTACGTTCCTCCAGGCTGCCGCCCCTCTACCCTACTCTCTAAAATCACAGACGAAATGCAAACAGCTACTGCTGGGTGCGTTCTTTTCTGTCCCGCTCTTTAGTGAGTTATCGGCCAATTCGGGCAGTGCTTTACCCGCGTCAGACAGGTTAGATAAGCCGAAAAGCTCTCCGTCTGGCCAAACTTGGTACGGAACTTGCGTCTACTGTATTCACCAGCGCCTAAATTGGCTTAAATCTAGGGAGGTAGCGGACTGTGGACGCCATACTGTCAAATTTCCGACAGTTTTCCGACCGTTTTTCGTGGCTCAGCGTGAAAAGTGTCGGTGCGCCGACATTGGTGCTACTCATTTTGGCGCTGTTGGTGGTGCCATTACCTGCTTTTGTGCTCGACGTGCTGTTCACATTCAACATTATGCTGGGTCTGTTGATGGTGATGATCACCCTCAACACGCGGAAGCCGCTAGAATTCTCATCCTTCCCATCTGTTCTGCTAATCGCCACCCTGCTGCGGTTAGGGTTAAACGTGGCCTCAACCCGGGTCGTGCTCGTTGAAGGGCATACTGGCACCGACGCCGCAGGCACAGTCATTGAGTCTTTCGGCGAGTTTGTGATTGCCGGAAACTATGTCGTCGGTTTCATCATTTTCCTGATTCTCATGATCATCAACTTCATAGTTGTGACCAAAGGTGCTGGCAGGGTATCGGAGGTCATCGCGCGCTTCACTCTGGATGCTATGCCGGGCAAGCAGATGGCGATTGACGCGGATCTTAATGCAGGCGTGATCGATCAGGACACTGCCAAGCAACGCCGTAACGAGCTCACTCAAGAATCCGACTTTTACGGCTCGATGGACGGTGCATCAAAGTTCGTGCGCGGTGATGCCATAGCAGGCATTCTCATTCTGATTATCAATATCGTTGGCGGCCTAGTCGTCGGCACAACACAGCATGAACTGAGCCTGAGTGAAGCAGGGCGGATATACGTGCTACTGACCATTGGTGATGGTCTGGTCGCCCAGATTCCCTCTTTACTCTTGTCGCTCTCGACCGCAGTTCTGGTCACTCGGGTGACCACCGATGAGAGCATGACAGAGCAGGCGTCAAAGCAGGTCGCCGATGCCAATGGCGTATTCATTGCCTCTGGGATTGTGACGCTGCTGGGGCTCATCCCCGGCATGCCCCACTTTGTCTTCTTGCCCTTGGGTGCTGCTGGCATTGGTCTGGGCTATTACATCCGGCAGCAGGCAGCCGAGCAACAAAACGAGGCCGTAAACGCCAAGGCAGCCGCCGAGGTCGAACCCACCAACCGGGAGTTAGATTGGGAGGATATTGATCAGGTAGAAGTCATCGCGTTGGACATTGGCTACGGATTGGTGCCGCTTGCCAATACGCAATCTGGTGGGCAATTACTGACGCGGATCCGTGGCATTCGTAAGAAGCTCTCTGCCGAATTAGGTTTTCTGATTCAGCCGATTCGTATCAGGGATAATCTCGACCTCAAGCCCGAGGTCTATCAAATCTCTCTTCATGGGGTCGTCCGCGGCTCCGGTGACGTACGTGTCGGCAAGCTGCTTGCGATCAGCAGCTCGGATATGCCCGCGCCCATTGATGGGGAGCCGACAACCGAGCCCGCTTTTGGACTGGATGCGTTATGGATTGAGTCATCGCAAGCTGAATTGGCCCGAGGTTTGGGCTACACAGTAGTCGACGCACCCACAGCGATAGCTACGCACATAAACGCCGTCATTCGAGAGAGCGCCAGCGAGCTACTGGGCCAAGACGAAACACAGCAACTGCTGGACAAGGTCGCTATTCGCTATCCAAAGCTAGTGAGTAGCCTAGTGCCAGACTTGCTGCCGCTCTCGACAGTGACACAGGTGCTGCAGAATCTTTTGGCTGAATCCGTGCCGGTTAAAGATATGCGGAATATCATCGACACGCTGACAGCACATGCCAAAGAGAACCAAGACGCTAGCCACCTCACCTCGCTGGTGAGACCTAAGCTGGGCAGGTTAATTTGTCAGCCGCTTGTGGATGACACTGGCACGCTGACCGTGATCACGCTTGCGCCTGACCTAGAAAAACTGCTTGAGAGCAGTCGCGCAGGGGCAGAAACCGAGCACGTCACGCTTGACCCTACGCTTGCCAACTCGATGATTGAAAGTTTGAAGACCGAAGCAGAAAAGATCCAGGATACGGGCGCTGCCGCGACACTCGTTGTTTCTCCGGGCTTGAGGAGCTGGATGTCTCGCTTTGTTCGCGCACGCGTGCCTGATCTTACGGTACTCTCTTACACCGAGATACCTGATGATCAGCGCATCCAAGTTCAATCCAGTATCGGTGGAGAGACAGCCATCGAAGGGGAAACGGAGTAATAGATCATGCGACTTGAAGTAGTAGAAGCGCCAGATCACGGCGCTTGCATGGAACAGCTGAGAAGCCATTACGGGGCCGACTGCGTGGTCGTGCACAGCTTTCGGGTCAAAGACCGTTACCGCGTTGTGGTGGCGCTGGAGACTGAATCCTGCAGAAACGCTGCCCCGCTGGAAAGCGCAGTGAAAGACGTTGTTTCAGGTACACGCATTCGTTGGGATACCCTCATGGATGGAGCGCCCACCGCCTCTGATGAGCAAACGAGTGAGAGCCCAGTTATTGCAGGCCTCCCGAACCACGAATTAACAGCGCCACAGCCTGCACCCGAAATCAGCTCCGCTCTTTTGGAGCTTGCTGCCCGTGTGAAGGCGTTGGAGGCCTTTCACCAGCCCACTGTCCTTGAACCCGAGTCCGAGGAGTTTCGAGCGGCAGTTTTTTCCGATGTACTCGCGGATGCTGTTGCCCAGCGCACAATCGAACCGACGCCACAAGGTCGGGTGACGGCTGCAGAGAGCTCGGCTGCGGAAACGTTGGCTACAGAAATTTCGGCGCCCGGGACTATCTCGCCGGCACAACCCTCAATGGCGATATCCCGCTTCGCGTCACCCGTTAATGCACTAGTTAATCGAGTCGAGCCCACCCTTTCAGGTACACTCACTGACGCGGACTGGGCAGGGGAGGCGCAAATACCCCGAGTTTTCACTTCCGAGGGTGCAGAGGGCTTTGCCAGCCTGCTGATGGAATGTGTTGCCGATTCCCAGAAAAGCCTGCCCCTTTCTGGCCAGACTCAGCTTAGAATGGCGGTAGGGCACAGTATCTTCTAGGTGACGGGCCGACCAATGGGCGGCACTCACAGAGACGAGAGGCATCATCATGCGTGTAATTGGTGTTACTAGCGGTAAGGGAGGTGTTGGCAAGACAACGGTCTCGGTCAACCTCGCCGTCGAGCTCGCCAAGCGCGGCAAAAAAGTGGTTTTACTCGATGGCGACCTGGGTCTCAGTAACGCTCAGATCCTCTTAAATGCCAGAGTCGAATACAGCTACGGGCACGTCCTCTCAGGCCAGAAAACCCTTGAAGAAATCATGGTGCAGTCTGAATATGGCGTCACTTTGGTGCCAGGCTCTAGTGGGTCATCTGCGCTCGCAAGGCTAACGCGCCTGCAGCTACTGGGCCTAATTCACGCGCTGTCAGCACTGGATGACTGCGATTACCTCGTGGTGGATACCGCCGCAGGCATCAGTGACAATGTCACCGTCTTGTTTGGTGCCTGTGACATCAAATTGCTACTGATACAAAATGAACCCTCCTCGATCGCTGATGCTTATGCGACGGTCAAGGTATTACAGCAGGAGTTCAACCTCTCAGATATCATGCTGACGCCGGTTCAGGTCACCAACGAGAGAGAGTCTGAGAATATTCACAAGCGTATTAACAAAGTGACTGCGCAATTCCTTGGGCTATCTCTTGAGTACTCAACCGGCATTCGCAAAGACCCTGTCGTCCTCAACTCGGCACGACTGGGTCAACCGGCGATCCTTCACGCGCCAGAAAGCGACATTGCCAAAGACATCAGACGATTGGTCGACGTGATCACAGAGGCTGTTAGCAAGCCCGCCGGCTCCAGCGATATCAGGATATCGGTAGGTGCAAAGGGCTAGACTATGTCCAAGGGCTACCAGGCATATGCTGACGCGCTATTGCAAGCCGAGCCAAGCGGCGAAAACGCGGCAGTGCTCCGGCATATTGGCCTGGTGCACAAAACAGCATTACATATCAAAGCACGATTACCTGACCACGTAGAACTCGAAGAACTCGTTCAAATCGGCATGGTCGGCTTACTTGAGGCCGCCAAATCTTATGACACCTCACAAGGCGCAGATCTCGGCACGTTTGCTAGCAAACGCATCCGCGGCGCCATTTTGGACGAGGTAAGAAAGCGATCACCTTTGTCAAGAACTGACAGCTCGAACATGAAAGCCGAGGAGCAGGTGGTTGAACAGTTTATGGCCAAACACGGCAGGCCGCCCACAGCGAGTGAGGTTGCAGCTGAGCTAGATACCTCGCTAGAGGATTATCAGAAGCAACGCGACCGATCGCAGAAAATGAGAACCACTTCACTTGTTGAGCTAGAGGACAGCGGACAGGCGCCAATTTCTGAATCAGCCAGCCCTGAAGAGGAAGCTGAAGCGGTAGACACTAGGGAATGGCTTGCCGGCGAGATCTCTCAACTCCCCGAGCGAGAGCAGATCGTGCTTTCTTTGTACTATAACGAAGAGATGAATTTGAAAGAAATTGGCGCGATTATCGGAGTGAGTGAATCACGGGTGAGTCAGATTCTCACCAGAGTAGTGGATAAATTACGCGGCCGGGTAGCGTTTTAAGGCCTCGCCTGAATTATGTTCGGAAAAAAATCAAAACTTCAACGCGTCAAAGCAGACGCTAAGGCTGATTACCTCAAGTGCGGAGCACTGGATCCGGAGGATCGACTGCATCGCGTGTTCGCGGCGAGGATCGCCCAGCGAGCTAGGCTCAACTTAGACAAGATTTTCGTGCAGGGCGCCAAGGCCGAAGAGAAGCGCCAGCTGGAGCTCGCGGAGGCCATCAAGGCAGGCGCTGATCTGCCGCCCAGGATTGTTCATGAGGGCTATAACCAGTTACAGGGGGTTTCTGGCGCCGTGGTGTCCTGGGTGCCTGACGAGCTGGCCAATAAAATGTTCAATCTCGGCGCTGACTACCAAATCACCGAGATCAGCGCTCACGAAGCCTTAGAACAAGCAGACAAGATTGCCGAGAACTTGGTCGAAGACCTGCAGACCACTCAGGTTATTCAGCTGCTGGGCCTGCTGCGAGAAGACGACGGTGACGAGGCTGAGTAAACGGCAGGAGCCGGAACCATGTCTCTAGAGAGCATTGTCATCGCTGTCTCGCTCCTACTGGGCATCGTACTGCTCATTCTTATCATCTATCTCATCAGCCGGGTAAATGATCTGGAGGCCAAGGCTTTTTATCAGCAAGAGACCGCTAGCTCGGGAGAAAAAAAAACCGAGAATGAGCCACAAAAAGTATTTGGAGGCCTTAGCGGCCGCCAGCTTTGGGATGAATGGGTGTCCATAGCAAATGGTGGCGATGATCAGTACGGCATCAAAGGAGACCGCGACCGCTTTTTGGCGCTGCTGGAACTCCATGCACGCTCGCTCATCAAGACCGGCATGGAACATGGCGCCTCCAGCACCAATGAACAACCTTCCAACCCTCTCACGATCAAAATGCTACGCGGAGAGTTCGAGTCTTATTTGCCCTCCTCTCAGGCAAGTCGCCTATATGAGCTTGGCCGGGAGCTCGGCGCGAGCGAGGATACGCAACAGCGCGCGGCGTTGTCTGCGGCGCTCACCGAAACCGTTGAAGCGATCTCAATGGGTATTGATGCTGGCTCCTCTTTTGTAGAGAGCACCATGCGGGATGTGCCGATCAACCCGCCCGAATCCGAGCCCGGTCAGGAATTGGTCCCCTCGGATAATCCTGAAAGCGGCTAACCCTTTTCATTTTTCAATACTCCAGCAGCCTATTCCCGCGCAGCGCTGGGGCTGGGAGGAAAGACGATCGCCCCCTCCGGGTAGATTTTCTCTGGAACAGGCGCCGGCTCGTCAATGCCATCACTGCGCATTTGGGCTTGTTGCAACGCTAACTGCGCCTCAAACAAGTCGGTGAGCTTGTCCCGCTCAATTTCAATTAGCGCGGACACTTCTCGCTTCAGGGCGGCGACATCCTCAAAGCCTGCCTCCAACTGCCTCACCCGCCTGGCCAGCTCGGATAACTGTTCAGACTGCTTTTGCAATTGGGCCCCCATCGCGCGGCTGGACTCTACGCCACTTCGCGTCACCTCGCTGGTTTCGGTCATGGTTGAGTTGACGCCCGCCATCGAGGCTTCCATTTGCTCAGCCATAATCCTGCCGTCCTGTTCCACCTGGCCAATAGCATCGGCCAGCTGCGCCTGACCCTCGTCGAGCATGGTCAGCTTCTGGTCGAGCACAACCATCCGATCGAGGGCAGAGTTCATATTCACGACACGCTTGGTAATCGACAATGTTGCGGCCTGCAACGCCTCCACCTGACCCGACAGTCGACCGCCCGCTACCATCAGTAATACCACGCACAGGAATACAACCACAGCAGCGCCCCCAGCGAGTCGTTTGGCGTAAAACTCCATCTTTCTGTTGGCCTGACTCGCGGAGTCAAGCGCCCGATCCAGTCGAGTATGCGTATCTGCGTTGAGCTGTGCCACCGCATCGCTTGCCGGGTTGGGTGGCACCGACCCGCCGTTGTTCACGCTCTTCTGGTTGGGCAAAGTGAGTTCGTCATCCGCGCCCGGGTTTTCTTCATCTACCATGTCAAGAATCTCCCTATTAGCAACAATATCGGCCTTTTCGCCGATATTTTTAGCGCGGAATCTTTGCCAGAAGCTGCTCCAGCCAGACCATCAACTGATCCCATACGGGTCTTACAATGAACTGAGTCGCCTCCCAAATCGGCGGGTGCAGGGCACCAGCAACTGCCAAAAATAGCGCGGCGGCGCACAGCACAATCAGGCTCGCAGATACCAATGACGTCACCCGGGGGAGAAACGCAGCCCAGTTAATCCAGGGTTTGCGCGCGCCGGCCGGCTCCTCCTCGGGCTCATCACTGGACGCCTCGGTTTCCGGCAAATCGGGCGATTGGGTCGAGGCGGGCGCGGCAGACTTCGACTCGTCGTAATCCGATACGCTGTATGTGGGGACATCATCAGCTGATAAACCTGCTATGCCTGAGGCCAATCCATACCACTGTGAATCCACCAGCGAGGGCAACATTTCGAGGAGAGCACCCCTCTCGTGGCAATTATTGAGGAAGTGCTCCATAGATGCACTATCCATATGAGAGAGGCGGATAAGTTTGTTACGCGATTTCAGCGATAACTGCTGAAGTGCAGAGGCGTCATGATTATCAATCGTTGAAAACGCCAACATCCCGACATTGGCACCAGGGAAGGTATTGACCAGAGACTCACAGGCCATCCACTCCTTGCCCGCATTCGGGCCAAAATCCGGCATCACAATGATATGGCGGTCGTTAGCTTGCTGGTTGCGGGCCTCCTCAATGCTCAAATCCGCAAGGACAGTATTGAACAACTCCACAATGTCATCCACCTTCGGGGACATCATGCGATGCAAATGCAGTCCCGGCTCACGCTTCAGCTGGTGATAAAGGGCAAGGAAACAGGCGTCGATGTGGAATTCTTCCTCACCCACAATGAAAACGTTGCACATGCCTGTTAGCAGGGCATCGCGCGCGTTAGACAGAACACTCTCATCATCCGGGTGAGGTAGCGAGTCCAGCATCGGGGCATTTGTCGGGTCTGATGTCATCTAGTGAAAAACTCTCGGCTCAATGGTGAAACATCCTCAAGGCTCACTGGTCATACACTTCAGACTGCCGTCCCTCAGAGTCAAACACCATGTTGTCTGGCACTCGTGGAACCGGCTTGTCGCGCAGGTTGCTCGAACGATTGATACTGTTGATATTAAATATGTAGGCAATGACCTGAGCAACTGCCTCAAAGAGCGGCTCGGGAATGAAAGCCTCAATCTCCGTGGTAAAAAAGAGCGCCCTCGCCAAAACCGGAGACTGAAACAGGGGCACGCCTTCTTCGCCGGCTCTCTCACGAATACGCTCTGCCATGATATCCGCGCCTTTTGCCACCACTTTCGGTGGATCCTCAGAGGAGGGGTCGTAAGCGAGGGCGACGGCAAAATGCTCTGGGTTGGTAATCACTACATCGGCCTCTGCGATCGCCTCGAGCATTCTGGCAGCCGATACCTCCCGCTGTTTCTGACGAATGCGCTGTTTGACCTCAGGCGAACCCTCGGTGTCCTTACGCTCGTCTTTGACCTCTTTCAAGGACATCTTCATTTTTTGGTTATGCTGGTAGGCCTGATACGGGGCATCGATCAAGGCAATGATGATCAGCGTGCTCGAAGCCACCAGAAAAGCCATCGTAATAATCGAGGCAGATGCTGTGAGGCCGGGCTCCAGCGCCATCAGCGAGATCTCTGCAAATTCCGTGATCGACGCGTCGATCAAGAGATAGGTCACACCACCGACCAAGAGAAACTTCGCAATAGATTTCCCGAGGTTTACCAGCGCCTGTATCCCAAACATGCGTTTAAGCCCCGCAATGGGGTTGAACTTGGAAGCCTTGGGTTGCAGTGATTTCCAGCTGAAGTTGTAACCCCCGATCAAACCGGAGCAGACCAGCACTACCACGCCCGACAGGATCAGTATCGGTAAAATCGTCAATAACGCCTCGACCATGGCATCAGCCAGACGGCCGGCAGCGACCTGCGGCTCCAGTACGGAGAGCGAGTCGAATACAAGGCCCTGGGCAAAAATGTTGGCCACGTTCCCCAAAAGAGAACTGCCAAATAAATAGATGTAAATCGCTACACTGATCACTGAGGCGGCGATCGTGATTTCAGTAGAGCGGGCAATCTGCCCCTCTTCTCTCGCTTTGCTGAGACGTCGGGCGGTGGGCTCTTCTGTTTTTTCTTGGCTATCGTCTTGTTGATCTGCCATCAGGTCACCACCCAGATGTTCTGTGCCCTCTGGAACGCCTCCAGCCACAGCCATTCAATACGGTGGCCAATGTTCACCAGATACACCAAAAAAAGGACCATACCTGCCAGCACCATTGCCGGAAATCCGACGGCAAAAATATTTAGCGCAGGTGCCGCCCGGGTCACGATCCCGATGCAAAGGTTGACCAACATCATGGTTAACATGATGGGTAGCGCTATCAGCACCCCTCCTAGAAAGACCATCGCAGTCCATTCAGTAAAGTTGACGATGGTCTCGACAAAGTTAATTTGGCCGCCTATGGGCATCACCTCAAAACTCATTAGTATCAACTCTATCAGGATCAGATGACCGCCGATGGAGAGGAATATGAGAGTCGACAACACCACCAGAAACGAAGCAAGAACTGGTACACGACCAATATTGGGATCCACCGTTTGCGCCATACCGAGTCCCATACTCATCGACAGTGTTTGACCCGCTACGACCAAAGCGGCATTCACGACTTGTAGTACAGCCGCAAAAAGCAGCCCTACCAAGAGTTCTTGGATGATCAATATCAAACCCGCCGCACTGACGGGGTCTATCACCGGCAACTCCAGGGTAGGGTAGATAAAGATCGTAAGCACCACCGCCAGCGCGACACGAATGCGAATTGAAACGACCCTGAGAGACACCAGCGGCGCCGCAAGTAGCAGCGCCGAGATGCGCAGTAGTGGAATTAATCCAGTAACAAGAATCAGTACGACGTCATCAAGGATCAGATTCATCGCGTGAAAATTTGCGGGATCATGTCGAAGATCGAGATAAACATCTCGGACAGAATGGTGAGTTGCCAATCGCCAAATATGAGTAACGCGGCAACCAAAGCCGCCAATTTGGGGATAAAGCTCAGCGTCATCTCCTGGATGGATGTGGCCGCTTGAAATACGCCAATAATCAGCCCCACTGACAGTGCAATGATCAGCACCGGGCCCGCTACGTATATGACGGTCCAGATCGCTTCTCTACCAATACCGATGACTTCTGTCGTCTCCATATCAATCGGTCCTATACATAACTGCCAGTCAGCGACGTCATCAGCAGCATCCAGCCATCCACCATCACAAACAATAAAAGTTTGAAAGGTAATGAGATGATCATGGGAGACAGCATCATCATACCCATGGACATCAGTACGCTGGCGACAACCATATCGATGATGATGAAAGGGATATAAAGCATAAATCCAATGGTGAACGCGCTCTTAAGTTCTGAAGTAATAAAAGCGGGCACGAGGACAGTCAGTGGTGTCTCCATCGGCGAGGTGATGTCCGGGTTATCTGCGATACTGACAAAAGTCTGCAGGTCCTTCTCTCGGGTTTGGCGCAACATAAAATCCTTCATAGGGATCTGCGCCGCCTCGATCGCTGCCTCCAGCCCCATCTCGTCATTACTGTAGGGTGCGATTGCGTCGTCGTAAACCTGAGTGAATACAGGTGCCATAATAAAAATGGTGAGAAAAAGTGCGATGCCTAACAGGATTTGGTTAGGTGGAGTCTGAGCGGTACCCAATGCCTGCCTAAGCAGTGATAAGACGATGATGATCCGCGTAAAGCTGGTCATCATCAGTAGAATTGACGGCAACAGGGTGAGTACCGTCATCAAGCCAAGTAGTTGCAACGTCACCGAATATTCGGTTTCGCCCGCCTGGCCCTGCACCGCGCTTAAAATCGGGATGGCGCCCTGTGCCGCAGCGTCGGTCGCTAACAAGGGCATCAGCAAGAGCAGCAAGAATCTGAACATTAGCCCCCCAAGTCGATGAGCCCAGTTCTGCTCCCGCCCCCGCGGCGGAATTGGGTCAGTCTGGCCTACTGAGCACCGCGACTTGCCGATTCTGGGGGCCCAAGTGCGTCGTTCCCAGTCACATCAGCAGGCCACTTTGCAATGGTATTGATATTAGCTGGAGTTGCACCAATTAAGAACCGTTCATTGTCGACTTCTACCAATACCAGCTCGGCAGAGCGGTTCAGGCGAACACGCCCGGTAATACGGATGGGTAGCCAACTCCGGCTCGAGCCTTGCACTCGACGCAATGTCCAAAAGCTAACCGCCATTGCGGCCGCTACCACAAAAAGGGCTGTCACCCACCTGACCCAACTCAGCTCCTCAGCCACTAGTTGCTACCGGAACTCAGAGCTTCTCGACGCGGTCTTCTGAAGGCAGGATGCGAGTCAGTCTTACGCCGTAGCGGTCGTTCACCAGAACAACTTCGCCCTGAGCAACTACCGTATTGTTCACAAGAAGATCCAGGGGCTCGCCAGCATTTCGCTCGAGCTCGATAACGCTACCCTGCTTGAGTCTTAGCAAATCGCGAATTTTCAAGCGCGTTCGGCCCACCTCGACAGAGAGCGTAACGGGAACACTCTGGAGCACATCAGCGCTGACCATAGCGTCAAAACCCTGGCCCTCAGCATCCTCACTGAGCTGATCCAGCGACACATCGGCAGTTTCTTCTTCTTCACTCATGAATATCTCCTAACGGTGTTCGAGCCAGTGCTGACTAGCTCTCTGTCAGCTCAACGGCTTGCAGCAACCGCGCTGCGGCGTAGCCGTTTGCGGTACCTATCTCGGACTCAAACAAAGGAATTTCATCCACCAATACGCGCGCCAAATCAAACTTTCTCAGATCCAATACGTCGCCGACCTGCATTTTATTAAAGTCGCCAAGCGTCATTTCGACCTCACCCAAAATCACGCGATGTTCAAGCTCGGCGTCTGAAGCCGCACCGGCCAGCTCTCGCGCCCAGACGTCATGATCGACGGACGGATCCTCAGAATCCTGAACCCGGCCCCTCAACACGTCACGAATGGGCTTCAACGTTGCAAAGGGATAAACCACATCAATTGTGCCGCGCTCCTTCCCGGGAAGCTCCACCTCGAGGTGGCACACAATCACCAGATCGTTCTCATCGACAATTTGTACAAATTGCGGATTAATCTCCGAGCCGACATGCTCGCATTGAATCTCCATGATGGGAGCCCAGGCTTCGTGTATGGAGGCGAAAATAACCTCAAGCATGATGTTGATAATCCGGGTTTCGGTTGGGGTGAACATCCGGCCCGGGGGTAGCCCCTCGATGCCGCGCCCAAACCCACCAAAAAAGTTATCCAGCGATGCAAAGACCACGTTAGGATCAATGACCACCATCGATGTGCCTCGCAGCCCTGACAAGCGAACCGTATTCACCGATAGCGGCGCCTGCAGGTCTTGCAGATATTCCGAGAACGGGAGTGTCTTAACCCGATCAGCAGTGATGCGCGGGCTGGTTCGCAACACCTCGAGTAACCCTAACCGCAGGTGACGTGTGAACCGCTCGGTTATCATATCCACCGCGGCCAAATTGATACCGATGGTGGTATCTTCTGTCACCAAGTTGTGGGGGCGAATTTCTGCGCTAAGAGCAGACTCAGGGTCAATCAGAGAAGCCGACTCATCATCAAACCCCTCGTCGGAGGCCAACGCATTGAGCTCCTCTTCCGAAAGTCTGCTGCTGTCTTCAGCCATAACTCTTATCTCACCTAGTTACCGGGCTCACTGAACCACAAATTCAGTGAACATAACCTCTTCCACTCCGCCAAAGTCTTCATATCTCTCAAGAACTGAGTTCACCGCTAACTTGAGTTGCTCAGCGAGATCGGAGCGGAAATTGGGCTCGGAAATCCGGGTTTCATCTATCTTGCGCATCACGTCTAACATTTCGGATCGGATGGCAAACTCATGTTTTTCCATATTCGCAACAACACGGTCATCGTAATGGGTCATGATCGCAACCTTGACCTGCATCACCTTTCTGGAATTAACGATATTTGCGACCAGCGGGCGCTCGATCTCCATGTAGGTATTTTCAAAGCGGGTCAGTTCGGGGGAGTCAAGCGTCTCCTTGCTCGGACCCTTGGCAAGTTCTTCTGCGCGGGCTCGCGCTTCTTCAGCGTCCATTTCCAGCTGCTGAACTGTCTCTTCGATCCGCTCGGCTGAGTCAGGATCGAAATATCCTACAAAATACATAGTCGCCAGTATCGTAATGGCCAAGGCGACAATCACACCCACGCCAATCAGGATATAGGACAGGATAGACGACTTTTTTCCGCCTTCACCCGCTTCTAATTCTTCGTCAGCCATGATGCTTATCCATCCTTATTCGGGGCACGGTTCCCATTATGCCCAAAAATCGATCGAATCCAGATCCAGTCCCAGTTCTAGGTCCTCGGATACGGTCTCCATCCCGGCGTCTGCCAGACTCATCTCGTCCTGAATCTGGGCACCGGCACTATTGGCGCTCGCCTCACGGCCCTGAGATTGACCCTGCTGCGTGTCTGCTCCTACCTGCAATTGCGCCAGATTGACGCCACTTTGCTGCAACGCATCACGAAGTCTCGGGAGAGAGTCACCCAGGAGTTCTCTGGTCACTGCGTTGCTGGTGTTAATTTGTGCATCGAGGCGGCCGTCGCGCATTTCCATCACCACATCAATGGCGCCAAGCTCCCTTGGGTGAACATTGAAAGTCAGACGATAATGGCCCGCCGCGATGTTAGCCGCCAAGCGTTGGCCCAGCGCCGCAGAAAGCTGCCGTCCAGCGAGCTCGCGGGCTGCAAGGTTCTGGTTTGGCGTAAATTGATTTAATCGAGCCGCATCGGAGAGCGCTGATCGATCGGATCCAGTAAGAGCCTGTCTGAAAGCGAGGTCCCCCTGACCCGCAACACGCGCTGCGGCCGCATCAAACACTTCTCCCTGCACCAAACCCGCGAAAGGCGTAGGTTGGGTGGCTGGGCTTACTGCTGGCCTATATGAAGTACCGGCCAGTCGCGCAAGCTCGAGGCTACGCGCGCTCACCAGGTCGCGCAGTGCCATAACGGGATCGGCCTTAGCATTCTTCACCGCCTCAGTGGCAACTGTAGCGTCTGTCTTGGTGGCCTCTACCTTGCCATCTGTCGTCACGTTCACGCCACGCAGCGCGAATCGGTCTAATGTCGCAAATTGCGCCAGCACAGGCGCCTCACTGACAGGCTGAGTCGAAGGTGCCATTACCTGAGCCAGCACACTGGCGAGGTTCTGGGGTGCCGGCTGAGCAGCATCGGATTGAGCGCCTGCAAGGGCCAAGGTGATGGGTTGCGGCTTCGACACCACACTGGCGCGCAGCGCGCTGATTTCTGCCTCAGAAGTGCCTCCCACCATTGCGGGGATAGCCGCCAAGGTGGCTGTCGTGCTGGCAGGTCCTTGCTGTGCCACTGCAGCTGCCGGAGATCGCAGCGGATTCTCCGTAAATGTCTGTATGGCCTTGGTGAGCTCAGGCGCTATCTGCGCTGACAGCTGTTGCACGGAGCGCTCCGCACTTTGTGTGTCTGTGAACCATTGAGCCACTGCAGGCGCCACTCGCCGGGCAACGTCGCGAGCCCATTGTTCAGAGACTAAGTTGCCTGTCGATATCGAGGATTGTGCTACCCACTTGGCGACCGCAGACTCAAGCTCCGCGGTCAAGCGGGGTGTTAGCAACCCAGTGCTCTCGCTTGTTAACGTCAAGTCAGTGATAGCTGGATTGGCCCCGGCCACACTGGCACCAAGCTGAGAATCGCTGATAGTCGCCGTAATCAGCTGCGTAATTCGATTAGACAGCTCTGCAACAGCGCCCTCAGTGTTAGGGGTTTCACCTTGAGCCACGACGTCGACTCGGCCGTCAGCAACCCACTGTGCCACTGCGGGAGTGACCACCTCCCCGATACGAGTAAGTAGATCAGTATCTTCTTTGAGCGGGTCAGCGCCCACCGCTGAACCTTCTGCAGTCACCTGAGCAAGTATGGGTGCGATGAGCTGATTTAAGCTCTCGACATCGACCTCCAGAAGACGCGCGGGATCTATGTCAGAGGAAATTTGGGAAGCAGCCATTGAACCCGGCACTAGTGAAGAGGCCTCACTGGTAGAAGCTGACTGCGCTTGATTTGTCGCCAGCCAGGCGGCAATCGCGGTAGCAACCGCATCAGCCAGGCTGCGCCCCTCCACTGAGGGATCCATCAACGCCTGATTATTCACCGGAAAGAGCTGCGCCAAGACATCTGGAGACAGGCCTGCCTGCTCCGCATACTTCATCACGGCGAGCCGCTCGGCAGGCTCCCCCACTACACGCAAGTCAAAGTCTGGTAAAGGTGTCGTCGAAACCCGCTCGGCGGCAGGTATCGACGCCACAGAAGCGGCAACCGGCGGCTCAGCAGGCTTTCCAGACGGCGCGCTAGCGGCGGATGCCGCCGGCAACCCCTTGCCGCCTTTTTCAGCAGCCTGCGCCTGCTCAGATGCCACCAAAGCGCGCTTAAATGCCGCGCCGGCTTCGTTATTAGCGGCCAAAGATCCACTGTAAGCCTTTGATTTATTAAGGCTTCCTAGCAGTTTGGCTATATCTGTCTCGATCTGGGAGTCCACTATTCAATCGCTTGTCACATTGTCCACTGCTAGTGGTTTATGCAAGTCGCGTGCCAAGTCCGACCGAGCGTAACTCTGCACAGCCCATTCGTCGAGGGCATCGATCTCCTGACGCTCAAGATGGATTCGACGGGCGTTTAGCGTTTGCTGCTGAAGGTGCTCATATTTTTGCAAAACTCGAGCCGTGCGCTGGTTTTGCGCCTGCACGCGACCAATGAGTTCCCTGATCTCAATGAGCTGTCCCTCGCAGTTGTTGCGCAATATATCGAGGTCTGCGAGGAAGGACTTCATAACGCGCCAGTCGTCAATCTCCCGAAGCGTGTTGGTGTGAAGCTGGCGTCGAAAGTGGGTCTGGCGCTCGGCTACTTTGTCCCGGTTGGACTCAGTTTCCTTGAGATGGCGTCTCAGCTCTGTCAGTCGCCCCAATTCCTGCTGGTTTTGTCGCTGGTATTTCAGCACCAGGGGGTCCCACTTAGTGGCCATGCTGACCTCGCGCGATAATTTGCGCCATGGCGGCAGTTGCCTGCTCCATAGAGCATGCCTCGGTCGCACCCTGACGGAGAAACTCCAGCATCATGGGCCTGATCGCAATGGCTTTATCGAGCTCCAGGTCAGTGCCCTGCTCATAAGCCCCCACCATAATCAGATCCCTGTTTGACTCATACACTGACCACAACCGCCGAAATTCGGTCGCCATCTTGATTTCGTGCGCACCGAGCACCTTGGACGCCAATCTGGATATCGAGCCGCGCAAATTAATCGCGGGATAGAGCCCGGTATCAGCCAGTTCTCTGGATAACATAATCTGTCCGTCGAGCGAGGCCCGGGCCACCTCAACGATGGGATCCATGCCCTCATCGTGCTCGGAGAGCACGGTGTACACGCTGGTGATCGTGCCTGCGCCATCACCGGGACCGCCACGCTCCACCAGCTTTGGCAAATCACTGAAGACCGACGGCGGGTAGCCCTTGTTCGTAGGCGGCTCACCGGTGGCCAGACCAATCTCCCGTTGGGCATGCGCAATGCGGGTGAGACTGTCGCACAGTAGCAACACATCCTTTCCCTGATCGCGGAAATATTCCGCCACCAAGTGCGCCACTTCAGCCGCCTGACGTCTCATGACGGATGCACAGTCAGAGGTCGCCAGAATCACCACAGACTTGCGCAAACCCTCGGGCCCGAGGCTCTCAGCAAGGAACTCGCCGGCCTCTCGGCCGCGCTCGCCGATGAGCGCCAGCACCACAACATCAGCAACTGTGTGACGGGTCATCATACCCAGCAACGTACTCTTACCTACGCCAGAGCCGGCTATCAAGCCGACTCGTTGACCCTTGGCGAGCGTCAAAACACCATTGATCGCGCGCACGCCCACATCCATTGGCGTCGATACCGGTTGGCGATGCAGCGCCGGGATGCTCCGACCATAAAAATTGGATACGAATCGCGGATGTATGAGTGGCTTGTCGTCCAGCGGATTACCCAGAGGGTCAATTACCCTGCCTAGTAAATGTGCGCCGACTGGCAGACCCACACGAGGATTGACCAAGCGAATTCGGCTCTCCCGCGAGACCCCCACGGTCTCTGAAAAAGGGATCAACTTGAGCGTCTGGTCAGAGAAAGCCACCACCTCGGCGGGTACGTTGGGTGTCTCGGGGTCAGCCGTCTCGATTTCGCACATGGCGCCCAGAGGTGCCTGAAGGCCATCGCACTCCACAACATGACCCGAGACATGCCTGATCTTGGCCCATGTCCAAGCATCAGGCGCAGCCAACTGGGGCCAGCCTCGGTCAGGCCGCGGCTGCTCAGTAGTGCGTGGGCTCGGGTTCATGAATCCAGTAGCGAATCAGGGAACTGCGCTACCAGTTGCTCACGCAACTGATCAAATTCGCACTCAAGCAGTCGATCAATGACCAGATGGTCGTACTGAACAGAGATATCACCATCATTCAGATCCGGATCGACCGTTACAGAAACGGATCGGTCAGCCAACATTTCGGAGAGCTGCTCCTCGGGCAGCACTGCTGCCATCGCAGCGGACACCTTGATTTCCACCGGGACGCCGTCAGGAAATTCAATGTGCTCCAACGCGGTATTGAGATAAGCGCGGAATGCCTGCTCATCGACTTTGAGCGACTGCAAACAAACGGTTTTGGCGATGTCGAGTGACAGATCTGTTACCACAGGCCAGATTCTGGGGAGTGCGTCCATCTGAGTCTGAATCGCCTCAAAGAAGCGCTCGGCCAGCGCTTCCCGCTGCTGACTCTCCAAGTTGGATTGCCTGATGCCCTCTGCGACGCCCTCCTGAAACTTAGCTTCGAGCAGTTGGTCAATATCGATTTCTTGCTCTTCTCCCGCCTCTGCCTCATCGATAGCCGCCACATCAGCAGCATCCGACGCGGACCCCTCTGCCGGCTCGAGATCGCTCTCCTCTTCATCGGTATCGTTCTCTGTGCTGATCTGCTGCCAATGTGCTTCCTCAAAGCCCATCGGGCGCGCAGAGAGGTCCCCGGCAGCTGAGGCTTCACTGAAGGCTTTGGCGCGCCGATCAGCAGCGAGGAGTTCATTTAGCTCCCACACGACAGTGTCAGTGGCTTTAGACAAAGTCATCTCCACGACCCGCAAGTACCAGTTCGCCGGCATCAGACAGCTTTCTTGCAATACGCATGATATTTTTCTGAGCGTCCTCAACATCAGAGATACGCATCGGGCCCTTCGACTCCATATCATCAATGAACATGGCCTTAGCCCGTTGCGACATGTTGTCAAAGAATTTGTCGCGGGTCTCTTCACTGGCGCCCTTCAACGCGACCATTAGCAAATCAGATTCGATGTTGCGCATCATTACCTGAATGGCGCGGTTGTCGACCATCGACAGGTTCTCAAAAGTGAACATGTTGTCTTGAATCTGAAGCGTCAGGTCCTCGTCCAGCTGGGTCAGAGACTTCATCACAGAAGTTTCAAGATCGACTTTGACAAAGTTCATGATCTTTGCGGCTGTCTTAACGCCACCAAAGCTCGACGATTGCGCGGAGGAGTTACTGGAGAACTGCTCAGACATGATGCGCTCCAGCTCTTCCATAGCGGATGGCTGAACGGTCTCAAGACTGGCCACACGCTGCATGACCTCACCACGATTCTCTGGCGGTAAAAAACTCAACACGTCGGCGGCGACGTCGTATTCCAACACCGAGAGAATGATGGCAATCACCTGCGGGTGCTCGTTGATAATCATGTCCGAAATCGCACGGGCATCCATCCAACGCAGAATCTCCAAACCCTTGGTTGATCCACCAGGCAGAATGCGGCTCAAGACCGTGCTGGCCTTGTCGTCACCTAGCGCACGCTTCAAAACGGATTCGACATAGTCTGTCGTGCCAAGACCCAGGTTCGTCTGTTGCTTGATAGTGCCAACGAAATCATCGAGCACCGCGCTCACGGTTTCCTGTGAGAGATCAACGACACCCACCATCGCCGAACCCAGAGCCTGCACCTCACGAGGGTTCATGTAACGAATGATATCCGACGCCTGCGTCTCCCCCATAAGCAGCATAATGACCGCCGCTCGCTCAGTGGTTGTCATGGTCTCCAGCTCTTCACGAACGAAGTCCGGGAGCTCCGTTTCGCCATCTCCTTGCGGAATGTTTGTTGCTGCCTCTGCCATCTTCCAGCTCCCTTAGACGGGTTTAATCATTCTCTTCAGTACGTTAGCAACACGGCCTGCGTCCTCTGCAACAAGCAGTCGCACCACGGCCACTTTGTCATCATAGCTGTTGGCTGTGTCGAGCATATCGGCTGAAATAGCAGACTTTTTGGGCTTGAGTTTGGCCTTAATCTCGTCAAGAGATTCCCCCTCCTCAAGCGCCTTTCTGTCAGCCACGCTGAGCTCGCCGTCTATCAATTGCTCCGCGAGCAAGGCATCGCTCTCCTCAATCTTAGGCATATAGACCCGCAGGACCGGGGCAATGACCAGCAGGAAGAAAGCAATCAGTCCAATCGACGTCATTCCATGGCGGCCCCACTCGATAATGGCGGGGTCCTTGTGCCAAGGCAACTGGTAATCCTGTGGCGGGTCGGTGAAGAAGGGCGCCGAGGTCATTGAGAGTGAGTCACCGCGCGCCTCGTCATAGGGCAGGGCGGCAACGACCAGAGTGCGGAACCGTTCGATCTCTTCGACCATAAATCGCTGTAACTCCGCGCCAGGAATGGGGGCTAGCGATGCTGAGGCACCCTCCAGACCCGTCTCGGCATCTTCATCTACTTCTTCTGCAAGCAGGTCTTCAGTGACGGTGGATCCCTCATCGAGAGAGGCGTAGTAACGGCGCTTCGCCAGATCCCGCAACGCTTCCTCATTGATGATGACGCCGGCTGTCATAGAGGTCACGCGACCTGTCTGTTCTTTCACAAACCGGATCTCTTTATCGAGCTCATAGTTACGCGTGGTTTGCTCACGCTCAGTAGTAGCGGTTTCGGTATTGGCTGGGTTCTCGGCGACCTCACCCTCCGGTACAACCTCTGGCTGGTCGGGTGGAATGTTGGTGGTGCCGCCCGGCACCCCCGATGCAGCGATACCGGTCTGCGTATCTGAGGTGATCACCTCAGACCGGACTTCTGCTCCGCCCCCCTCGAGATCCAGATACTGCTCAGTGGTGGTTTCACGCTGAGTGAAATCCATCTCCAGATTGACGACGGTTCGCACGTTGCCGCCACCCAATGCCGGGATGAGAAGCTCGCGAATACGGTCAGCCAATTCTGCTTCTCGCTCCGCTTCAAAACGCGCGTTGTTAAGGGCGGGGGTGCCATCTTTTTCAGCATTGCTGCCAGTTAGCAAGTTGCCGTAGTGATCTACCACTGTGACGTCCTGCGTGGCGAGATAGGGCACACTGGCGCTGACCAAGTGAACGATTGAAAGTACCTGTGCGGGGTCAACGACTCTACCCCGGTATGGCTTGACGATCACCGAGGCTTTGGCAGGTTGCCGATCGCGGACAAAGACGCTTTGCTTGGGCGCCGCTAAATGAACCCGGGCCATTTCTATCGTGCTGATCTCGGAAATAGTGCGCGCGAGTTCAATCTCGATCGCATTGTTGTATTTCACTTGCTCCATAAATTGGCTGGTTGTCATCGAGCTGTCATCAGCCAGCGAGCCCATGCCACCCTCGGCTGCAGCCCTGGGGATGCCCTGGGATGCTAAAAAAATTCGCGCCGCTTGAAACACATTCTCGGGCACCTCGAGACGCCCGGTGGATTTGTTAATTCGGACGTCGTAATTAGCAGATTTCAGCGCCTCAAAAGCCAACTGAACATCGGCCTGCTCCATGCCATCAGAAACGCTTCGGTAAGGCGTAGACATCATCACCGACCAAAAAATCAGCACCACCAGCAAGGACAAAAGACCGACGATAGCGGGCATAGCTCGACGCACAGCAGGCTGTGACAGCACGTCTCTCAAAGTGGGCATCGCCTGAGCCTGATTCGCAGGCGCTGCGCCGGCCCGCTCAGCAGGCACAGTGGTGCTGCCTGTCTCGATGGGCGCGTTACTGCCGGTGTCTACTTCGGTAGCTGACCCCTCTATCGGCGGTCGTTCTTCGAGTGCTGCTTCCATCATCTGTTACCTCTTGTCCATGCCTGGCATATCAGACCGGCATACTCATGACATCTTGATAGGCCTTCAGGACCTTATTTCGAACTTGAAGCGTGGCCTCGAACGCCACCGATGCACGCTGTGAATCAAGCAAGACATCGGTAACGCTGACGTCTCCCGACGCTTCAAAGGCTGTTTTGGTCTCGGCTGAGCGCATTTGCGTTGCATTGACCGATCGGATGGCTGCCAACAGATCTGACGCAAAACGCGACTGCTGCTGTTCATTGCTGATACCCAAAGACGCGTCAGCGGCGCGGCTATTGGCTATTTCGGCCTGTCGGATGACGCTCATTACACCCTGCATATTGGTTTTATCAATCATGAGGCACCTATCGATTGCAAGCTGTCAGCCTCTGCTGCCTTCAGCTTTTGTAATTTGTGTCGTAGCGTTCTCGGGCTGATGCCCAAACGCTCTGCCGCCTCTTTTTTGGAGTCGGTTTCCTGCAAGGCCGCCTGAATCAGCTGCCATTCCGCCTGCTCTTTGGCCGAGACCAAGTCCTGATCGGATTGAATGACATGCTCGTTGCACTGAGGTTTCGCCATATCGGGAGTCGTCAGTTCAGCAGGCGCTTCTGGAAGTGAAGCGGGCGCAAACTCCAGCGCATCGAAATAAATGTGCTCGGGTTGAATCACATTGTGAATCGCAAGCACCTTGGCGCGACAAATAACATTGTCGAGCTCCCGCACATTGCCGGGCCATTGATGCTGCAGTAGCTGCTGAATCGCGGCTTCGTCGATTTCCATACCGATGCCCGCAATCTGCTCGGAAGCGGCAAAACTGATTGCCAGCTGCCGGATATCTTCTGGGCGCTCCCGCAGGGGTGGTATGCCGATATGGAAGGCGTTCAGCCGGTAGAGCAGGTCTTCTCTGAATTCACCTCGCTTGACCAACTCAACCAGATCCCGGTTGGTGGCCGCTACCAGGCGAACATCGAAGCTTACCTCTCGGGTGCTGCCTATCCGCGCGGCTTTACGCTCCTGAATCACACGCAACAACTTGGGCTGAATATGCAAGGGCAGCTCACCTACCTCATCGAGAAACAACGTGCCGTTGTGCGCGTCCTCAAAAATACCCGGCTGGTCTTTGATGGCGCCCGTAAATGAGCCTTTCATGTGACCAAATAAAATACTCTCCACCAGATGTTCAGGCATCGCGGAACAGTTCAGCGCGATAAACGGACCCGTCGCTCGGGCAGAGGCGTTATGCAGAATTTGCGCTACCACCTCTTTACCCACCCCAGAGGGGCCTGACAGCAGCGCAGTCACATCCACTTGAGCGACCCGCTGGACCAACGCCAACATCGCTTTGCTTACCGGGTCACTGAATATCACCTGCTTCCGCTGTCCTCGCGACGAAATAGCAGGCGCAGACGGTGTAGAGGAAGAAGCAGCGCCAGAGCGAGATTTGGAAGAGGTCTCGAGTGCTTCGGCACAGCTTAACGCGGTCTCAGCCAACGCCACCCAATCGCTGTCATCTGCGTAAGTCACGAATGCGTCAAAGCCCCCCACGCCGATGAGGTGTGCCAATTTGAGATCACCGGCGGGCATGAGAATGACCGACGACTCCGGGGCGTGCTCAAGAATCTGGAGCAAATAAGGTTCTTCCTGTGACCAAGCGGGCCCCACTGCGACGCAGGAAGCGGCGCTGTCAGTAATCCGCTCAGCAAAAACCTCAGGTGCCTGCGTCAGCCGAACGATTGAATGCCATGAGCTACCGCTCAGGCACTCCTCGGGAAAGCCGGTCCCGCGCACCGAAAGCACATTTAATTGAACTGTCTCTGACTCTTTGGACACCGCGTTACTTCCACATTGCGTGCTTGATTACGCAGCAAACAGGAGGCCATCATAAGAAATACTAATAATATGAGTGGCTTATAGATTTGAAGGGGATTAAAAATCGATAAAATTGACAGCAACGTCAATTTTTTGACACGTATTCGTCAGCGTTTTGCGATAGTAAGCCTGCCCATTTTTTCAATCAGGGTCGTACGTTTCACCCCCAGCAGCCGGGCAGCCTCTGAGATGTTGCTATTGGCGTCCGCAAGTGCCTTTTCGATCAACTGGCGCTCAAAATCAGTAACACGATCCTTGAGGGATGCCTCATTCAGGGCCACATGCGCAGGCGCCTCGGCAGCTGTGATGCCCAGAACCCTGGCGAGGCCGTCTTCATCCTCGCCCACCGCGCTGACCTTACCCAGTGCCAGGGCGGCTGCATCCCACGCGCCCGCTGAGTCCGGCGCAGAAGCTGCGCTGCTTTCCGCGCCCATCAGGCTCATCATCTGAGGCGGCAGGAAGTCCGCAGGCAATTCGTAAAGGTTAATATTTTCTCCGGGGTACAAGGCGGATAACCGACGGCAGAAGTTCTCCAACTCCCGCACATTGCCCGGCCAATGGTAGGCCTGAAGCAGACTGACGGAGCGCGCATTCAGCTTGATCGGGTCTCCCTGCAGGGCATACGCAGCGCTGAAGTGATCAAAGAGCTCAACGATCTCCTCGGGTCGCTCCCTCAGGGAAGCGACAGTGATGGGAATCACGTTCAATCGAAAAAACAGGTCCTCACGAAATTGCCCTGTTTCTATCAAGGACTCCAGCGGTTTGTGAGTGGCTGAGATAATCCTCACATCGACGGGAATCTCCTTACCGGAGCCGACGGGTGTGACTACGCCCTCCTGCACCACTCGCAACAGCTTTGCCTGTAGGTCTGGAGGCATATCCCCAATCTCGTCGAGTAGTAGCGAGCCGCCGTCAGCTAGACGCATCCTCCCCTGATAGCTACTCACCGCGCCGGAGAAAGCGCCCTTTTCGTGACCAAATATTTCACTCTCCAACAGCTCGTTGGGAATGGCGCTGCAATTCACCGCGACAAAGCCACCCTTGGGATCTCGGCCAGATAACCGATGGATCTCGCGCGCCACTAGCTCCTTACCTACACCCGTCGGGCCACGCACCAGAACCGGCGCGTCGGTGGGCGCCACTCGTTCCAGGTGCGCCAGCAACTCCCGTGTCACGGCACTAGTACCTATCAAGCTTTGTTGCGTGGCCATCAGTGGGTCAGCGCCAGTGTCTCATCGACAGGGATCCGCTGACTGGGCCACGGTACTGCTGGTCTGATTAGAGGTGCTGTTAACGGTGTTGGCTTGGATCATGCTCGCGCCCACGACAATATCCGAATTGGCGACGGGTTGAGTCTGCTTGCGGCGGCTTGTTTGCCCCGCGCCAACGACAACCACCACATTACCCACCAACTGTTGCGAGCTGGGACCCAACTGGGTTCGGCTGGAGATACCTTGCTGATCCATCTGCTCACAGACATCCTTATAAGAAGCGCTGGCCAGTGGCTCGGCAAAAGCAACCGGGTAGCAAAATAAGAGCGTTAAGAATGCGATGAATTTCAGTTTCATTTGAATACTCGTCCCCCTCCCCAGATTAGCCCCCCGGGCGCGACACACTCATACAGGCGGGCTCCTTGGAAGTGACTGATGGCATGCCGGCCGGTGTGCAGACATGTCTCTTTTTGCACTTACGTTCATCGAAGCTTGCTGGCAACATACTTCAAGGACGAAAAAGCGGCAACTGCCGGGGCAGTGGCCGATTGTAACAAGGATATGACTGTGACTACCCGGCGTTATATTGGCTCACTCTTCGAAAGATCCTCTCAACACAAAACCGCGGCGCGAAGACTCAACACCTTTCTGTTTTTACTGATCTCGCTCAACCTCGTCGCCATCACGCTCGAATCTGTCGCATCCATCGGGGAGGTCTGGTCATTCGAGCTATTGATCTTCGAATTTATCTCGGTGGTCTGTTTTTCCGTCGAGTATGTCTTGCGCATCTGGTCGGCTCCGGATAATGAGGATCTCAAGGGCTCTACGCCGTGGCGCAAGCGCCTGGGCTATATTTTTAGCTTCACAGGCCTCATAGACCTGGTAGCAATACTGCCCACATTGTTGCAATTCATCTGGGTAGGGGCAGACTTGCGACTACTGAGAGTCATGCGCCTCGCGCGACTACTCAAGCTAAGCCACTACACTACCGCTCTAGAGGATCTGGTCTCCGCCATCCATTCGGAACGTCAGGCATTTGTTGCCGCCCTCTATTTGATGGTGGTCGCGCTGTTCCTGTCGAGCTCTTTGATTTATGTTGCCGAGCATGATGCACAGCCCGATGCGTTCCCATCTATACCAGAGACGATGTGGTGGTCCATCGTGACGCTAACGACCGTGGGCTACGGGGATGTGTCACCGATCACAGCAGGGGGGAAGCTTATTGGTGCCCTCACCGCAATTATGGGGGTGTGTACGGTGGCGCTGCTCACCGGCATCGTAGGTGCAGGCTTCTCCAAACAAATGTCCAAGCAATATGCGGAGTTTGAGCACAAGCTTCGGGAAGCGTTGGAAGACGGCATCATTTCTAGCGAGGAAGCCGAAGAAATCGAAGAACTCAGGGAGCGTATGGGTTTATCAAAAACCCAGGCTGACGAGTTGGTGCATCATCTAATCGAGTCGAAACGGAGCGGTACTTAGCGCTGCGGACTGAGGCAGGCGCGCTGGCCCTCAAACCTTATCGCGGAATCGAAACATCACCGGCATCAAGCTGAATTCAGGCTCTGCGGTCAGGTATTTCTGCTCCATCTCGGTCCAACGGCTGGTACCGATACGCCATCTCAAATGATCATCAAAGCCCGCTTCAGACTGCCAATAAGACATAGCCACCACCGTGTTTTCTTCGGTATCTTCAGCCACATAAATCCAGTCACAGGCGGGTGCCGCCATCGTGGCTTGGGCGACGACGGAAAAATCCGCCAGAAAAGATGCCTTATCAGCTTCTCGCACCCGGTACGTGGTTTTGACTATGAGCGACATAACGATGTGTCCCCTTTTTTTGAGGGAAAAGTGTAGCCTCGGACATCTGTGGCCACAAGCACCGGAGCAGCGAGATAAACACACCAGTGAAAGTCATGAAACCGAAGCCTTCAGCTTCTCAAGCATGCGCATCATGCGCTCGTGCACTTTGTTCACGGCTTTAAGCGGGCGAACCATCACCTTGAACTCAGTGATCTGACCATTGGCCGCCTGAATCATATCGATGCCATTGACGTGAATCCCGTCCATCGTGCACTCAAACTCCAACACCGCCGAATCGCCATCGCGCACCTCGCGCACGTAGCGAAAATCCGTATCGAAGACCTGACCGGCAGCACTGAGGTACATGTGGGTAATGTCCCGCCCCTGCTGCGGCGTGTGCACGACGGGGGACCAGAAAACGCAGTCGGGTGCCAACAGGTCATACAAGCCCTCTGTGGTGCCGTGAGCCATCATGTCGTGCCACCGATCGATTACATTGTCAGGTTGCTGTGTCATGTGTGCTCTCTCATCCGTGTCTCTCTCACTGTTGCCTACCGTCGCCTGCCGGCCTGCGGTCGTTCCATTCCGTTGTCCTGCTGCAGATCTTGCTGGGCCGCGAGCCGCAACTCATAGGCCTGCTGACCTCGCAGCCGGTCCGCACGGCGAATCTGAAGCTGATACTTCCGACGGCGATGGGCGGCCGTCAACCGCTGAAACCGCTCCGCATCCTGCTCCCCCGAGAGCCATGCTTCAACCTGAGCAATATCGATGCCCAGGCGATAAGCGATGCGCGAGGGGCGAATGCGATGAACGTGAAACTCCGCCACCAACTCAATTTGCTGCTCCGGCGCCAGCGTGCATTCGCAGGCATATCCGATCGGAGGGTTAGGTCGTCGGCTATCAGTTGGTTGCTTCATCTCGCTGTGTATCCACTTGCGCGCAGCACTCGTATCGCTATGGCACTGCCCATGGGACGGTATTGTGCCATAGCACTCGCCGGCGCGATCCTGCCATACTCTACTCGAAATCTACCCATCAAGACTGCCGCTTAACTGAGGAATAGCAAAAACTCGTGACAGCCGAAAGGATTCAGGACCCCAACTCACTGCGCCGCACAAAAATTGTGGCAACGGTGGGGCCCGCGAGCCAGAGTCAGGACATGATTGGTCGCCTGCTGGGAGCGGGCGTCGATGTTTTTCGCCTCAATTTCAGTCACGGGGCGCAAGCCGATCACGCACAGGTTGCCCAGCATATTCGTCGACAAGCGGGCCATCACGGGCGCTACGTGGGCATCCTAGCCGATCTGCAGGGACCGAAAATACGCATTGGCGGGTTCACTGAAGGGTCTGTCATGCTTCAGGCAGGTGACCCCTTTCAGCTCAGCCTATCGATCGCGCCGGATGCGGGTGATCAAAGAGGCGTTTCGGTGGAGTACCAGGCGCTACCAGCCAGTGTCGAACAGGACGATATTCTACTTCTGGATGACGGCAAGCTGCGGCTGCGGGTTGATGAAGTCAACGAGACAACGGTCGACTGCACCGTCTTGATTGGCGGCAAGCTCAGCTCGCGTAAAGGCGTTAACAAACTGGGTGGTGGTTTGGCGGCGCCCGCCTTAACCGAGAAAGACCTCGACGACATCGGCGCCATGCCATCTATCGCGCCCGATTTTGTCGCGGTCTCATTCGTCTCCAGTGCCGAGGACATCGCCTATGCGCGCGCACTGCTGTCAGATCAGGGCCTGCGCCCTGCCATCATTGCGAAAATCGAACGTGCCGAAGTGGTCGCCAATACGGAACTGCTGAACAGCATCATTGACGCGGCTGACGGCGTGATGGTGGCGCGCGGTGATTTGGGCGTTGAGGTGGGTGACGCCCAGCTCATTGGTATTCAGAAAAATTTGATTTCCACCACGCGAAAGCGTGACCGCATGGTGATTACGGCCACGCAGATGATGGAATCCATGATCAGTAACTCCATGCCCACCCGCGCAGAAGTATTTGATGTCGCCAATGCCGTGCTGGATGGCACAGATGCCGTCATGCTCTCCGCAGAAACCGCAGTTGGAGACTTTCCTGCCGAGGTGGTGACCGCCATGGCGGACGCGGCTGTGGGTGCGGAGCAGCATCCGGTCGCTCGTACCTCAAAGTATCGCCTCGACCGCGAATTCTCGAGTGCACAGGAAACCATTGCGCTGTCAGCGATGTACGGCGCCAATCATTTCCCGCGCATGCGGGGCATCGCGTGTCTGACAGAGCGAGGCACAACACCCACCATGATGTCGCGACTAAGTTCCGGGCTTCCGATCTTTGCCCTGAGCCGCAATGCCGATACGCTGCAGCGCCTGGCGCTGTGCCGCGGGGTCATTCCATTGTTCTTTGACTTTACCGCCTTTGCCCCGCAGGACCTAGAGGCGCGCACAATTGAATTTCTGGTGGACGGCGGCTACCTAGCCCGCGGAGATTACATCCTGCTCACCATGAGCAGCGCACATGGTGAATCCGGCAAAACCGATTTAATGAAGATTTTGCCCGTCGAATAGGCTCACACCGGGCTAAATTTGGGCCCTGACCTGCCAAAAAAATTCATCTGCGCTAGCTTGCGAGAGTGCTACACTGGAGACGCTGGTCATCCAGCACGCTTTTTGCTGAGCCACTGCAGTCTTCGGTCTTCGGTTTTGTTCCCATCAAGCGCAACAACAGCCCGCAAGGGCACATGAGCAATCGTCAACACAGGTAGTAAAAAACATGTCAACAGTAACGGGCACCGTGAAGTGGTTTAACGAGACCAAGGGCTACGGTTTTATCGCACAAGAGGATGGTCCTGATGTATTCGTTCACTTCAGCGCTATTCAGGGTGATGGCTTCAAAACCCTGACAGATGGACAGAAGGTCGAGTTCACAGTCACAGACGGACAAAAAGGCCCTCAGGCCGAGAACGTCGTTCCGCAGTAACAGCAGAAACAAAAAAAGGCCCGTGAGGGCCCTTTTTATTTCTCTCTGCGTCTCCTAGAAGATATCCTTTTCCAGCTCTCGCTGGCGGTCCTCTTCGCTGGTGACATACGCAATCCACTGCTTGGAATACTTGGCAGAGCGATCGTCTTTACCAGCCTCGCGGAAAGCACGCCGCGCCTTATCGTACTCACCAAGATTAAAGTACGCCATGCCCAGAACCAGTCTGGCCTGATCAGGGCGTTTTACACCACCCTTTTTCAAACCCTTTTGGACCGAGTCGGCGGCCTTAGTGAATTGATCGCCATCCAGATAAACGTTGCCCAGCCGGACGTACAGTTCACCCTCGTCAGACTTGGCGGCTGCCTTTTCCATCATAGGAATAGATTTAGCCACCTCGCGCGCCTGCGCCCAGGCGCTACCCGCCAGTTCGTAGTTCTTTGACTTATCATCGACGAGTTCGTCGGAGAAGCCTTTTTCGATGACTGCACCGGCGTAGTAAGGTGCTTCTGCATTGAGGTACAGGTAGGCCATGGTGACCAACTCGCTGGAACGATCGAGGAACCCTTGCTCATAAGCGGCTTCCATCAGCGCTAATTGACGCGGCTCGTCTTTCTTTTCGCCATAAAGGTGTGAGGCCTGCACCCAGTACTGCTTTTTTGGGTAGTAGATGATCAGCGTATTTAATACGTCCAGCGCTGAATCAAAATCTTCTTTGTCAAAGTAGAGGAACCGCGCGAGGTTGTACCACTGTTCTTTGGGCAACTTTCCTTCGCCCTCGTGCATGGCAATCGCCATCTCAACATTGTCCAAGGCCAGGTCGTATCGCTTGACCTGATAGTAGCCCTGAGCCAGCAACACATAAGCGCCCGCATTGGGCTTCTCGTTCATCTCGAACCACATCAGGAGTGCATCGATGCCCTGTTGCCATTTCTCCTGCACAAAATAGAGCTGTGCAATGGTAAAGCGGGTATTGATCTCCATCGCCAGCGGAATATCGGGCTGCGCAATCACCTGCTCGTAGTAGCGCAGCGACTGGGAGTAGTTCTCGTTGGCGTAGCTCAAAAAGGCGTGCAGATTGTAGACGTTGGCCAGCTCGTAGCTGTTCAGTGCCCGCTTGCCATCCTCGGAAATCATGTCATTGAGAATGGCCGCAGCACCGATGTAATCCTTGGCTTCAGCCAGGGTTTGGGCCTCTGCGAGCCGCTCATAGACCTTGTTGCGAAGTGCCGGCGTGCGCCGTGTCTCGCGGGTGTCTTTTTTGGGCTTGTCCTGAGCGACCGCTTCAGCCAGAAAAATGCCCGGGGCTGCCTGATCGAATGCCACCACACCACAGAGCGCCATCACAGAGAGAACAGAAACGCGAAACAGTGACGTTATCGTCATAGCCAAACCTCTCATCTCAGTTTTCCAGCTCATAGGTAAACTTGTTCTGTACGCCCGCCACTTCAATGGGCTCGCCATCCACAACCCGCGGCTTGTACTTGAATTTCTCCGAGGCCTTCAGCGACGCCCGCTCGAAGATGCCCTTGGGCTGGCAATCGACCGGGAACGGGTCTCGAATGGAGCCGGTTTTCGTCACCGTGTACTCGACAATGCAGTACCCGGAAATGCCCCGTGTCTGCGCACGTCTGGGATAAATCGGCGCAACCTTCACAATGGGCAAGTACTCCCCATCACCGGAAGACATGCCCGTGGCATTCAGGTTCAGTTTAATGCCAGTCGTCGGCGCCATGTTGGCCACATTCATGTCGAGCTGTGTATCGAACTGGATAGGCTCGAGCTCGGGTGGCGGCTCCTCGGGATCATCAATCTTCTCAGGCTTAACCTCATTCAGATTGGTCTCGATCGTCTTGTCCGGCACCACGATGTCAGCAATCTTGCGAGCCTTGACGTCTTCTTGCTTGAAATCTCGGCTGACGAGGCTGTGCATTAGAAAAAATAGAGCGATGGCAACCGGGACCGCAAGCGCGGCACTGACGGCAACACGAGCCGAACTACCCATAACCGTTAAGCCTCTTCATCCGTGGAAATACAGGGCGGCGCCGTCAAAATGGGCCGAACAACATCGATCAAGTCCTCGACCACATATGCCGGGGTCTCTCGATCTACCTGCACCACAATATTTGCCTGTGGGGCTTCTTTCTTCGCCGCCTCCGCGGTTCGCAATGCGCGATCCAACGACAGCTTGTTCTTGTTGTAGAAAATATCGCCATTGGCATCAACTGCAAAAATGATCGTGCCACGCTCACAGGATTCCTGCGTTGAAGCCTGCGGCTTGAAGAGCTCCACTCCCGGCTCTTTCACAAAGCTGGAAGTCACGATGAAGAAAATCAACATGATGAAAACGACGTCTAGCATCGGTGTCAGGTCAATTTGGCTGCCTTCTTCCGCTGCGGCCGATCTGGACTGATCTCGCATACTCATACTATTACCCTTTACCGATCCGAGGCCCAGTTCACGGCTGCAACACCCGATTCGCGAGCGGCATCTGCCACATCGACCACAATGCCGGCCTCAGCGCCTTTCTCCACCTTGATGGTGACGGGGGCTTCAGGGTCTTCGGCAAGCAGTCGCTGAATGTTGGCGCGGACCGCGCGGATGTCCACACGGCGGTTTTCCATCCAAATCTGGTTATCTGAAGCCACCTCAACCAGAATACTGGTGGAGTCTTCAGGATTATCCGGCTGGTTGTCGTCGGGGCGGTTGACCTCGACCCCGGCTTCCTTAATGAAGGAGGCCACGACAATAAAGAAAATCAACATAATGAATACGACATCCAGCATCGGTGTCAAATCGATCTCTGCGCCGCCTTGATCCTGTTGTTTTGCTATTTTCCGCATCGTTTTCTCAACCCAGAGACAGGATCAATGATCCGACGTCAATTGATCTGTTAGGAGCTGTTGCTCCCGGTTGGTAATTCTCTGGAGATAGGTATTCGCGAACAGGCCCGATAACGCAGCGACCATCCCCGCCATGGTGGGAATGGTAGAGCGTTCCACGCCGCCTGCCATGGACTTGGCGTCGCCGCCGCCCGTCACCGCCATCACGTTAAACACCTCGATCATGCCGGTTACCGTACCGAGAAGGCCCAGCAGCGGGCACAGTGCCACGCAGGTCGCAATCACGTTCATATTGTCATTGATCAGCTCGCGACTCTCCGATAGCAGACGCTCGCGGATCTTTTTGGCGTTCCAGGATTTGCGCTCACCACGCGCCTCCCAGGCACTGACTACCGCAGCGCGATCAGCCTTCCAGACGGAGGTGAAATACCACACCCGCTCGAAAATCAGTGTCCACATAAAGAATACGAGCGCAGCGATCAACCAGAGTACGTTCCCACCCTTTTCCATAAAGGCAAGAATGACCTCGAAAATTCCCATCGACAGCTAGCCTCCCGGGCAATCAGTTGTGCGCGCGCTCGGAGTGCTCCGCCACAATGCCCGTGGCCTGCTCGTTCAGCACATGAATAATACGCTGTGAGCGACCGTTGACGACCGTGTGCAGCAATACCGTAGGGATCGCAACCAGCAGACCCAGTACCGTGGTAACCAGTGCGGAAGAAATACCGCCTGCCATGGCCTTGGGGTCACCCGCGCCAAAGATGGTGATCGCCTGGAAGGTGATGATCATACCCGTCACCGTACCCAGCAGACCCATCAATGGCGCGACCGCTGCAATGATCTTCAACAGCGTCAGACCCTGCTCCAGCTTGGGTGTCTCGCTAAGAACCGCCTCGGCCATTTTCAGCTCCAGCGTCTCGGGATCCATGTTAGGGTTGGTGTCGTGGACCTTGAGTACGCGCCCCAGCGGGTTGTCATCACGAGCCGAGCTCGACTTAAGCTGCGAGGACACCTTGCCACCTACTGCGGTCAACACGATCAACCTGTAAATAGCCAGAATAAAGGCAAAAGCACCCACCGCCGTAATGGCGTAGCCCACGTAGCCACCCTGATGCCAACGCTCAGAGATGGTCGGGCTGTCGATGATGGCCGCGAGGAATGAACCTCCGGTTGGGCCCGTCGGATCAATACCAAACTGTGTCAGACCAGCTTGGGCACTCGCTAGACCCTGAGCTTGGGAATTGAAGCCACCGCCTGGCTGTCGGGGCAGCTCTGCCAGCTTGTCGACATTGAACGACAGATAGTTACCTGCGGTGTCCACGATGTTGAAGGCACCGACTCGGACTACCTCGCGCTCGCTGAGTTCACCAGAGGGTGTTGCGACCTGCGCCGTGAAACGGCTGACCTCGCCCTGCTCGCGGATCTCGCGCAGCAGTTCAAACCAGACGCGCTCGATCTCCGCAATGCTGGGAAGCTGGTCAGAGCCAGACATCTTGGCGATCAAATCCTTGAGGAAGCCTTCTCGGCCGGGATACTCGGAGCTGACCAGTGACACCTCGACGTTGGAGGCCAGGTCACCCGAGGCCGCTGTGAGGTGACCAAACAGCTCGGAGAGCGTACCCAGACGCTCGCGCAGCTGCTCTTGCTTGGCAGCAATCAGCAGTTCGTTTTGTTCAAATTGCTTCTCGAGTCGCGCGGAGCGACGCTCCTCTCGGGTTCGCTCTTCCTCGGCGCGCTTCAGCGCGGTAGCTTGATTGGCTTTGTCCTGAGTAAAACGGGCTTCCCGAGCAGCATTTTCAGATGACGCACGCGCCTGACCCTGCTTGACCAGATTCAGTAGCTGGTCGAGGTTCTCGGCGGCAATCTCCTGCGGCGTCGGGGGGGGCGGTGCTTCCGCGTCGGCTTCCTCCTGAGCAAAGGTCAGGGGTGCAGTCAACGCGCTCGCCAGTACAATGGCAGATACTTTCAGCAATTGAGAACGCATTTCAGTTCGCCTCCGACGCAGATACAGGCATGTTCAAGAGCTCAATGGTCGCCTGCTTCTTGGCGATTCGAACCCCTTTGCGGACGGCAGCAGCGTAATCGCCGGCTGACAGCTCTTCCCAGCTTTGGGAATCTTTATTCCAGGCACCGGTCTCGGCGCCATCGGTGCTTTGGTAGACCAGCGCGACGCGGCCAATACGCAAAATGTCCACTTCACGCTCGGCGCCACCCAGCTCAATCGTGTCGGTGTAGGCCTCGATACCGCGACCGTACTGCAGCTCAATGGAATACAGCTCCAATACCTGCCGGAACGCTTCGGCAGACGTAACGTCGGAACGGTCCATATTGGCGCGCACCGCCTCGATATTGCCCAGTCGGGTATCGAGATCAAACGGCATGTCGAGAGCGATGAACTGCTCCAGGCCGTCGAGCATGCGTGTGACCAGGGGCGGAATCTGCCGCTGAATCACCGACGCTTCGGCAATCGAGGCATCGATATCCCGGATGCGCTTCTCCTGGTTGGCAATCTGTCGCTCCAGGCGCGCGTTATAGACCTTCAGTCCGTCTACCTGCTTCATTACCGTCTTGTAATCAGACAGGAGGCTGGCGGTCTCGTCAGCCAGACGATCAATCTTGGCTTGTGACGCCTTGGCGCTTGCTGTGCGCTGCTTGCCGACCTCAACGATAGGATCGATGGACTGCGCGACCGCAATGGACGCACTGCCGCCGATGCATATCGCCGCCAGCAGGGTTTTCAATCGAGTCGTAGTCATGGGGTTGATACTTCCTCTCATAAGCAAATCGGGGTGAAAGCGCCGTCAAGCGGGCCATCACTGAATCTGAGTCAGTGGCGCGTTATTTTGCGGATCGCCATCAAACAAGTGGGGGAGCGAATTTACCGTGTACGTTTCGGCAACGCAAATGGTTTCATGGCGTCGTGCAGGGCTTTTACCATTGGTTTATCACCCATTCTAGGGTGGCGTCAGCTCGAACACGGTAAAGGCATGGCTATTGCCCTCCTCAGCGGCATAGTGGGCCGTCTCGACCTCCTTCCAGCCAGCCAATAAATCGAGGTCAAAAACAACGTCCCCGGCCACCTGACCCTGCACCCGGGTCAGCACCACCTTATCGGCCCTGGGCAGCGCCAGACGGTATATTTCGGCGCCTCCCACCACCATTGCAGCGTCAGCACCGTCAATCAGCGCCTGCTCAAACGCCCGCTCCAGGGCTTCCTCGAGGGTATGGCAGGCCAAGACACCCTCGTGTTGCCAGGACACGTCCCGGGTAATCACGATATTGCGCCGCCCCGGAAGCGGAAAACCCACGCTCTCAAAGGTTTTGCGGCCCATGATGATGGGTCGTCCTATCGTGGTGCGCTTGAAGTGCTGCAGATCGTCCGGCAGCTCCCATGGCAAGGCATCGCCCCGGCCGATCACGCCGTTTTCAGCCGACGCCAGCACCAACACCACGGGCACGTCGTTTTCCGAGCGCTGCCCTGTCATATCGCCACCGGCGCCGGGATATTGGGGGCCGGATCGTAGCCCGTGAGCTGGAAGTCCTCGAATCGGTAGCCATAAATGGAATCCGGTTTTCTGAGTATCTCCAGCGACGGCAACGGACCCGGGGTTCGCTCCAGCTGGGTACTGACCTGATCGCCGTGGTTACTGTAAAGGTGCGCGTCGCCCAGGGTCACCACCACCTCTCCCACCGCCAGGTCGCACTGCTGTGCCAGCATGTGAACCAGCAGCGCCACCGAGGCAATGTTGAAGGGCAGGCCCAAAAAGACGTCGCTTGAACGGATATACAGCTGCGCAGACAGCGCGTCGCACCCCACATAAAACTGGTAGAGAAGATGACAAGGCGGCAGCGCCATGCGCCCTGCGCGGACGTTCTCCTGGGGACTCACGGTCTCATCCGGCAGGTATTCGACGTTCCACGCATGAAACAGGATGCGACGACTCTCCGGGCGGTGCTTCAGGCAATCCACAACGTAATCAATCTGATTGATACTGCAGCCGTCCCGGGTAGGCCATGCGTGCCACTGCGCACCGTAAAGCGGGCCCAGGTCGCCCTCGTCGGTCGCCCACTCATCCCAGATACTGACGCCATTTTCCCGCAACCACTGGGTGTTGGTATCGCCGCTCAAAAACCAGATCAGCTCGTTGACGACGCTTTTAAAATGCACCCGCTTGGTGGTCAGGATGGGAAACCCTGCCGTGAGGTCGAATCGCAATTGCCGCCCGAACACCGAGCGGGTGCCCGTGCCAGTGCGATCACCACGGTCTATACCGCTGTCGCGAATATCCTTGAGTAAGTCGAGATACGCCTGCATAGCAGCCTCATCGGTTGTGGGGGCGATAAGCCCAGTAGAGTAGACACAGTCCCGCGATCAGCATGGGCACACACAGTATCTGCCCTCGGGTCATCCAGCCCAGCGCGTCGAAGCCAATATGCGCATCGGGCTCGCGAAAAAACTCCGCGATGAACCGGAGGACGCCGTAGCCCATCAGGAAAACAGCGGATACCGCCCAGGCGGGCCGGGGTTTTCGGCTAAACCACAGCAACACCAGAAAAAACAAACACCCTTCCAGCGCGAACTGATATAGCTGGGAGGGATGGCGCGCCATTGCCAGCGGGTCGTTCGGGAATATCATGGCCCAGGGAACGCCGGAGGGCCTACCCCATAACTCCTGACCAATAAAGTTGCCGAGCCTTCCCAGCGCCAATCCCACGGGCGTCAGGGGTGCGACAAAATCCATCAGCCTGCCCCAATGAATGTCGCGCTGATGGGCAAACAAGGCCATGGCCGCCAACACCCCAAGAAGGCCGCCATGAAAGGCCATCCCACCCTCCCAGACGCGAAAAAGCCACAGTGGGTCAGACGCCAGCCGCTCGAAGCCATAGAGAAGGGCGTATCCCATGCGCCCGCCCAGCACCACGCCGATCGCCGCATAGAAAATGAGGTCATCGACCTGGTCTGTTTTTAAAGGCGAATGGGGCTGAACGCTTCGCAGGCGCCCCAGCCACCAGGCAAATGCCAGACCACCGATGTAAGTGAGGCCATACCAATGCACTTTGATCGGGCCCAGCGCCAACGCCACCGGATCTATGTCTGGGTAGGGCAGCACCTACACGGCACTCCCGCGACGCAGGAAAATATCCAGACCGCGATCGCCCAGCGCGTGATCCAGCGCGCTCACGACTTCCTGCGCCGATCTCAGTGGACGAAGGGTTGCCATTAACTGGGACAGCTCATCGCGGCTGAACGCGCTCAATACCCGTTTAATGACGGACAAACTGCCCGCATTCATAGACAGTTGATCAAAGCCCATGGCCACCAGCAGCGGCGCCGCACGCGGATCTCCTGCCAGCTCGCCACAAATGCTGACCGATTTATTGTGGTGATGGGCCGCGTCTATGATGTCGCGTAAGGCGGCCAACACAGCCGGGTGCAGGGCCTGATACAAGGCCGCCACCCGCGCGTTGCCTCTATCGACAGCGAGCAGATACTGGGTCAGATCATTGGACCCCACCGAGAGGAAATCTGCCTCCTCCGCCAATGGGCCCGCCAGATACACCGCAGCGGGCACCTCAATCATCACGCCAATGGGGGGCAGCGCCGCACTGAAACCCTCGGTCATGACCTCGCTATGGCAGCGCAAAATCAACTCCCGCGCAGATCGCAGCTCATCGATCGCAGTCACCATGGGGAGCAGAATGCGCAGGTTATCGAGCCCCTCGTTGGCCTTCAGCATGGCCCGGATCTGGGTCAGGAAAATCTCTGGGTGGTCGAGGGTCACGCGGATGCCCCGCCACCCCAAAAAAGGGTTAGATTCCTCGATCGGAAAATAGGGCAGCGCCTTGTCGCCACCGATATCCAAGGTGCGCATGGTCACGGGAGAGGGGTGCAAGGCCTCCAGCTGCTCCCGATACAGCTGACGCTGCTCCTCCTCGCTGGGAAACCGGTCACGCAGCAAAAAACTGACCTCGGTGCGATACAGCCCGACACCTTCTGCACCAAACTCCCGGGCGCGCTGTACATCGGCTGCAACGCCCGTATTGACCCACAGCGGCACAGCGTATCCGTCAGAGGTCGCCGCCGGCTGCTCGGCCAGCGGCGCCAGCTCCTCAAAGAGTGCCTCATCCTCGGCCAGTAAGCCCTTAAATCGCGACAGCAAATCAGGGTGGGGATTCACATAGACCCGGCCGTTGTAGCCATCGACAACCAACTGACGGTCGGGCAACTGCTTGAGGGGCAGATCCTCGACGCCGACTACGGCCGGGATACCCATGGCCCTCGCCAATATCGCGGTGTGACTGTTGGCACTGCCGCGCATCGACACGATGCCCACCAGCTTTTCGCGAGGAATTTCTCCCAGCGCAGAGGCGGTGAGCTCCTCGGCCACCAGCACCGTCGCATCGGGATAGTCGACTTCTTGCCGGTTCGCATCCTGCAGGTAGCCCAGCACCCGGGTGCCGAGATCGCGGACGTCCACTGCGCGCTCGCGCAAATAGGAGTGCTCCATGCGCTCAAAATGACGAATATGGCGCAGCATGACCTGACTCAGCGCGCCCTGCGCCCACTCACCGGCCTTGATGAGTGCGGCCACCTCTCCACCCAACGCAGAATCATCCAGAATGCTCAGGTAAACCCCAAACAGCGCGCGATCCTCGGGGCCGAGTTCCTCCTCGAGGTTCTCGGCAACCTGCTGGATATCGCTGCGAACACTCGCCAGCGCCTCTCTGAACGCTTTCAGCTCAACCCGACGATCCGATGAGTCCCTCGACGGCACGGTTTGCAAGTCGGCATGGGGCGAAACCCATGCTGCGATTCCGATACCAATCCCGGAGCAAGCGGCCACCCCGGACAGGCGTGCGCCGCCCTCCGCATCCTCAGGCACCGTCGCCGACTCGCGGATCACTCCTGCCAGCTCGGCGTGGGCAATGAGGCCTGCGAGCTGCGCAGATACCGTAATCAGAAAGGCTTCTTCGTCCTCCGAGAACCGCCGGTGATCGCCCTGCTGTACCACCAGAACACCCAGGAGATCGCGCTGATGCACAATGGGTGCGCCAAGAAAGGCATTGAATGGTTCCTCGCCCAGCCCCTCAACCAACTGAAACTGGGGGTGCGCACTGGCATCGTCCAGATTCAGCGGTTCTTCGCGGGTGGCAACCCAACCCACCAAGCCTTCATCGAAACCCAACCCGAACTGACCGACCTTCTCCAAGTTCAACCCCTCGGTCGCGCGAAAGACCAGTTTTTGCGTGGCTTTGTCGTGCAGGTAAATCGTGCAGACATCGGTGTGCATCGCCGCCCTGACCTGGGCGACGATCAGCCCGAGTGCATCCTCAAGGGAGTCCGCAGCGTTCACGTCCTGAATTAAGCGGCGAAGCACCTCAAGCATTAACGCTGTCTCCTGCGTCTACGCTGACTGCGCGACCTTGGCGCCAAACGGCTTGCCAGCTGCGTCAAGGCCTGCCGGTATACGGCCTGCTTGAAATCCACAACGGCGGTCACGGGATACCAGTAACTCACCCACTTCCAGTGATTGAACTCAGGGTCGTCGTGGGCCGCCAGATTGATATCACTCTCAGCGCCTGTGAGACGAAGCAAAAACCAAATCTGCTTCTGGCCGATACAGACCGGGTCCTCGGTTTTACGGATGAACCGCTTGGGCAGGCGATAGTGAAGCCAGCCCTGGGTGCGGCCCAGCAACTCCACTGACTCTGGGAGCAGCCCTACCTCTTCCTCGAGCTCTCGGTACATGGCCGCCTCGGGGCTTTCATCGCGGTTCATGCCGCCTTGCGGAAACTGCCAGGAGTCACGACCATTAATGCGACGCCCCCACAACACCTGGTCCTCGTAATTACAGACCACAATCCCGACATTGGGACGAAAGCCGTCACGGTCGATCACGCGCTCTTTGTCTTCTGCTTGCTCCAAGATGGCTTTCCGGAAGTTGATCAGATATTGGCCCGGGATTGAGACGCAGGCCTGCAGTCCGTATTCTTCCACACATCCTCCTTCCACGGCACGTGGGGAGACATCTTTCTTCGATAGGTAATCGGGCCACCCTTTGGCACTAGCGATATTTGACCTTGACAACACGCTGCTGGCGGGCGACTCCGATCATCGATGGGGGGAGTTTCTGTGCGATGTGGGCTTATCGAATGTAGAGGCTTTTCGCCAGAAAAACGACGCGTTTTACGCCGATTACCAGGCCGGGCGCCTCGACATGACAGCCTATCTCGATTTTGTGCTCGAGCCGCTGACAGGTATGGCGCGATCCGCTGTCAGGTCACTCCAGCGGCAGTTTGTTGCTGAGTGCATTGAGCCGTTGTTGCTCGACAAGGCATTTGATCTGCTCAACGAACACCGCATCAAAGGGGATACGCTGCTGATGATGACTGCTACTCACGCCGTGGTGGCCGAGCCGGTCGCCGCGAGATTAGGGTTTGAACACTGGCTCGGCAGCGGAGTGGGACTGCACGATGACCGCTACACGGGCAGAGCTGAGGGCCGCCCCTGCTTCCAGCAGGGCAAGGTCGATCATCTCGCTGATTGGCGAAGACGGCATCCCGACATCGCGGATACCGATGGCTCCTGGTTTTACTCCGACTCACACAATGATCTGCCGCTGCTGAGTGCGGTGGGGCATCCAGTCGCCGTGGACCCCGACGACACCCTTCGCGCTCACGCCGAGGCCAATCACTGGCCGATCATGTCACTGCGTTAACGCCAGCGCCTTATGATGAAATCCGGGTGATACCGAAGCCGCGGCAACACCAGTTATCTTCATTCAACCTGTTTAGGTGACATCAATACGCTAAGACTTTCGCGCAAAAGGGGCTCAGCTCAGCGCCTGCCCCATGAACCACCGCTTCAGCCACGCCTGCTGGTCCACCAAGCTAAGTCCAACATTGCGCGCGATCACTGCCAGCGGGTTCCGGCTACCAAAGCCGCGCTTGAATCCCTCCATCGCCGCCATCATGGCGAGATTTTCGGTCTTTCGCTGGCGCTGATAGCGCTTCAGTGCGACCGGGCTGTCGACCGCCAAGCCCTTGGCCTTGCCCGCGGTCAGTTCTTCAGCCAGCACCCTGACATCACTTAGACCCAGGTTGATGCCCTGGCCTGCGAGCGGGTGAATGCTGTGGGCCGCATCGGCCACCAGCACCAAGCCTTCATCGATATAGTCAACCGCGTGGGACTGCCTGAGGGGGAAGCTCGCTCTCGGCCCGACGGCCGTGGCCTGCGGCCCGTCATCCCCCAGCGCCCAGTTCAGAGCCGAGACAAATGCCTCATCCGACAATGCCGCGATTGGCTCGTGCTGCGTCTCATCGAGCGACCAGACAATGGCCACTTTGTCCTCGTCAGCCAGCGGCAGCAAAGCGAGCGGACCGGTATCAAGAAAAGCCTGCCAGCAGGCGTCCTGATGACGAGATGCCAGTTTCAACGTGCCCACGATAGCGCTCTGCTCGTAGCTCCAATCGCGCGTTGGCATACCCGCCCACTCCCGCACTCGCGAACGCGCACCATCCGCCCCAACGGTGAGGGGCGCGCAAAAGGTCGACCCATCCTCGCAATGAATTTCCCAGCCGGAGTCAGTGAGCGTCATGTCCGCCATGGCGCACTCCCACCGCACCTCAACACCCGGGCTGGTCTCTGCGCATTGCAACAGCACCTGCAGGGTCAGCCGGTTCTCAACAATGTGTCCAAGGTAGGCGGCATTGACCTCGCTGGCATCGAAGCCGATGCGGCCGCTGCCGTGGCCGTCCCAGACCTTCATGCCGGTATAGCAACCGGTGCGGTCGCGCGGTATGGCTGACCAGGCGCCCAGCCTTTCCAGAAAATCGATCGACGCCGGGGTCAGTGCGCTGACACGCAGGTCCCAATCATGGATCTCTCTGTCGGCGGTGGGTCGCGGCGGGCGCTTCGCGCCATCGATGACCGTGACACGAAACCCCTCTCGCCCTAGCGCCGTCGCCAGCGACAAACCAGCGACCCCTGCGCCGACGATCAGGATATCGGGATGTGTCATCGCCCGCACAGCCTCATCAACCCAGAGTGCTGCCAGCACTGCGCTGACCGGTGCCAAGGTTGGCAACCCGGGCACGCGCCGCGGGCACCAGATCGAGCAGGGCCAGTGACAGATTTCTCGGCGCATCAAGAATTGGGCCACGGCGATTGAATAACGTCGCCAACAGGTCCGTACTCCGCGTGATGAAGTGCTGCTCGTCGGCGGCCTGCTCCAAATAGCGGTTCAGACTACCCAGCTGGCCAAGAGGTTGACCCTCGCGCCCCGCGGCCGCCAACTCGGACGCTAACAGCCCCGCCTCTCGCAGCGACAGGTTGAGGCCTTGCCCCGCCACCGGGTGCAGTGTGTGCGCCGCATTCCCCACCAGCAGAAATCCTGATCGATATTGTTCAGAGGCGATCAGGCGCACCAGTGGCCACTGGCTGCGCTGCCCCACATCGCTGACTCGGCCGAGTCGCCAGCCAAAAGCGTCTTGAAACGCGGAGATAAAAGCCTCGCTCTCCAAGCTGCCCAGGGTTTCGATCTCTTTGTCCGGGACCGACCACACTACATTAAAGCGCTGCTCTGATCGCGTCAGGGAAGTTAGTGGCAGCACCGCCAGAGGACCATGGGGCGTGAAGCGCTCGAAGGCGCGCCCCTGTTGCACCCCGGGAAAGCTCGCATTGAACACTACCGCATGATTGCCGGTGGGGCGCTCCTCCACGCCGATACCCAACCCCTCAAACCATTCGGTGGCAACCCCCGCCGCGAGCAGCACCAGATCTGCAGTAAGTCGCTCGCCCTCGTCGGTCAACACAGCCGGCTTCTCTGCACCCGCCTCCAGCGAAACACAGCGGACAGGCGCGCGGACGGTCACACCCAATTGTTCCGCGCGCGCCAGCAGTGCCCGTCCCAGCTCGTGGTTCTCCACCACATAACCCAGTGCCGGCACGTCGAGCTCTTCGGCCGTCATCAGCGCGCTGCCGAAATGCCCGCGGTGAGATACATGGATATCGCCGATCGCACCGGTACGTGACGCCAGCGCAGACCAGAGGTCCCAGTGCTTCAAAAGCTCAACGGAGTGGAGGTTGAGCGCTGAGCCACGGGTGTCCATGGGGTTGGGGGTTCCGGATCGAAAGGGATGCGCCTCCAGCAACGTGACCTCCAAACTTGGCGCTTCTGTTGCCAGTGCAATAGCAAAGGAGAGGCCTGCCAGACCTCCCCCGAGAATCAGGACCTGCTGCCCGTCGCTCATGACGCCTCGGACATCAGTGCCTCAATGTCATCCGCCCGCTTGGGGACATCCGAAGTGAGCACGTCGCAACCAGATTCCGTCACTGCGACATCGTCTTCAATCCTAATGCCAATGCCGCGCCAGCGCTTGGCGACCTTGGTGTTGTCAGCCGCTATATAAATACCGGGCTCAATGGTCAGGACCATCCCGGGCTCGAGCTGCCGCCAGCGTCCGTCGATGCGGTAGTCGCCCACATCGTGCACATCGAGACCCAGCCAGTGGCCCGCGCGATGCATATAGAAGTCCCGGTAAGCCTCGGCCTTGATCAACTCCCGCTCTTTCCCCTTCAGCAGGCCCAGTTTGATGAGGCCACGCGTAATCACGCGCACGGTGGCATCGTGGGGCTGATTCCAGGTATTGCCCGGGCGCACTTTGGCAATCGCAGCGCGCTGTGCCTCGAGTACCAGGTCATATATCGCCCGCTGTTCCGGGGAAAATCGACCGCTGACCGGAAAGGTTCGCGTGATGTCGGCGGCGTAGCCCTGGTACTCGCAGCCCGCGTCAATCAGTACCAGGTCGCCAGACTTCATCCGCGATGCGTTCTCTGTGTAGTGCAGCACGCAGGCATTGGCGCCCGAGCCGACAATCGAGTTGTAGGCCGGAAAACGCGCGCCGTGCTCAGAGAAGGTGTGCTGGATCGCCGCCTCGAGATGATATTCGTATCGTCCCGGCTGGCACTCCTGCATGGCCCGCACGTGCGCCGCCGCGCTGATTTCACCCGCCTTTTTCATCACGCGGACTTCCGCCGCGGATTTGATCAAGCGCTGCTCGTGGAGCAGAAAAGCCAAATCGGTAAAGTCAGCCGGCGGGGCCGCGCCTGAGCGCACCAACCTGCGAATTTGATTCACCCACCCCATCACGCGCTGGTCGAACACATCGTCATGGCCCATGGAGTAGTAAATGCGCTGGGTACCTTCAATCAAACCAGGAAGGATTTCGTCGAGGTCATCGATCGGAAAGGCATCATCGACGCCGAGGTAGGCAGTCGCACACTCCGGCCCGAGCCGGTAGCCATTCCATAGCTCCATCTCGGGGTCACGCTCCCTGCAGAACAGGACAACCTGACCCTGGCGACGTCCGGGCACCAGCACCAGCACTGCATCGGGCTCTACAAAGCCTGTGAGATAGAACAAGTCGCTGTTCTGGCGAAAGGGATACTCGGTATCGCGGCTGCGGGTCACCTCACGCGCGCCGGGAATGATTGCAATACTATGGCGATCCATCATCGCCATCAGTTTTTTGCGGCGGCGGGTAAATTCAGCTTTGGAGATTTTCACTGTTGCCTTCCTGTAGAGATTGCGCCTCGTTGACGATATTAATCGCCGCAAAGCGAGTGTATTCGATGATGTCCTCGAGTTGACGCTCTGCGTCTTCTGAATCCGCTTCCTCGGTATCAACCTGGGCAATGACTGCCATGTCCTTGAGCACTTCAGCGGTCATGGTCGGGATGGGCTCACTCGCTGCCTCTCTGAGCGTGATGCCCTGGGTGAATCCCGACAAAAACCCCCGGCTCCATTCGGCAATGGACAGAAGTCGCTCCTCCAGAGAACCGTCGTCCTCGGGCATTAAAGGCTGAAAGGTGTAATCGGCGTCCTGTATCGCGGACAATGTCGCCAGGCTCAGGCGAGAAACAAAATCGACCAGATCACCCGTGAGATCAATGGCAAGCGCTTTCTCCAGCGCCGCGACCGTCGCCGAAAAATGCTGCTCCGTGTGAGGGCTGAACCCCGCTCCCAGCAAACCTGCCATCGCGCCATGGAGCGAAGAGGGGTTGAGCGTCAGGCCGGCGTTGAAAAGATTATCCGCCGCATCGTCCCATGACGGCATATCTTCAAAGGCGCCAAGTGCATCAAGTAACACGGTGGGTCGTTCCTCAATAAGGATGAATGTGGGTCATCAGGTTCAGGTGCCTGGCAGTCGGGCTACCCAGAACTGATCAGGCGAAAGCCGTCTGCTTGACGCGGCGGCACGTTGACCCAATGAAACAACGGGCATTATAGTGCTGGCTTGCTCGCAACGCAGTGTACCCTCCGTGGCTGACAACCTCATCCAGGCGCTGGAAAAAAAAGTAACCGACCTGATCGAACTGAGCCGCGAACTGAACCGCGAGAATCGCGCCCTTAAGCTTCGCGCTGCAGAGTTGCAACGCGAGCGCAGAGAGTTGTTAGAGCGCCAAAGGCAGGCCAGCGAACACGTAGAGACTTCGCTTGCGAGGCTGCGCTCTCTGGACGGCAGCGCGTGAGTCGACCCAACACCGTTAGCGTAGATATCCTCGACAAGGAATATCAGGTGGCGTGCCCTCCCGATGAGGAGGCTGCACTGACCCGGGCAGCACGATATCTCGATCAGCACATGCGTGACATTCGCTCGACCGGCAAGGTCATCGGGTTGGAGCGCGTGGCGATCATGGCGGCACTCAATATCAGTCACGAGCTGTTAGCGCTCAAAACTGGAGACAACCCCGTTGAGACCAGCGAGGAGCAGGAGCGCCTTTCCGCGCTGAACAGTCAGCTCGATGAGGTCCTTTACCAACTTCGACAACTTGAGATTAACTGAATCTCTCATTCCGCTATACTGTGCTCGGCCTGAAGTATTCGCCAGACGATTTGTCCTCGAGCCGATAATGCAGTACCCGGAGGTCACTTCCGCGACTGTTGAGCAAGCCTGGCCAGAACCGGGAAGCCTGAAGTCGCGTGGTGGTCACCACCTTGAGCCGCAAGGGTTCAAGGGCCTATTCGTCAGCGGTACCGCGGGTCATTTTTTTTTCGATCCTCTCCCCTCTCGATCATCTGCATACCAATACGAGTTTCATGACAGCTGCCTCTGACACGGCGCTGCAGAAGCGGAACTTGCGCGGACGCCTGCGATCAGACCGGGACGCACTGAGTGCAGCTTATCGCGCCGACTGCGCGAAACACGCCCTGCAACATCTGGTGACTTGGCACCCCTGGACGGCCGCCACACTGATCGGCAGCTATCTGCCTCATGAATCGGAATTTGACCCCACGCTGTTGGCAAAGGCTGCGCGCGCGCGAGGTGCTGACATTGTCTGCCCAAGAGTAGATGGCAAGTCCATGTCCTTTCACCACTGGCAGGCAGGTGACGAGGCGGAGGCAACCATCGGCGGTGTCCTGCAACCGCTGCCTGCAGCGCCAGTGGTCGATGCAGCGGCTATTGATCTGTTCCTGACGCCACTGTTGGGTTGCGGTGATAGCGGCATGCGGCTGGGGTATGGCGGCGGCTTTTATGACCGACTGTTTGCACTGGTCGGTGGCCTCAGGTTGGGGGTGGGTTTTGCCCTGCAACGCGTGAGCGACTGGGAGAGCGAAGCGCACGATCAGCGACTGGATGGTTTTCTTAGCGAAGAAGGCCTGACCTTGTTCGGCTGAATGCCCGACACCACTCGTCGTGGGGGGAGAGTCCTTCAGCACGACTGGCTTTAAGTTCGCTCGGCCGGGCCCAGGTATTCGCGATAGGCGGGGTTATAGGTCTCCTCCCAAAACCGGTATCCCAATCGATTCAATGCTTTTCTGAGACTGGCACGTTTACCCTCGGGCACCTGCATGCCCACCAGAATGCGCCCAAAGGCGGCACCGTGATTGCGGTAATGAAACAGTGTAATGCTGTATTCATTGCCCAGCGCCGTCAGGAACTGGAGCAGGCTGCCGGGCCGCTCCGGAAACTCCACCCGGAACACCATCTCATCGCTGATGTCTTTCGAGAGACGTCCGCCAACCATGTGCCTGAGGTGCAACTTGGCCGTTTCGTTATCGGTCATGTCCAGCACCCGATAACCCTTTTGTCTGAGCGCATCCTGTAAGGCATTCAGGCTTTCGTCCTCTGGCGTGACGGTGAGACCGACAAACACCCTTGCCTCGGCAGCGGTCTCGTATCGATAGTTGAATTCAGTCACATTGCGCTTGCCGATGGCATGACAAAACGCCTTGAAGGCGCCGGGCCGCTCCGGAATGGTCACATTGAGCACCGCCTCGCGCCGCTCGCCAATCTCTGTCCGCTCCGAGATATAGCGCAGCCGGTCGAAGTTGGTATTGGCGCCGCTGACGGTCGCCGCCATCGAGGCGCCGGTCACATCATGCTCCGCCGCGTATTTCTTCATACCGGCCACCGCCAGCGCACCCGCGGGCTCGGCAATCGCGCGGGTGTCCTCAAAAATATCTTTTACCGCGGCACAGATTTCATCGGTGCTGACGGTGATGACGTCATCAACGCACTCGCGAATCAGACGAAAGGTCTCCTTGCCCACCTGCGCCACGGCGCAGCCGTCGGCAAAGAGCCCCACCTCGCGCAGCGTGACGCGACGGCCTTTGTCCAGGGCGGCCTGAACGCAGGCGGCGTCTTCAGGCTCCACGCCGATAATCCGCGTCTGTGGCCAGACGTATCGCAGATAGGCCGCCATGCCGGCCAGCAATCCGCCGCCGCCACAACAGACAAACACGTAATCCAGCGGCTGTTGGGCTTGCCTTACCAGCTCCACTGCTACAGTCCCCTGACCGGCAATCACATCGGGGTCATCAAAGGGGTGAATGAAGGTGAAGCCTTCCGACTCTGTGAGCACCCGGGCACGCACCGCGGCCTCATCGAAGGAATCGCCGTGCATCACCACTTTGGCACCCAGCGCCTTCACCGCATCCACTTTGATCAGGGGTGTGGTGACAGGCATGACGATCGTTGCCTTGATGCCCAGCTTCGATGCCGCCAGCGCGACACCTTGTGCGTGATTGCCTGCCGAGGCCGCCACGACGCCCCCGGCCCGGGCGGCCTCGTCGAGGTGAACCATCTTGTTATAGGCGCCACGGCACTTGAAGGAAAAGACCGGCTGCAGGTCCTCGCGCTTCAGGAAAGCCTGATTGCCCAGACGCGCGGATAGCAGCGGCGCGGCATCCAAAGGCGTCTCCCGCGCCACGTCGTAGACCTGCGCGTTGAGAATGCGTTTGATGTAGGACTCTGCCATCTGCTCAGTGTGCCGCCGAAAAACCCACGATCATACTGCCAAGCGACCGGCAACACACGATCGGTACTTGTCAAAATGCCCACTCCCCAAGGGAGTGGGCCTCGCACTATGCGGCGTAGCGCGCCTGCATATCGGCGAGTGACAGCGGTTGAATCTTGGAGGCATTGCCCGCAGTGCCGAAGGCTTCGTAACGGTCAATACAAATCGCTTTCATGGCCTCTAGACTGGCGGCGAGATATTTGCGCGGATCAAATTCAGTGGGGTACTCTGCCAGAAAACGCCGAATCGACCCTGTGGAGGCGAGGCGCAAATCAGTGTCGATGTTGACCTTCCTCACCCCGTGCTTGATCCCTTCAACTACCTGTTCAACCGGCACGCCATAGGTTTCGGGAATCTCGCCTCCGAATTCATTGATCACCGCCAACCAGTCCTGGGGTACAGCCGACGAGCCGTGCATCACGAGATGCGTATTGGGGATGCGAGAGTGAATCGCCTTGATGCGATCCATCGCCAGAATATCGCCTGTGGGGGGGCGGGTGAACTTGTAGGCACCGTGACTCGTGCCGCAGGCAATCGCCAAGGCATCTACGTCAGTGTCTGCAACAAACTGTGCTGCCTCTTCCGGGTCGGTCAGCAGCTGGTCGTGACTGAGCTTGCCCGCAGCGCCAATACCGTCTTCTTCACCCGCCTCTCCGGTTTCCAGTGAACCGAGACAGCCAATCTCTCCCTCAACCGACACACCGCAGGCATGCGCCATGTCCACGACCCGGCGGGTCACGCCGGCGTTGTAGTCGTAATCCATGGGGGTTTTACCGTCCTCACCCAAAGAACCATCCATCATGACGGAGCTAAACCCGAGCTGAATGGAGCGCTGGCAGACACCAGGCGAGGTGCCATGGTCCTGATGCACCACCACCGGGACATGGGGAAACTCGGTCATGGCCGCCTCCATCAGTGCGCGGAGGAAAGGCGCTCCCGCGTACTTTCTTGCGCCGGCACTCGCCTGCATGATCACCGGCGAGTCGGTCTGATCCGCCGCCTCCATGATGGCGCGCGTCTGCTCAAGATTGTTGACATTGAATGCCGGCACGCCGTAACCGTGCTCGGCGGCATGGTCCAATAATTGCCTCAAGCTGATCAGTGCCATGTGTGGTTCCTCTTCTGTTTTAAGTGGCGCGAGCTTTCAATGCCGCGACCGCCGGTAGTTCCTTGCCCTCAACATACTCCAGGAAAGCGCCGCCGCCAGTAGAGATATAGGATACCGCGCCGGCCACGCCAAACTGATCGATAGCCGCCAGCGTATCGCCGCCGCCCGCCAGAGAGAAAGCATCGCTCGATGCGATAGCTTCTGCCAGCACCTGCGTGCCGTTGGCAAAGGCCTCCTGCTCAAAGACACCGAGCGGGCCGTTCCATAAAATCGTTGCCGCTTGCTGAATGCGTTCTGCGATGCCTGCGGCCGTCTCCGGGCCCACATCCAGGATCATGTCCTGCTCCATTACCTCGGCGGCGAGCTTCACCTGAGCGCGGTGACCCTCGTCGATGCCCGGCGCCACCACCACGTCGAGGGGTAGGGGAATGTCCACTTGATCCATGAGCCGCCGGGCCGTCTCAATCAGATCCCACTCACACAACGACTGGCCCACTGGGTATCCGGCGGCGGCGAGGAAGGTGTTGGCGATACCGCCCCCCACAACCAGACTGTCACACTGCTCGGAGAGCTGATCCAGCACTTCCAGCTTGGTCGATACCTTGGAGCCGCCAACCACCGCGAGCATCGGTTTTCGCGCCCCGGTCAAAGCGCGCTCCAGCGCCGTGAGTTCAGCGTGGAGTAGGGGCCCCGCGCACGCCACTGGCGCGCTGTGCACCACGCCGTGGGTTGAGGCCTGCGCCCGATGCGCGGTACCAAAGGCATCCATCACAAACACGTCACATAGCGACGCGTAATCGGCAGACAGAGACGCATCGTCTGCCGCCTCGCCGATATTGAAACGCACATTCTCGAGCAACACGACATCGCCAGGCAGCGGTGCGACCTGTCGCCACTCCTTCGCCAGCAACACATCTCGCTCCAGGAGCTCAGCCAGTCGGCGGGCAATAGGCGCCATGGACGCCTCCTCGCTCCATTCCCCCTCAGTCGGCCGGCCAAGATGTGACATCACGATGACCGCGGCACCTTGCTCAAGCGCCGCCAGTATCGAGGGCGCTGCTGCGCGCAATCTCGTGTCGTTAGTGATCTCGCCGTCTCGCAGCGGCACGTTCAAATCCTCCCGGATCAGCACGCGGCGACCGGAGAGATCGAGCTCGCTCATCAATCTCACGGTGACCCCTCCGCCGCCGCGGGCCGGGGAGCGCTGACGAGCTGCTCCCATGCCAGTGCCACATCGATCATACGACTAGCATAGGCCCACTCGTTGTCGAACCAGATCAAGATTTTCGCGAGTCGGCCTGCCGCCACCTGTGTCTGCTGGGCATCCACGATCGCCGATGCCGCTTCGCCGGCGAAGTCACAGGAAGCCAGTGGCTCGAGGGAATAGTCCAATACACCCGCCAGGCTGCCCTCTGCCGCATCCCGGAGTGCGGCATTGATGCTCTCACTGTCACAGGCGCGCTCTGTCGCCACAGTTAACTCGATCGCCGACACCTTGGTCGTGGGGACCCTGAGCGCGTGGGCGGACAGCTTGCCTGCCAGCGTTGGCAGTATGCGCTCGATACCGACCGCCAGCCCCGTATCGACAGGAATAATCGATTGGGAGGACGCGCGGGTCTTACGCAAATCCGTGTGGTGATAGGCATCTAACACCGGCTGGTCGTTCATCAGCGAGTGAATGGTGGTTATGGTGGCCGCTTCAATGTCAAATGCCCGAGACAAGGTCGACAACACGGGCACCACCGCATTGGTGGTACAAGATGCCGCCGAAACAACGTCCATCTCAGCGGTAAGGTCTTGGTCGTTTACGCCAAAGACAATCGTGGCATCGACATCCGATTCGGCGGGGTGCGAAAACAGCACCCTTCCAGCGCCCGCATGCAGGTGTTGCTCGGCGGTAGCGCGGTCGGTAAACGCGCCGGTGCACTCAAAGACCAGATCAATGTCGAGTGACCGCCAGGGCAGCGCCGACACCTCCGGCAAATGGCTCAACGGCACCAGCGACTGATCAATCGCCAACAGCTCCCCGGAGCGGGCGATGCGTCCCGGGTAGCGGCCATAGTTGGAGTCGTAACGCGCCAGGTGAACCACCGTGTCTGCATCGGCGATCTCGTTGATGGCCGCCAGCTCCAGACGCGCACGCGCATCGTCCCGTGAGTGGTAGACCCTAAGGAGCGTTCGCCCGACCCGCCCAAAGCCATTGATCGCAAAACGCATGGTCAATCGAGTATCACGTCCTCGACCGCGGCCACCACGTTGTCCGCCGTCAGGCCGAAGTGCTGAAAAAGTGCCTCGGCGGGTGCGGATTCACCGAAGGAGGACATCCCCACCACACGGCCGTCGAGACCCACATACTTGTACCAAAAGTCGGTATGGCCCGCTTCTACCGCAACCCGGGCGAGCACATCGCTGGGCAGTACGGCCTCACGATAACCCGCCCCCTGTGCTTCGAAGACCTCGGCGCACGGCATGGAAACGACTCGGACGCCCTTGCCTGCCTCGGTGAGGCGTCCAGCGGCCTCGACTGCCAAGGCCACCTCGGAGCCAGTCGCAATGACAATGGCGTCGAGGCCGCCCTGCTCGCGCATCAATACATAGCCACCGCGATGAACGCCCTCTATCTGCTCCGCAGCTCCAACCTGATGAGGCAAGGTTTGGCGGGAGAAAATCATGGCCGTGGGACCCTTATCGCGAAGCAACGCCTGCTTCCAGGCGATCGCCGACTCCACAGCATCACAGGGCCGCCAGGTCTGCAGATTGGGCGTGGCGCGCAGCGCTGTCAGCTGCTCCACCGGCTGGTGCGTCGGGCCGTCCTCTCCCAGACCAATCGAGTCGTGAGTGAAGACATACAGCACCCGCTGGCCCATTAACGCCGACATGCGCACCGCATTGCGCGCGTACTCCATGAAAATGAGGAAGGTGGCGCCATACGGAATGAACCCGCCGTGCAAAGCCACCCCGTTCATGATCGCCGCCATGGCAAACTCTCGCACACCGAAGTAAACGTAATTGCCTTCAGCGCTCGCCGCCGAAACCCCTTGAGCACCGGACCACAGGGTGAGGTTAGAGCCCGCCAGGTCAGCAGATCCTCCCAGCAATTCAGGTAGGTGAGGGCCCAGCGCATTGAGCGACTGCTGAGACGCCTTGCGCGAGGCCACATCGTTTGCCGCGGCCACACAATCCGCAATATAGGCGTCTGCCTGATCCGAGAAATCGGCGGGTAACTCACCGCGGAGTCGTCTCAGGAACTCATCTGCCAAGTCGGGGTGGGCCTCGCGATAAGCATCAAAGCCCTGCTGCCACTCGGCTTCCATCTCCGCACCCGCGGGCCGTCGATCCCAGGCTTCTCGCACCTCATCGGGAATCACGAAGGGATCATGGTGCCAGCCCAGCGCCTCGCGAGTGAGCGCTATTTCGTCCTCGCCCAGTGCGGCACCATGGCAGCTCTCGGTGCCCTGTTTATTTGGGCTACCTTTGCCGATCACGGTTTTACAACACACCAGCGTGGGTCGTTCTGTCTCGGCCTTTGCGGCCAGCAGTGCCGCCTCGACGGCTGCCGGGTCGTGGCCGTCAAGGGCAGGTATCACATGCCAGCCGTAGGACTCGAAACGCTTTGGTGTATCGTCGGTGAACCACCCCTCAACCTCGCCGTCGATTGATATTCCGTTGTCGTCATAGACCGCAATCAGTTTGCCCAACCGGAGCGTGCCGGCCAAAGAGCAGGCCTCGTGGGATACGCCCTCCATCAGACAGCCGTCGCCCAAAAAGACCCATGTATGGTGGTCGACGATAGTGTGGCCGTCGCGGTTGAATTGGGCAGCGAGGGTTTTCTCTGCCAGCGCCATCCCGACGGCATTCGCGATGCCCTGCCCCAGCGGCCCGGTCGTCGTCTCGACGCCAGGGGTATAGCCATATTCCGGGTGGCCGGGCGTCTTGCTATGGAGCTGCCGGAACTGCTTCAAGTCTTCAATGGAAAGTTCATACCCTGTGAGGTGCAAGAGGGCGTAGATCAGCATTGAGCCGTGGCCATTGGACAGCACGAACCGGTCGCGATTGGGCCAATCCGGATTCGCCGGATTGTGTCTCATTAGACGATTCCAGAGGACCTCTGCAATATCCGCCATCCCCATCGGCGCACCGGGGTGACCAGATTTCGCTGCCTGGACGGCATCCATAGCGAGTACGCGAATGGCGTTTGCCAATTCAGTTTGTGACGTCATGCAAACTCCAATAAAGCAAGACACGGGATTGTCCGTGAAGACGAGGTTGCGAGCAAACCTGAACAAGGCCTGCGTGGATTATTCTTCCGAGACTAATTCAGAACTCTTCTACGGCGCTCGTGCCCTTCAATAGGTGTCTACAGCCTCAAGCATGCGGGTCACAAAAGCCTTTTCTATTTTTGTGAGTTCAGGCCTCCAAACCTCGAAAATCAAAATAACCCTATCCTGATCAGACTTGTTCCAAGCCTCATGCTCAACAGTATCGTCAAATAGGAAGGGTTCTCCCAACACCCACTCGCGAACCTCGCTTCCAACTCTAAAGCCGCATCGGTCGGGTACTACCAAGGGTAAATGTCCTATTAATCGTGTATTTATCATTCCGTTATGGGGCGGGATTGATGCTCCTGCTTTCAATCGAGAAAACAGAACGTTAGGGCAGCGCCGGCCCGAAAAAACCAGTGGCAGACTAGAGATTGCTTCGGTGGTAATGGGGCAAGCCTCCTGATTCTCTAAAACGGGCTCGCCGTTCTGCCATAGGTATAGCGCACCCCAATCAGCATTGCCCTCCATTCCGTGTGCGTCAAAAGTAGGGCGATCAGAATTAGCCTCCACGTATGGGAGGAACGCTGAGCCACTTTTTAACAAAGCCTCGAGCTCTGCTGTAATGTGACTCGTTTTGCTACCCAGCTGTTTCAGCCATGGCAACTGGTCTGACGGAAAAAAGTCGTATGAGGGGAGTCGAGGAAACATAAAGTGCCGTGGCTCTGAGTAAAAGACCCTCTTATTTCCCAACAGTAGATCTAGGGCTTCTTGCATGCGCGGGGTACAAGCTTGGTCACTAAGCAAATCGCCTAGGGCTAGAGACAGATGCGCTCCAAAACTATCTCTTAACTCGCCGGATCTTATCTTTGCCCGCTCGAGGTCAAAACGCAGCTCTTCCGGCATACCAGGCTGGGGTGCACTCATCGCTAAAGCGTGTCGATAAAATGCCGCTGCCGCCCGAACGTTGCTCTCTGCATAAAAAGCGTCTGCTTTGACGATATGTGCTCGGACATTGCGAGGTTCGAGCTCTATAGATCGATCCGCGGCTTTTTGAGCCATATCAAAGTCGCCTTGGTCTCTACAGGCAAGTGCCAAAACACCCCAAACAGCAGCGCCATCCTCACCCATTTCGATCGCTTTTAATGCAGCAGTGCGTGAGCCACCAGAATTTTTGGAGTGCAAGGCCTCAATGGCCTCCCTCAACCACTTCTGCCCCTCATCTAATGTTATGTTCTCACTGTTCATGATCAACTCTTCAGGCCTTACCAATGCTAAAAAAAAGGGGGCGCTAGCCCCCTTGTTTACTAATAACTGCTGGAGAATTTAGAATCTAACAGTGATTCCCGCGAACAGATAAGTGCTTACATCAAAGAGCCCAGGATAGGTGTTATTGTTGCCCGTCCCGGTGCCAGCATTAGTTGTCACTGGAGCGTCGTCACCAAGAATGTTGTTCGCACCAGCACGGAGAACGATGTTCTCACTCCAGTCATACACAACGGCGACGTCCAGGTAATTCTGCTCTTCCATGTAATCGCTGAGGTACTCCTCACGCTGTGATGCAGCGGCGGTGTCAAGACCATCGAGCATTGTTTCTCCCAGGTGACGCCAGGTCATACTCACCACTAGGTCGTACGGAGTCATCCATGTTGCCAAGAGGCGGTGTTGGTAATCAGGTCCAGGAAGACCGCATTGACCGGCGTACAGATCTGCGCATTCTACGAGGGCCGCACCCGCGAATGGAGTGGTAGAGTTTTCGTCGAGGAAAGTAGACGCATAGTCAAAGTTCAACATTCCCATGTCGCCCAAATCAACGGAGTAGGTGACGTTTACGTCCACTCCAGTGGTCTTCAACGCTGCGATATTCTCGTTCTGCGTGCTGATGCCCGCTGGTCGTCCGTCGGGCGCTGTGGCTAGCAAATGAAGCGTTCCCGCCGCATCACGGTTGAGAGCGGCACAAAATGTATCAGATCCCGCGCCACCGGCTATACAGCCGTCCAAAGAAGATTGCGCAGGGATGGTGCCAATAGCGTCCTCCACCTCGATGTCAAAGTAATCGATCGCAACGGTCAACCCCTCGATGATGCTCGGTGTGATTACAACACCAAAGGTCGTAGTGTCGCTTGTTTCAGCACCCAATTGGGTGTTGCCGCCAGTGATAGTGTTGTACTGACCGGCAGCTGCTGGTTCGACGCCTGCGTTATAGAGTGCTGCTGAGAGACCAGTCCTAGCACACGCCTCTTGACTGGCAAGTGGCGGGCCACCATCTAGAGGAGTTTCACATGGATCGTTGGTGCCGTTTTCCAAAAGAGCTAAGTCAACTAAGCCGGTATTGATACCAACATAAAGATCAAAAACGTTCGGCGCTCTGATGGCCCGTGACTGGTTCAGTCTGAAACGAATGTCTGAAGTTGGCGCCCAGCTTACTCCCACGAACCAGGTCTCCGCGTCGAATGTATTTTTTACCCCATTGCCTTCCGTGGTGTAATCGGAGTAGCGGAAACCAGCAGAGACACCCAGCTCCTCTGCGAACTGCGCTCCCGTTATAATCGGCATAGAGGCCTCAACAAAGATCTCCTCAACTTCAAGCTCGCCGGCAATGGGCAAGGTCGCCCCGCCAGTGCCAGTCAGACCTTGACCGCCAGAGATTTTGGAAATGTCGTCTGCTAAGCGGGACAGCTTGTCCTCCCGGAACTCGTAACCGACCAAACCGGTAAGTCCAGAATCGGCTAGTGGGCTCTTAATCCCAAAACTTGTGAGATCCCCTTCAACTGTGCCGCCAAATAATAACTGCTCCGTTTCTCCAGTGACGATGCCCACCCCGGAAATGAAAGCTGCCGCTTCTTGAGTCACACCGGTGCTTCCGTCTGCCCCGCGCTCAAAAATATTCCACGGAACACAGCCACCACTCGGGTCGCGACACACTGCATTACCACTGCCATCGTCTACGATGTAAAGCGCCTGCTGTACACGTTTGAAGTTAAGGTCGTTTTGAGATATTCGCGTGGCTTCTGCCCCTGAGAACTGTGCAAATATGTCGAACGAGAAATTCTCGTTGAAATCCCCTCGCACACCAGCAAGTGCCCGCCAAGAGCTGTTCTCATGGGTGCTCCGGCGCGGCCCACCCTCGATGTTTCGGTGTGAATTAATAAATTGAACGTCCGGTGCCTGGCCCGCCGCGAGCAATTCATTACAGCTAACGAAATTGCCGTCATCGTCGAAATTACCTGTAAAATCAGCGAAGGAAACCGCACCTGCACCGTCAGGCCCGCGGCCTGCTTGGAGCAGAGGATTATCACAATTGGTCTTGAACGCTCGGTTGAAGGAAGCTGACTCAGCGATCTGAGCAACGGTCCTCATGTTCAGGTAATTACTATCGAAATAGGCCTCAACGTCCTCCGTCACTTGGTAATAGCCGCTTGCGCCCAAGTTCCAGCGCTCAACGGGACGCTGGTAGTGATTCCTTGCGCCATAGTTATAGTATTGGTCCGAGCGCCCCGCGAAAGGAGTGAGTGTCCCGTCAAGCTCCTGGAAAACAGTTCCCGATACCCCATTTCCTATTGTCCCATTGAACTTGCGGAAATTCGATGATCCCCCACAAAAAGGGGCGGCATTTCCGAAAAGTGTGCAAGCTCCAGTGTCCCGATCATCCCCGAGCATTTCTTCCATATCTTCATATGAACCGAAAATAGTAATGTTGCCATTGCCATCTGAGCTATTGACCCCCATCACCACAGACAAATTGTCAGCTGCGCCAGTGGTAACACTGCCCGGGTTAAAGAAGTCCGAGTCAGCAAGTCGCTGAGCCATATAACCGTTATCGTTTTCGTTGTAGTTGGTGCTGTACTGATAGTCGAGCTCGAAACCTTCGAAGTCACGTTTGGTGATAAAATTGATGACCCCCGCAACAGCGTCTGAGCCGTAAACAGCTGACGCGCCAGAGGTGACAACATCGACACGCTCCACAAGTCTTGCGGGGACCATGTCAACGTTAGCTGCTGAATTAAAGGGGCTGCCAAACGGGAGACGTTTTCCATCAATCAAAACAAGGGTTCGCTCGGCCCCCAACCCTCTAAGATTCAAAGTAGAGGTTCCGGCATAACCATTCGCAACTTCCGCTGTTTGATCAACATATACATTTGGCAAAATGTTAACGACGTCCTCAATACGGGTCACGCCTCTACTATTGATCTCCTCCGCTCCGATTTGTACCAGCGGCACTGACGAAGTCACATTGGACTTTGTCAGTCGTGACCCAGTGACAACTAACTCTTCAAGGGTCGAAACATCCTCCTGGGCGCCTGCGAGGGGAGGTAGTGCGGCGGCAACTGCTGCTGCCACTGCCACGTTAAGATATCGCCTACTGAAATTTTTCATCTGCAAATCCTGACTTTGTAAGTATTTCGAGTGACTTTAGCGGGCAGGAAACGTACCCGCCATTAGGTTATTAGACTCTGGCATTAGTGTGACATTGGTTCCAGTGAAAATGTGGATTATTTACACATTTGATGCGGAATTTTTTCGAAGTCGCCACCAGCAAAAGTGCTTCAGTTGGGTAATGTCCAATGCCCAAAGTGCGAGATGGCTCCTTTTCGAGAGTGATACTCTGGTAAGCACTTCGTCGCCAACTCGCTACGGTGTCCCAGCTAATCTTATATTATGCTGCGTTTTCGGTGCGTTCGGACCGCTCAATGCCTAAAACGCCTGTTCAGAATATCGATCTAGCCAAGCTGGCTTTTCAACAAAAGCGTTTTGCGGACTGCGAGCAAATTTGCACTTCCATATTAGAAACAGATCCTCGAGAGCCGGATGCATTGTTCATGCTAGGGCTTTCTGCATCTCAGCTAGGTGACCTCGCCGGCACCGCAAGTGCTTTTGCCGCGGCCCTCAGAGTTACCCCTGACCGCCTGGATTTACTGACAGCATACGGCGCGTTTTTGCGCGAAACTGGCAAGCCCCAAGAATCTATCGCCCTGTTGGAGCACGCGGTGAAACTGCGACCAGAAATAGCATCCAGCTGGCAGTCGCTGGCTTTTTCGCAGCTTAAATCGGGTTCACTTGCGGATGCTCGCAAATCAACACAGGCACTCCTTACGCTAGCGCCAGAACAAGAATCTAGCTGGGAATTGGCTGCTGCGGCCTTGCAGCGCGATGAAAACACTGACGCCGCCATTGAAATGATCGAGCAAGGTCTAGTCCAGCTGCCAAATTCTCCACTTCTACAATACTCACTGGCGCAGTTAAAAAGAGAAAACTGCGAGTTTAGGGTGGCTGCAGTTTGCTATCGTCGCGCTGAGGAACTGGGCTATCGCGGTGCCGACTTATACCGCAATGAGGCCGAGTCACTGCTCGAGGATGGAGAACCAAAAAAAGCCGTCTCGGCTGCGCGTCGAGGCCTTAAGCGCTTTCCAACTGATGCGCAACTCCACAGGACCGCGGCACGCTTACATTTTGAATCGGAATCACAGGGAGACCCGGTTGCAAACCTTTTAGATGCAGCGGAAAAAGAGTCGACCAGCTCAGCTCTATGGGAAACCGCGATTGATTTATTGGAACATCTTCGACGATTTGAGGATGTGAGTGTTACCTTGCAAAAAGCATTCAGCTCTCAATGCCCGAAAACTCCTAAATTACTCTCACTGCGCGCTATCAATCTGGCGAGACAAGGCTTCAAGGACGCCATGATCCGCGATTTCGAGACCCTATTGGTACAGTATCCGACGGAGCTTTCGCCAAAATTGGACTTCGCCATCCAACTAATGTCAGCGGGCGACCCCGAAAGAGCGGAGAGGATTCTTTCAAGCCTTCTCAGTATTGATCCCACGAACCAGTTGGCACTTGCACACTGGGGTTCTGCCCTCAGGGTGTTGGGTGACGATCGGGAGCACTGGCTCACGGACTATTCAAAAATGATTTTCTCGCTGGAGGTTCCGGTGCCTAAGGAATTTTCAGACACCGTAACTTACTTTGCTCAACTCCAGTCTTGGCTTGAGAGGCTTCATCACGCCAGGAGCCACCCCATAGATCAAAGTGTCGTCGGCGGCACTCAAACAAATGGGCATTTGTTTCGATTTAAAGACAAAATCGTAAAGGGGTTAGAACAGCAAATTAAGGTAGCAGTCGCAGACGTAATTAGAGGCTTCCCCAAAGAAGAGGGGCATCCATTCTGGCGACGCCACAAACGCATAGCAATGGCCGATCAGCTTCTTTTCTCGGGTGCCTGGTCAGTACGACTGCGTTCGCAAGGGTTTCATTCCAATCACGTGCATCCTATGGGGTGGATTAGCTCAGCACTTTATATTGCGTTGCCTGAGGAGTTAAACAAACCAAAAGATGAATCAGGATACATTCAATTTGGAGCACCAGACGCTGAATTTGGATTAAGCCTTTCAGCTAGGCGTACTATTCGTCCCGAAGTAGGGAAAATGGTTTTGTTTCCATCTTACATGTGGCACGGGACAATACCTTTCTCATCGTCACAACACCGCCTCAGTGTCGCTTTTGACATAGTACCCAAGAATTAATCCGCTATGCATTGATGCCCCCCAACTGGGGCTAGTACCCGTCCCAGTCATAAATTCAGTGGGAAGCTCCGAGCAGTTGGGAATCTCTATGTAAGCTACTTCACCCTGGTGACCAAAACCGTTTTTCCAGAGGTGACCATAGTCATCTCCCATCCGCCGAACCAGTTTCGTGCTAATCGCACTCTGTAATCACTGCCCTTATGCCTATAAACATTTCCAGCACGCTGTTTCCAAACTTGCCCGTTATCGAGTGCAAAAACCGTATTACCGGACCAACCGGAAAACCGACCCTTAATCATGGCTTCAAAGGGCTCCCCGACCGCGGACTGAGGGGGCGCTTCGGCAATCCCCTGCTTGGCTGCCTCAACCTTGATGGCGACGCGACGCTCAATTTCCGCCTCGCGCTCTGCCGCATCGGCTTCACGCACCTTCCCCAGGACTTCTTCCCGGACTTCTTCCCTAACCTCGGCGCTTACGGTCTCCTGAACCTGATCAAAGCGATCTATTAACCATTGATTGAGTGCGTCGAGCTCAGTGGTCGATAACGAGTCGATCCCGGTTGCGCGACGCTCTTTTGCCGACATTTCTCGCTCTATGGCGCTAAAGACAGCACCGTTGCGCTCCTCAGAAAACCCCTGTTGGACGATCACCAGCGCGAGCAACAGGTGACACAGGCGGTAAATATAGTTTTGACGTCTCATTTTTAGGTTCCTTGATTGGCGAGCACGAGTTGGTCAGCGCCCCACGCACATGCCGGCGCGGCGTCTCGCACCGGCTATTGCGGTGGAGGCAGCACTACCTCTACACCAGAGGGCGCACCCAGTAATAAAATGTCTGCCGGCCTTGCAGCGAAAAGCCCATTGCACACGACGCCAGTGATTTGATTGATGCAGGCTTCCATCTCCAAGGCATTTTCGATTGCCATACCATGGACATCCAGTATCAGATTCTGATTATCCGTAATCACCCCCTCGCGCCATACCGGCTGACCTCCCAGCGCATGCAGCTCGCGCGCGACGTGACTGCGCGCCATCGGAATAACCTCTACCGGTAGAGGAAAAGCGCCCAATACCGCCACACGCTTGCTCACATCGGCGATGCAGATAAATTGCCTTGAGGCAGCGGCAACAATCTTTTCCCTAGTCAACGCTGCGCCGCCACCTTTGATGAGATGCAACTGAGAATCGGCCTCGTCGGCGCCGTCGATGTAGACATCCAAGGGACCGACACTGTTTAGATCGACAACCGGCAGGCCCAGTTCCGACAGCAGTGACGCTGAACGCTCCGAGCTGGCCACAGTGGCCTCGATGCGGAACTTGAGTTGCGGCAACAAACGTATAAAGCACTCTGCTGTCGTGCCCGTTCCAATGCCGAGCAGAAGCCTGTCACTATGTTCCGCGGCGACGCGCTCAAAAGCGGCCTCAGCGACCTTTTCTTTAAGTAATTGTTGATCCACCCAAACTCCTAAAGCACCGACCGTCTAACAGTGACGAGTATATCTCCGATGCCTGCGGGCAGGACGGCTTTTCGATAACGGGGCCATTGGAAGCCCTTTATCTGTTTCGAACTTTCGGGGGACTCCTTAAATGCAGTAGCTCATAAGCTATGGGGGTAGAGCAGCACCCCTTTGCCTGAGCCCAGCTCGCCGGGCGGTCTTTCATCAATAATTTTTGATGAATGAATCTGAAGGTGTTAGCCTTCTCGCCATGCCTCAGAACGCCCAATTGATTGCGCTGGACCCCCAGCACGCGCCTGACGCTGTCAGCGACAAGAACGCCGAGTCACTGAATGTCCTTTTCAGTGCACTGGCGCACCCGATGAGAATGCATGTGCTAAGAGTGATGAGGGCTGACTCGTTCAGTGTTTCAGAACTCTGCGCCGCATTCTCTGTGCGCCAAAGTGCGCTCAGCCACCACCTCAAGATTCTGACCGACGCCGGATTCCTGGCCCGGCGACGCGAGGGCACGGCCACGTTTTACCGACGGCAGCTGCCTGAGGGCAGACACCAGATACTGCGGCAGCAGATTCTGGACGAGATTGACGAGGAATCCGTGCCGGCCGATCTCGTAGCCGGCCTGCAGGCGGTTCAGCGCCTCAGGGAAGGACACTCTGCGGCATTCTTCCGCGACCGTGGCAAAGAAATCCGCAAACAACAGGAATCCATTGCGTCATGGGAAGACTACAGTCGGGCCACGCTTCACCTGTTGGATCGCATTGGCAACTTTGAGCAGAGCGCAGTCATCGAGGTAGGACCTGGCGACGGCGCCTTGCTAGGCGATCTCGCCAAGCGCTCCGCCACGGTGTTTGCACTCGATAATTCAGAGGAGATGCTCCATGCGGCGCAGCACAATACCCAACTGCTCTCTAACATCGAGTACCACCTCGGTGAGCCTAAAACACTGATCGAGCAGCGCGGGACCTTCGCGGCTGCTGTGGTCAACATGGTGCTGCATCACGTTGTCGAGCCCGCGGCGCTGGTGCGCGATACGGCACTGTTACTTCGACCAGGGGGAAACTTAATTGTCAGCGAACTCTGCCCCCACGATCAGGCTTGGGCGCGCGAGCATTGCGGTGATCTCTGGCTCGGCTTCTCGCCAGAAGATTTGCGTGCCTGGGCAAGCGCGGCAGGGTTAAAACACTGCGCCGAGCTCTTCTTCGCACAGCGAAACGGTTTTCAAATTCAAGTACAGCATTTCAAACATTGCTGAACATTCTCAGGAAATTTTGCCATGAGCGACTATTCAGTTTTCACTTCGGAATCCGTATCCGAAGGCCACCCCGACAAAATGTCGGATCAGATTTCCGATGCCATTCTGGATACCTATCTGACCGAAGACCCCGATGCGCGGGTAGCCGTTGAGACGCTTGTCAAAACCGGCATGGTGGTGGTGGCAGGAGAAGTTACAACGGCGGGTAACGTGACCCCCGGGGAGCTCGAGGAGGTTATTCGCCAAACCGTGCTCGATATTGGCTTTGACTCTTCCGACGTGTGCTTCGATGGCAATACCTGCGCCGTAATCAATGCCATCGGTCAGCAGTCGGCCGACATCGCACTGGGCACCCATGAGGCGGATGAAGCTAATCAGGGCGCGGGGGATCAGGGCCTTATGTTCGGTTTTGCCTCGGATGAGACTGACGTGCTGATGCCGGCGCCGATTCACTACTCGCACAGGTTGGTGGAACGGCAGGCCGAGTTACGCAAATCGGGCGCGCTGCCCTGGCTGCGGCCCGATGCTAAGAGTCAGCTCACCATGCGCTACGGCGCAGATGGCAAGCCCGAGCGCGTTGAGGCCGTAGTGCTCTCCACGCAGCACGACCCCGATATTGCACAAGAAGACCTCCGCGAGGCGGTGCGCCGAGAAATTATTGAACCCACCCTACCGGCCGAATGGCTACACGCCGACACGCTCTTCCATATCAACCCAACAGATAATTTTGTCATCGGTGGTCCGCAGGGGGACTGCGGCCTCACGGGACGCAAGATCATCGTCGACACCTACGGCGGCATGGCCCGGCACGGCGGCGGTGCCTTCTCGGGCAAGGACCCCTCCAAGGTGGATCGCTCCGCGGCCTATGCAGGTCGCTATGTCGCGAAGAACATTGTTGCCGCGGGTTTGGCGCGGCGCTGCGAAGTACAAGTATCTTACGCCATTGGTGTCGCCGAGCCTACTTCGATCTCCGTCAACACCTTTGGCACCGCCACACTGGCCGACGATGCCATCGTGGCGTTAATCCGCGAGCACTTTGATCTGCGACCAAAAGGTCTTATCAATATGCTCGATCTGAAGCGCCCCATTTACCGTAATACCGCGGCATACGGCCACTTTGGCCGATCGGGCGACAGCTTTACCTGGGAGCGCACGGACAAAGCAGATGCGTTGTGCTCGGCCGCCGGCCTTTAACCCTCGAACCCTGAGAGAAATCATTATGAACACTGCTGTTGAGCAAAGCGTTTTCGCCGACTACAAAGTCGCAGACATTCATCTCGCCGATTGGGGTCGCAGAGAACTGGAGATCGCCGAGAGCGAAATGCCCGCTCTGATGGCGCTACGGGAGCACTACCGCAACGCACAGCCGCTTGCTGGCGCGAAGATACTGGGCTGCATCCACATGACGATCCAGACCGGCGTGCTGATCGAGACGTTAGTGGCATTGGGTGCTGAAGTCCGCTGGTCATCATGCAATATTTTTTCCACGCAAGATCACGCTGCGGCGGCCATCGCTGCAGCTGGCATCCCCGTTTTTGCCTGGAAAGGCGAGACGGAAGAGGAGTATGAGTGGTGTATCGAGCAAACCATCCTCGAGGACGGCAAGCCCTGGGATGCCAACATGGTGCTGGATGATGGCGGCGATCTGACTGCCATGCTCCACGAGCAGTACCCGCAGATGCTCGAGCGCATCCACGGCATTACCGAAGAAACTACCACCGGCGTACATCGACTCTATGAGATGTTGGCCAACGGAGAACTCAAAGTCCCGGCGATCAACGTCAACGACGCGGTCACCAAATCAAAAAACGACAACAAGTACGGCTGCCGACACAGCCTGAACGACGCGATCAAACGTGGCCTCGACCATCTGTTGGCGGGCAAGCGAGCGCTGGTCATCGGCTATGGCGATGTGGGCAAAGGCTCGGCCCAGTCTCTGCGCCAGGAGGGCATGATTGTGCGGGTCACCGAATGTGATCCCATTTGTGCCATGCAGGCCTGTATGGACGGTTTCGAGGTGGTATCGCCCTTCATTGATGGCGTCGACGACGGCTCTGACAGCTGCATCAACACTGACCTGTTGGGCGCCACCGACATGCTGGTGACCGCGACGGGTAACTTCAACGTGTGCACCTCTGCGATGTTGCGCGCGCTGAAATCCGGCGCCGTGGTCTGCAATATTGGTCACTTCGACAACGAGATCGACACCGCCTACATGCGAGACGTATGGCAGTGGGAAGAGATCAAACCTCAAGTACACAGAGTCGTGCGCGACGCCTCATCCAACGACCACCTGCTGCTGCTCTCCGAGGGCCGCCTGGTGAATCTGGGCAATGCGACCGGGCACCCTTCCCGCATCATGGATGGCTCTTTCGCCAATCAGGTACTCGCGCAAATCCATTTGTACGAAAAGCGGTTCGCGGATCTGTCTGGAGATGCCCGACAAGATGCCATCAGTGTTGAAGTCCTGCCGAAGCAGCTCGACGAGCAGGTTGCAGCCTTTATGGTGCAAGGTTTTGGTGGCGTCATGACCAAGCTGACCGCTAAGCAGGCCGACTATATTGGCGTGGGCGTGGACGGTCCTTTCAAAACCGATAGCTACAAGTACTGAGCAGGTCGCGTACTGCTTGCAGTGGCCCGTTGCGACGACGCGTTACCCAGCCTAATCGGTGAAGAGGCGCTGAAAACAAGGCGCCTCAAGCTCCCTCGTGAATCAGCGTACACTGGCACCTTGGCCTGAGATATAAGCGTGCGTAACCCCCGACTATTCACAGACCATCCGCTGACGCCCGGTGATCAAGTGGTCCTGAAGGGTAACGCCGCCCAGCATCTTGGCCGGGCACTCAGAGCCCGGGCTGGCGACCATATCGCTTTGTTCAATGGCGATGGGCAGGAGTTCGCAGCTCAGGTGCTCACTGTCAGCAAAGGCGAGATCACCGTCGATATTGGCGCCGCCGCCTCACCCGACACAGAGTCGCTGGTGCACACCACACTGGGCTTGTGTCTGAGCAGAGGCGACCGATTTGATTGGGCAATTCAAAAAGCAACCGAGTTGGGCGTGAGTGCCATCGCACCGCTCCATAGCGAGCGCGTTGACTTTGGCATTCCCCCGGACCGTATGGAAAAACGGGTCGCGCACTGGCAACAGATTGCCATCAGTGCCTGCGAACAGTGTGGCCGGGTCAAAGTGCCCTCGATAACACCACCTCAAGCTCTGGCGTTCTGGGTAGAGAGCGTATTAGCAGAGCAAAAGTGGGTGCTTCACTGCACAGAGGATACCGGCGTCTCTGCCTCAGCCGTGAACCAGGGTGCTCCCCGGGATGCGGCACTACTCATTGGCCCCGAGGGCGGATTGACCGACCAGGAGTTTGATGTGGCAAGCGCAAAAGGCTTTCAGCTGTTGCAGCTTGGGCCACGAGTGTTGCGCACAGAAACGGCGCCGGCAGCGGCGTTATCCGTTCTCAGTGTTTTCTGGGGAGAGATGCCGTCCTGAACGCAGCGCTACAACCTATACACCCGCCGGGCGTTATCCTCTAAAAAGCACCTCCGCACCGTGTCATCAAGGCCTAGCGAATCCAGACCGGCCAGTGCTTTAGCCGGAGTTATCATCGGGTAGTTGCTACCAAACAGCAACTTTTGACTGCCATGGTGCTTGAGGTAGTCCACCAATTGAGGCGGATAGCGGTCCACAGTGTACGCTGAGGTGTCGATATACACATTGCGGTGTTTGGTCGCCACCGCGATCGCCTCATCGGTCCACGGGTAACCAATGTGCCCCCCGACGATGGTCAGTTCCGGGAACTCCAGTGCCACCTGATCGAGATAGATAGGCCTGCCCACTTCCGACGGCATTAGCGGTCCGGTATGACCAATTTGGGTACAGAACGGCACACCCATCTCACAACACGCCACATAAACCGGGTAAAAACGCCTGTCGGTGGGTGGCAGAGACCACAGCCACGGCAAAATGCGAATCGCCTTAAAGCCCAGCTCCTCCACACAGCGCCGGATTTCTCTTACCGCTTCCATGGGTTGGCTGATGTCGGCCGAACCCACACCGACCAGACGGCCTCCCGACTCGGCAACGAAACTCGCCACCTCATCGTTGGAAATCATGACGTTGTTAGGGCCGTACCAGGCGGACGTCAGCGCCGTTGAAACACCCGCGGCATCCAGAGCGGAAACGGTGTCGGCAATGGTCGGCACGGCGTCAAGATCCGATTTCGTCCAGCGACGCAATGAGTCGAACATAGGGTCGCCAGAGTGTCTGGCTGTCGGGTGCTGTATCCAAGCATCAATCATGCGGGCTCCCCCTGTGCGGGTCAGCGGTCGGCGACTCAGATCTGTCCCCGGAAGCCGCGGATTTTTCAGCATGCTGCGCGCGCACCCACTCCAACCAAGCTGACGCTGCGTTTAAAAAATGGCTGGTGCGTGGCGAATGGAAAATCTCAAACGCATGCTGCGCTCGTGGCAGCTCTGCGTAGACAAGCGGCACTCTGGTGAGCGGCGCAAATTCAGCAACAAAGCGCCGCACCTCTTCAACCCACACCAGCGAATCGTGGGTCCCCTGAACGATAAAAAACGGGGGGGCTGACTCGGCGACACCTTCGCGATGGATCCAGGAGATGGGCGAGCCGTCCTCAAACACCTCCGGTGCCGCTTCTCGGGTCTGCTGGATGATCTTTCTGCTAATGAATCCATCCATTCTCGCTTGCTGCCGAATGCCGTGTCGGTTAGTGAGATCCACAACCGGATACATTGCCAGCACGCCTTGCACCGCTGTATCCACACCCTCAAAACCTACCTGCCAGTCGGCATGTCCGGAGGACAACCCTGCAAGGAGAGAGAGATGTCCCCCGGCCGAGCCACCCGTGACGATGACGAAGTCCGGGTCGCCGCCGTATTCCTCGATATGGGTTTTCACCCAGGCAATCGCCTTTTTGACGTCAATCATTTGGGCAGGATAGGCGTCCCGGGGGGCCAGCCGGTAATTGATAGACACCCCGACCCAGCCCAGCTCTGCCATGCGGTGCAGCAGTGGCTGTCCTTGATGAGACTTGTGGCCCATCATCCAGGCGCCGCCGTGCACATGCAGCAATACCGGGCGTCGCGCTCCCTGAGTCACGGGGGTGTAAACGTCCAAGAGCCCCCGCTTTCCTGCAGTGGAATAACTCAAATTGCGCACATAGCGCACGCCGGGGCGACGAAAACGAAACGGCCACAACCACTCGTGGCTATGAATCTGTTCGGTCAGCTTGGCCCGCCTCGACTCCGGAATCTGATTCAAGAAATCTGCGCCGAGTGCAACACGTAGCGCCCGGTGAAAAGCCGAGCCGGCATCAAAGCCGTCCCTGAGGGCCCACGCCAGCAGACCCCAGGCCGCCAAAAAGCAGGACAATCCGAAGGCAAAGCCTGATGTCCCCGTGCCGATCCACAGCACGCTGAGTGCGACAAAAATCATCTGTGACCCCATAAGCCAGACGGCCAACTCGCCGGTGACCCATCCGGAAAAAAACCACAGCCAGACGGCCCAGCCGATCTGGCGAACCTGCAACACCGCCGTAACAGCACACAACAGGCTCACGCACGCGACAATGACAAATAAAAGCTCCATAGCCCCTCTCAAAAGACCACAAAATACCCCGCTTTTAGGGGGGTGAGAGCTTGCGGGGAATTGCTGTGGATCGCAAGATATCTAGCACCGTTCCCACGAGTACCGCAAATGAGCCTCAAGCTCGGTGTGGTAATGGATCCCATTGGCTCCATTCACTACAAAAAAGATACCACTCTGGCACTACTGTGGGCGGCGCAAGACCGTGGCTGGGCGCTATTTTATATCGAGCCGGATGGCTTGTTTCTCGACGCGAAGCATCCTATGGCGTCTGCCCGACCCCTAACGGTTCATCGCAACGCTGACCACTGGTTTGACCTAGGTGACAAAACCGCGCTTCAGCTCACCGAACTCGACGTGGTGCTCATGCGCAAAGACCCACCCTTTGATATGGAGTACATCTACGCCACTTATCTTCTGGAACGGGCCGAGCAGGAAGGCGCTCTGGTGGTTAACCGCTGTCAAAGTCTCAGAGACTGCAACGAAAAGTTGTTCGCCACCGAATTTCCGGAGTGCTGCCCACCCCTGTTAGTCAGCCGCGACATGGGCCGGTTAAAGGCCTTTCACTCACAACACGGCGACGTGATATTCAAACCATTGGATGGCATGGGTGGCAGTGCGATCTTCCGCGCGCAACCGGGTGACCCGAATGTTAGCGTCATTTTGGAAACGCTCACCCAATCCAGTAGTCAAACGATAATGGCACAGCAATATCTACCTGCCATCCAAGAGGGTGACAAACGAATTCTTATGATAAACGGTGAAGCGGTACCGTGGTGTTTGGCACGAGTCCCTCTGGCAGGCGAGAGCCGTGGCAATCTCGCCGCCGGTGGTTCGGGAATAGTGCAACCGCTCACAGAGCGAGATCAATGGATTGCCAATCAGGTTGGGCCTACCCTCAGGGAGCGCGGTCTCTACTTTGTTGGCCTCGATGTGATCGGCGACTACCTCACCGAAATTAACGTCACTAGCCCGACCTGCCTCCGGGAAATCGAGGCGGAAACCGACCTAGATATTGCCGGCCAGCTGCTCGACAACTTGCCCCTGACAGGAGAGGCCTCCTGAACCGCGCAACACCCGCGGTGGTCCTGGCGCCTCGCGCTGGAATACCTCCCGCTTTCCTGCTATCGCTGGGCATCCATATGGTCGTGATTTTTGGCTTCCTGCCCTCTTCGGCAGAAGACGCTGCTTGGGAGGTCGCCAATCGTGCGGTCACCGTACTCCTAGCGCCCAACGCAGACGCGCCTGAGGTCGCACAGGCTGAAGCCGCGGCAAATCAGCAAGGTTATCTTTATAGGACGCCGCTCGAGGCGTCGCCGAGTCCAAGCGCACCTGCGGCAGTTGCCGAGCCCGTCACTGACTCGGTGACACAGTCTGGGCTCACCATGTCGACGGCCGTCACCAATCCCCCGCAAGCCCCTCTGGCCGCACGGGCGGCGCTGGACGCCGATTACCTCCTCCAGTGGCAAGCCGACATCGAGCGCTTTGGCAACGCCTACTGCCGGGGCCTGGCGCTGCGCCATGGTGATGGCGATGTGCGACTGAAGGTCAGCGTCCTCAGTGACGGCAGTTTGCGGCAAATTGATTTGTTGGAAAGTTCAGGGTCCGCAGCCCTGGACCGAGCGGCTGTTGATACCGTCGAGAAACTCGCGCCATTTGCACCCTTTCCCGAAGCTTTGGCGCGCGCGAGACAGCAGCTCGATATCGTCCGCACCTGGCAATTTCGGCGCTGACGGAGCCACCCGTCATGTCAGACCAACGCGCAAACACCAGTCAATCAACGGCATCGCTACGGGGTCACTTCCTCATGGCCACACCGGTGATTGATAGCGGCTTTTTTAACCGCTCGCTCACTTATCTTTGTCACCATGATGAACATGGCGCAATGGGCATTGTCGTGAATCACTGTCTGGATGTTGAACTTAGCGATATGTTGACACATCTCGATATTGAGATCTCTTCTGCGTGTCCAGACACGTCGATTCTAGCCGGCGGGCCGGTGGCTACCGATCATGGTTTTGTCCTGCATCGCGGCGAACCGCACTGGGAGGGCAGCCAGCCGGTAACGGATGAAATCAGCCTGACCGGGTCACGGGATATTCTCTGCGCCATCGCTGCCGGCGAGGGGCCCGAAGATTATCTGGTCGCACTGGGCTATGCCGGTTGGTCCGTGGGCCAGCTCGAGGCAGAAATGGCCGAAAACAGTTGGCTCACCGTGCAGGCGGATCTCGATATTCTGTTCCGGAGTGCCGTCGAGGATCGGCTGACTGCGGCGGGCCGACACCTGGGTATCGATATCGATCTGTTAAGCACTGAAGCGGGGCATGCCTGATCGTGACTACCCACGAAACCGTTTTGGCCATTGACTATGGCTTGCGGAACATGGGGGTGGCCGTGGGCAACACCCTGTCGCGCACGGCACAGCCGCTAGCGATTATCAATGCACGAGACGGCGTGCCGGACTGGGACGCACTGGCCAAACTGATCAAGGAGTGGCAGCCGCACCGGGTAGTCGTCGGTCATCCCCTCAATATGGACGGCACTGAGAGCGACATCAGCGAGAGAGTGATGAAGTTCGCGCGTCAGATCGAGGGCCGGTATCAGCGTATCGTTACGTTGGTCGACGAGCGGCTCTCCAGCCGTGAAGCAAAGGCGGTCGCGTTGGCATCGGGGCACGATGGCGATTTCGCCGCCAAGCCTATCGATGATGAGGCCGCCGCTATCATCTTGAGCACCTGGCTCAACGAGCAGTAGGCGTCAGGACGAAATGCTGTCGGGCTGCCGCGCTTTTTCGCGGGCCGCCTCCACCGTGATGATGCGCTTCTGGACCAAGCCCTGCAGGCACTGATCCATGGCCTGCATGCCGATGGCTTGGCCAGTCTCGATGGCTGAGTACATCTGCGCCACTTTTTTTCTTCAGCAGGGTTTGCGAGATGACGGCCCGCAGAGACTCCGACAGCATCGAGCGCACCAAGGCTTTCTCAGCCGCAGGAAAAACATCAATCACACGGTCAATGGTTTTTGCTGCCGACGTGGTATGCAGGGTGCCAAATACCAAGTGACCAGTCTCCGCAGCCGTGAGCGCCAAGCGAATGTTCTCGAGATCGCGCAACTCGCCCACCAAAATAATGTCCGGGTCCCCGCGCAGCGCGGATCGCAAAGCCTACGAAAAGCCCAGCGTGTCCCGGTGGACCTCGCGCTGATTCACGGGACAACGCTTGCTCTCGTGCACGAACTCGATCGGATCTTAAATGGTGAGGATATGGTATTAACGGTTGTCATTGATGAAGTCGATCATCGCAGCCAGCGTCGTGGACTTACCCGAACCCGTCGGCCCGGTAACCAGCACCAACCCCCGGGGCAACATGGAGATGTCGCGGTATACCTGGCCCATGCCCAGAGTATCCATCGACAGCTCCTCCAAAGGAATCGATCTGAAGACCGCGCCTGCGCCGCGATTCTGGCTGAAGGCATTGACGCGAATGCCCGCGACACCCGGCACTTCGAAGGAAAAGTCCGCCTCCAGTAATTCTTCAAAATACTTCCGCTGACAGTCGTTCATGATGTCGTAGATCAGCGCCTGGACTTCGGCGTGATCCTGAGCGGGCACATTGACGCGGCGAACGTCG
>CABYND010000002.1 GCA_902520195.1 Halieaceae bacterium
TGGCGCGGTCGCGCAAAACAACGCAACGGCAACGCCACAGCGACCGGGCGGGGCTCCGCTCGGTACAGATCGTGGGCTACGACCCGCGACAGATGGCAGACGCCGCGCGCTTCAACGCAGATCTGGGTGCTGACATTATTGACATCAACATGGGCTGTCCGGCGAAAAAAGTCTGCCGCCGCGCGGCGGGGTCCGCGCTGCTTGCCGACGAGGCGCTGGTGGGTCGCATTCTCGACGCGGTCGTCAATGCGGTCGAGGTGCCCGTCACGCTCAAAATCCGTACCGGCACCGATCCCGAGCATCGAAATGGCGTTTCCCTCGCGCGTATTGCCCAGAGCGCGGGCATCCAAATGCTGACCGTTCACGGCCGCACCCGCGCAGACCGATTCAAGGGGCAGGCCGAGTATAAAACCATTGCCGACATTGTAAGCGCCGTGACGATCCCGGTGATCGCAAACGGCGACATCGACTCTGTACAGAAAGCGCGGTCAGTCTTAACGCTCACTGGCGCCGCTGGCGTCATGATTGGTCGCGCGGCGCAGGGCCAGCTCTGGCTGCCCGGTGCGATTGCATCTGCCTTGATGGCTGGAGACGAGCACGCGCGAACCCCTGCACTGACCGAGCAACTCCGCCTGCAAAGCGATCATCTTTTGCGGTTATATGATTTTCACGGCGCCCATATGGGGCCGCGCATTGCACGCAAACATCAAGCCTGGCTGCTCGAATCATTGACCGCGCAGCGGGTGATCTCCGCAGAGGACGCTCGCGCCAGGCGACAGGCTTTCAATCGCCTAGCGTCGGCTGAGGCGCAGGTCGAGTGCCTTGGGGAAATGACCGATGCGTTGATGTCAGCCTCACCCGCTACTGCGTCAACCATTCAGATGTCCTCTCAGATGTGCCCTCAGATGTCCGAGGCCGCATGAATCCACCCAAGCCCAACTCGGCACCCAAGCGTCGGAAGAAAACCCCCTCAGGCCCACCACCGCTGCGCGACAGTGCGAGTGAAGCGATTGGCCATTTTCTCGAGACCCTCGACGGAGAACCGTGCAGTGAGCTCTATGACATGGTTCTGCACCAGGTCGAGGAACCGCTTTTCAAAGCCGTGCTGAACTACACCCAGCACAATCAGAGTCACGCCGCAGCCATGCTGGGGCTGAACCGGGGCACCCTGCGGAAAAAACTCCGCCAGCATGGCTTGCTGGCCGAATCAGCGCCGCCAAAGCCCAAAAGATCCGCCTGCAGTGGCAAGGCACCCGCGACCAGAACCGCTGCCGCCAAGTCAGCCAACAGTAAAACCACCAGCAAAGGGAAACGATAGACCGTGAGCGAAGCCGGACTGGCCCCCCTGAGGCGCGCCCTCATTAGTGTTTCAGATAAAACCGGCATCGTTGACTTCGCTCGCGCACTGGCGGCGCGCAACGTCGAGATTCTCTCCACCGGCGGCACCTGCCGGTTACTCCGCGAGGGGGGATTGAGCGTGGTGGAAGTCTCCGATCACACCGGCTTCCCAGAGATGATGGATGGTCGCGTGAAAACCCTGCATCCAAAGATTCACGGCGGCATTCTAGGTCGGCGCGGCACCGACGATGAAATGATGTCCGCACACAACATCCCGCCTATCGATCTGGTCGTCGTGAATTTGTATCCGTTCGAGGCCACCGTCGCCCACCCTGACTGCACCTTGGAAGACGCGGTGGAAAATATTGATATCGGCGGGCCAACCATGGTTCGTGCGGCAGCGAAGAACCACCGCGACGTCGCCATTGTGGTATCGGCCGGGGACTACGATCGGATCCTCGCTGAACTCGAATCCCATAACGGCCACACCACGCTGGCAACACGATTTACTCTTGCGATTCGCGCCTACGAACACACCGCCGCTTATGACGGCATGATCGCCAATCACTTTGGCTGCCTGGTCGAGGGTGGCTCTAAGGACTACCCGAGGACCTTCAACCTGCAGCTCGAAAAGGTGCAGGAGATGCGCTACGGGGAGAACCCCCACCAGAGCGCTGCGTTTTATCGCGAGGCACGACAGGCCGAGGTGGGCATCAGCAGTGCCGAGCAACTGCAAGGCAAGGCGCTTTCCTACAACAACGTCGCAGATACCGACGCCGCGCTGGAGTGCGTCAAGAGCTTCGACGCGCCTGCCTGCGTCATCGTCAAACATGCTAACCCCTGCGGTGTGGCGGTGGCGCCGGATTTGATGAGCGCCTACGACCTCGCCTTTCAGACCGATACCGAGTCAGCGTTTGGCGGTATCATTGCGTTTAACCGCGAGCTGGATGGCGCCACCGCCGCGGCGATCGTCGAGCGCCAGTTTGTTGAAGTCATCATTGCATCCGAAATATCCGACGACGCCATCGCTGCCGTTGCCGCGAAGAAAAACGTGCGGTTACTGCGCACCGGCCCGTGGGCTGCCGCCGCCTCTGCCAGAGACTTCAAACGGGTCAATGGCGGGCTGCTGGTTCAGGACCGCGATGACGGCATGGTGTCGCGTGACGAGCTCACGGTGGCCACCAAGCGCGCACCCACGGACGCTGAGTGGGCCGATTTATTGTTCGCCTGGAAAGTGGCCAAGTTCGTGAAAAGCAACGCCATCATTTATGCCGCCAACCAGCGCACGATCGGCGTGGGCGCCGGCCAAATGTCGCGGGTGAACTCTGCGCGCATTGCCGCAACCAAGGCAGAGCACGCGGGGCTTGAGGTCAAGGGAGCGGTGATGGCCTCCGACGCCTTCTTCCCCTTCCGGGATGGCATCGACAATGCGGCGGAGCGCGGGATCGCCGCAGTGATTCAGCCCGGCGGTTCCATGCGGGACGAACAGGTGATCGCGGCGGCAAATGAGGCGGGCATGGCGATGGTGTTTACCGGCATGCGCCATTTCCGGCACTGATCAGTGAGTCAAAGCGAGACCGCGGTATGAATATTCTGGTAGTGGGGAGTGGCGGGCGCGAGCACGCGCTGGCGTGGAAGCTGGCTGAACCCGAGACGGTCGAGCGGGTTTACGTCGCGCCAGGTAACGTCGGCACGGCACTCGAACCAAAACTCGAGAATGTGCCACTCGACCCCATGGACATTGAAGGCCTCGCGCAATTTGTCCGGGAGCAGGGCTGCGCATTGACCGTTATCGGTCCCGAGGCGCCACTGGTTGCGGGGATTGTGGACCGATTCGCCGAACTCAACCTGCCCTGCTTTGGCCCCACCGCCGGTGCGGCGCAATTGGAGGGCAGCAAATCCTTTACCAAGAATTTTCTCGCGCGGCACAACATCCCCACCGCATCCTATGCGGTGTTTACCGACATCGAGCCAGCTTTGACCTATGTTCGAGAGCAAGGCGCACCGATCGTCATCAAGGCCGACGGCCTCGCCGCGGGGAAAGGGGTGATTGTGGCAATGACGCAGGATGAAGCCGAGGCGGCCATTCACGACATGCTCGCCGATAACAAGTTCGGTGACGCCGGCGCGCGGGTTGTCGTGGAAGGCTTCCTAGAGGGCGAGGAAGCGAGCTTTATCGTGATGGTCGATGGCGAGCACGTGCTGCCCATGGCCACCTCTCAGGATCACAAACGTATTGGTGAGGGCGATACCGGCCCCAATACCGGCGGCATGGGTGCCTACTCCCCCGCGCCGGTTGTGACCGACACCGTCTTCGCCACAGTGATGGAGCGGGTGATTCTGCCCACCGTGGAGGGCATGGCGGCAGAAGGACACGCCTATACCGGCTTTCTGTACGCAGGGCTCATGATCGATACAAACGGGAATCCCTCTGTCATCGAGTACAACTGCCGTTTTGGCGACCCGGAGACCCAGCCCATCATGCACCGGTTAAAGGGCGACCTTGGTGCGCTGTGCCTTGCCGCGCTCGATGGCCGACTGGATGAGGTGTCAGCCGACTGGGATCCCCGACCCGCTGTGGGCGTGGTGTTGGCCGCAGAGGGTTACCCTGGTTCCTACGAAAAAGGCCACGAGATTCAGGGCCTGAACACGGAGTGGCCGGCCACAACCAAGGTCTTCCACGCCGGCACGCAACAAACGGGTGACAGCGTGGTCACGCAAGGCGGCCGCGTGCTCTGCGTCAGCGCACTCGGTGATTCCATCGCGGATGCAATCGCGGCGGCCTACGCCGGTGTCGATCAGATCAGCTGGGAGGGCATGGTCTGCCGCCGGGATATTGGTTGGCGCGCCATAGATCGTTAAGCTTGGAGCATGACGAAACTCACTCACACTCCATTGCGAAGGCCCCTCAGTGGCATCGACCGCCTTTTAAGTCGCGTCGACAAACGGCTTCGTCAGTTGGCGGGCGAGTCCACGTCGCTGCCCGAGGCTGCATCGCGGCCCTCGCCTGCGGTCGGTCACGAAGAGCCCACACTAAGCACACGCGAGCGCGAGCATGCCGCGGGCTTGATGCGGGTTAACCACACCGGAGAGGTCTGCGCGCAGGCGCTTTATCAGGGACAGGCGCTGGCCGCCCGCTCTGAAGAGACGCGCGCAAAGCTCCTCGGTGCCGCCCAGGAGGAAGCAGACCATCTGGCCTGGTGCGAAGCGCGATTAGCGGAGCTCGATGCCGAACCCAGTCGCCTGAACCCCCTGTTTTACGCTGCCTCTTTTGCACTGGGCGCAGCCACAGCCATGGCGGGCGACAAGGTCAGCCTGGGGTTTGTGCACGCCACCGAGGAGCGTGTCGCCCGCCATCTGCGGGTGCATTTGAAGGCCTTACCAGGTGAGGACATGAAGTCCCAATTGATTCTGCAGCAGATGCTCAACGACGAAGAGCGCCACGGCGCAGAAGCCCTAGAGCACGGTGGCAAGGAGTTCCCGCGCCCTGTGAAGGACGTGATGACGCTGGCGAGCCAGCTAATGACCCGGACGACGTACTGGATCTAAGTTCACTAGAAAAGTCTTTCGGCGATATCAAACTTTGCTTGGCTCTAGGGCCATGACTTTATTTTATTTGCCTCTGCAGATGGTCTTTGGTTCCTTATTACTCACGCAAATTGGTAACGCGAATGTCCCTCTTTCCGAGGACGTTTGTGATTGTAATGGTTGCCGCTCAGGTGCATTTCTGTCACCTAATATCTAAGTAGCGTTAGACAGCAAGATGTTTTAGCCTCAACAAGATTATCAGAAGGGGCGAAGTCCATGCCGAAACAGGTAGTAGTATTACTTTCATAATACTCACATCACTCCTGCCATAAGGCGATCAAGCTGTTGCGGAACACACCGCCGCGGGGGTTGTGAACTAACCGAAGAGTTGGTCTAGCTATGTTTGGGAGCCATCACTATGGATAACAACGAAGAAGAGAATCAACGTGACGAAGCGGACTCGGCATCAGAAGCCTCGCTTGACGAGAAGCTGACCGGAGAGGCAACCGAGACGACAGATGACGCGGAAGGCACAGAAGATAACCCGCTTGTAGAGAAAGAGCCGAGCGCTGACCAAGCCGACGACTTTTCAGCGGCGCAAGAAGACGACGACACTGATGATATCGTAGAGTCAGGCACAGACTGGTTGGTCGATACCGGCTTGGCTGCAGCAATTAATCCTCAGAGCGATATCCCAGAAGAAGCCTCAGAGGACCATGAATCAGATAACACCGGCCAGGAAAGTGCTGAATCGGATCTTTACGACGATGATGACGAGGACGACAGTTGGAAGGAGGAGTCCGAGGAAGACGACTACGAGGGTGATCTGGCCAAAGCTGATGATGAAACCGATTTCGAAGAAGACGAGCAAGCCTTTATCGGTGACTCCAACCCTGAAAGTCCCGCGCCACCAACCCGTGCAGTCTGGCCCATAGTCTTTGGCGGCATTGCACTTGTGCTGATGGGTTTTGGTGGCTGGGACCTGTTCCGAGAACGTGTCACCCTTCAAGCTCGCATTACCGAGTTGGAACAAGCCCTAGCTCGCACCAGGGAATCAGCAGCGCTCGACGCCGAAACCGTCCCCGAGCTGGAGGTCGAGAATGCAGCCCTCAAACTGCAACTCAACACCCTTTACCAAGACTACGATGCGGCAATGGCCGAGCTCAGAAAAGCGTCTATAACCGGAGAGGCGACTGGGAAGAGTGATGATACCGAGGCAACTGTCGCGGCATCGGTTCCGACAACCGCTCTAGCAGCGCAGGACGACGAGCCTGGTCGCAACGAAAGTAGCGAAGCGACGCCTTCTGGTACTGGCGGATGGTTTATCAATATCGGCGCCTACGCTAGTTCGCAGTCCGCCAACACCTGGATCCTCAGATTGCAGAACTCTGGTTACGACGTCTCAGTTACGAAGATACAGACATCCGAGGGCATCACCCTGAACCGCGTGAGGTTGACTGGCTTTGACTCCAAAGTCGGCGCCAAGGATTTCGCACAAGAACTGGAAACGGATTACGGCACGGGTCCGCTGTGGTTAGGAGAACTGCCCTAGGGTAACTAACCGTAGTCGCATGACCTCGCGGCATCATCTGAGGAGCTGCTCTAACGTCACCTGCGACTATCAAGATCAAGGCTACCCAGTACTATCGAGCGGCTGCGCGCCCGATAAGTTAGGTAAGGGCCACGGCAAGGTGGCTCATATTAATACAGCTGCCAATTAATACAGCTGCCAAATCAGTCATCGGTGAACATAGTCGCCAGTGCAGCACCCGGGTCTTCCGCCAGCATAAAGGTTTCGCCAATCAGGAAGGTGTGCACCCCGCGCCCGCGCATCTCCAAGACCTGTGCTGCGGAACTGAATCCGCTCTCGGTCACTACCTGCATATCGACGGGGATGCGCTCGAGTAACCGGTAGGTCGTGTCTAGGCTGGTCTCAAAAGTGTGGAGGTCCCGGTTATTGATGCCGACGAGATCACCACCCAATGTCAGCGCTTCTTCGAGTTCGGCCTCGTCGTGGACCTCTACCAACACATCGAGACCCGCCTCCAGAGCGCAGTCATGAAGATCTTTAAGGTGCGGCAACTCGAGACACGCGACAATCAGCAGGATGGCGTCAGCGCCCAGCGCCCTCGCTTCCCAAATCTGATACGGGTCCAAGGTGAAGTCCTTGCGCAGCACCGGCAGTGAGCAAGCGCCTCGCGCGGCCTGCAGGTACTCATCCGCCCCCTGAAAAAAATCGATGTCAGTCAGCACCGATAAACAGGCCGCACCCCCCGCTTCATAGCTGGCGGCAATTTCGGCGGGATGAAAGGCCTCGCGAATGACCCCTTTGCTCGGGCTCGCCTTTTTCACCTCGGCAATGACTGCCGGCTGGCCCTGCGCGACGCGATCAGAGAGTGCTCGGCGAAAGCCCCGCGCCGGGTCCGCGCTGGCCGCCAGTTGTTCCAGCTCTACAAGCGGCCGTAGCTGCTTGCGCTCAGCGACCTCCGCTAGCTTGCGGTCGAAAATCTTTTTGAGCACCGTGGGGGCGGCAAGCTTGGTGGTCACGAGGCAAATGCTCCACCTTGCTCGCTAACCAAAGCCTGCGTGAACGCAACAAATACCTCGAGCTTTTGCGCCGCAGCGCCCGATGCCATAGCTTGCTCGGCAGCAGCGACACCTGAGGCCAAGGAGTCAACTACACCCGATACGTAAATCCCGGCGCCTGCATTCAGCGCAATGATGCCGCGCGCCCTGATGCTGACTGCGTCGTCGCCACCCGCCAGCGCGCCGCGAATCAGATTGGCGGAATCGGCTGCGGTCTCTACCTGCAGGCCGTCCAAGCTGGTGTGAGCAAGACCCAAAGCCGCGGGGTCAATCTCAATCGGCGAGATGTCGCCGGCTCTCAGCTCGAAGCCCCGGGTGGGCGCTGCGATGGAGATCTCATCGAGCCCGTCATCGCTGTGAATAACCAGTGCGTGCTCACTGCCTAACCGGGCCAACACCTCGGCAAGGGGTTCGCAGAGCGCCACGTCGTAAACGCCGAGCACCTGGCGCTTTACCCCTGCGGGGTTCGTCAGCGGGCCCAGCACGTTAAATAGGGTACGCAGCCCGAGCTCACGCCGCGGGCCAACCGCGTGCTTCATCGCCCCGTGATGTGCTGGCGCAAACATGAAGCCCAGGCCCACTTCCTGAATGCAAGCGGCAATTTGCTCAGGGCCCACATCGAGATTCACACCCAATGTCTCGAGCACATCGGATGACCCGCTGCTGCTCGAGACCGACCGGTTGCCGTGCTTGGCGACCTGCGCGCCCGCGGCGGCGGCAACAAAAGTGGCGGCAGTGGAGACGTTGAACAGGTTAGCGCCGTCACCCCCCGTTCCCACCAGATCGATCACATGATCACCAGCCACAGAGACGGGCGTTACCAACTCCCGCATCACCTCTGCGGCACCGGCGATTTCTTCAATGGCCTCGCCTTTCATGCGCAGGGCCACCAGCAGCGCACCAATCTGTGCCTGAGACGCCTCACCCGTCATCACCGTTGTCATCACAGCGCGCATCGCCTCGCGGGAGATATCTCTCCCCTCCACCCACTGCTCGAGTGCCTCTTGAAGCATCATGTTGGCGTGTCCGCTATCGGCTCAGGCACATCGTGCCAGAAACTGGCCCAGCATGGCGTGACCATGTTCGGAAAGAATAGACTCGGGGTGGAACTGTACGCCTTCAATATCGAGCTCACGATGACGCAGCCCCATGATCGCCTCTTGGGCACCGATCTCATCCTCTGTCCAGGCAGTGACCTCGAGGCAGTCTGGCAGCGAGCCCGCCTCGACCACGAGGCTGTGATATCGGGTGGCGGTCAATGGGCTGGGCAAATCTTTGAACACCCCGTCACCCGTGTGATGGATGGGGCTCGTTTTGCCGTGCATCACTTTTTGCGCGCGCACAATCTCACCACCAAAGACGGCACCAATGCTCTGTTGTCCTAAACAGATGCCAAAGATCGGCACTTTGCCAGCGAAGTGCTCGATCACCGACATGGAAATGCCCGCCTCCCTGGGCGAGCAAGGGCCGGGGGAAATGCAAAGACCCTTGGGCGCCAGCGCTTCGATGTCAGTCAGGCTGATCGTGTCATTACGATGCACCTCAACCGCAGCGCCCAACTCCCAGAGATATTGGACGATATTCCAGGTGAAAGAGTCGTAGTTGTCGATCATCAAAATCATGGGGAGTTCAGATTGCGCTGGTTAATACCTCAAACATGCGGGCTTTTTACGCTAAAAACCGCCAAAAAGCACCTAATAAGCACAATGATCTCTCAAACTGTCGTGAAATGCGTCGAAATTCGCGAAAAAGTCTATCATGAGCTGTTGCGCATCACTTTGGGCGCCCCTAACCGGCGAAAGGCCATGCTTATTCACACCGACACTGCCACTATTGACGGCTAGTGCACCGAGAGCGCTTTATCACTGAGCCTAAACCGAGACGCCTTCTTCGTCCTCTACGCTGCTCGGCTACTAGTGTTGGTCGATAGCGCTGAAACCGCTCAGTAGCGTCAAAGCGCCGCTGCCATTCCCTTTAAATCATGCCCTGTGGGGCGCCTCATGCCTACCTGAGAGGCTGAAACAGCGCCGGCGATGGGGTAAAATACCGATCCATCTCAGTGCCAACAGGCCCGCGGCAGGAATAATCCGCGCCGGTGCGGCGTCAATATACACAGACTAACCGCCGGTGAGTGGCGGCGAGCGGTGCTAAATTCCCCGCCTCTTTTACCCTGCAAGGTGCTCTCTACATGAAGAGAACCATCGCCAAGTTTGCGAAGACCCTCGGGACGCCTGTCTCTGTGGTCGCTGCACTGACGCTGCTCCCAGCAGGGGCCCTCGCTGACCTCATCTTCGAGCACGACGGACATACCTACAAGTTAGTGGTACTCCCTGCTACATGGCAGGAAGCTGCGGCCGCGGCAAAAGGAACGACCTTAGCGGGCGACCCGGGATATCTGGCGAGAATCGATTCAGCCGCCGAAAACCAAGCTATTCTCGAAGCCGTGACTTCCCACCTGAGCCCAGCGCAACTTGCCAACAGCATTCCTAATGACGGATCTGAAGCCGCGTTTGTTTGGCTAGGCGGATCAGATGCCAGGAACGAGGGGCAGTGGACCTGGTTTAACAACGGTGATCTTTTCTGGCAGGGTGACTTCAATGGAGCGCCCGTGAATGGACGCTTTACCAACTGGGGCGTCCAGCCCGATAATTTAGGCGGTGCTGAAAACGCGCTGGCCATGGGTTTGGCAAATTGGCCCGAGCCTTTTTATGATTTAGGCGAGGCCGGCCAATGGAATGATTTGGACGCCGGCAATAAACTAGTGTACGTCATCGAGTACGACGCCGTGGTGGAGCCTCTGACAGGCTATTTGGACCAGCCCGCTGATCAAGGAGTGTATAGCGGCGTGGGAATGATCCGCGGCTGGGCGCTCTCAGAAGAAGGCGTTGAACGCATCGAAGTGTACATCGACGGCCGCTATGCTTTTGATGTGCCCTACGGCGACCCTCGGGAGGATGTAGGCTTCGCGTACTCCGATATTGACGGTTCATCAACCTCCGGGTTCTCTGTGCCCTTCAATTACAGCGCTCTAAGCGCCGGCGAGCACGCCATTTCAGTCATTGTGACGGATCGCTTGGGTGATCGCATTGAGCACAGCGCTACTTTTGAAGTTGTGCGCTTCGAGCAATCCTTTCTCTACAAAGAGAACACCCCTAATATGAACTGGTCTCTGGCATCAAGCTACGCCAATTACATTACAGTTCGCGGGGTTGAGGTTAGCGGTAGCGCCTACTCTGTAACGCTACGCTGGCAAACGTTGACCCAGTCTTTCGAGATCATCGACATTGTCAAGCACTAGCGTCTTGTCCCACGCCGGATAGCTGGCGTCGACATAGGCCGACTGACACTGCCTCTAAAACGCTCACTCAATACTTCATCACTCCGAGCACATTGCGATGGCATGCATCATTGCTCTCGCTTTACTAGGGGTTTATTCCTACTCTGAGGTGGGCACCGAATCCGCAACAATACCCGCGCCCGCTTGCAAGATAGCCTCGCCGTCCTTCACGACCGCAGTACGGATCGCGATGGCGGTATCCATGTTCCCTGACCAGGATAAATAGCCCACCGCGCCGCCATAAATACCGCGCTTCACCGGCTCGAGCTCATCGATAATTTCCATGGCACGCACCTTGGGCGCCCCGCTCAGTGTGCCTAGGGGTAATGCGGCGCGCAGCGCATCCACCGCAGACATGCCCTCACGCGCGCGACCCGTGACTTTGGAAACAATGTGCATCACATGGGAATAGCGCTCGATCACCATGTTCTCAGTCAAGCTCACGATGCCCGCTTCGCTCACCCGATCCAAATCATTGCGGCCCAGATCAATCAGCATCAGGTGCTCGGCGATCTCTTTCTTATCGGCCAGCGGATCCGCCTCAAGCGCTTGATCCTCCTTTTCGGTCGCACCGCGCCGACGGGCACCGGCGATCGGTCGAACGGTGACCAATCCCTCCTCGAGTCGCACCAGAATCTCAGGGGATGAGCCGATCACCTCGAATCCATCCAGATCCAGAAAGTACATGTAGGGTGAGGGGTTCAAGTTCCTGAGCGCCCGGTAAAGGGACAGCGGCGCCGCTTTAAACGGTAACGACAGCCGCTGCGAGGATACGACCTGCATCACCTCACCTTCAAGGATATACTCCCTAATCCGCTCTACCCAGCCCTCGTATTCCGATTGCCGGGTTCGATAGCGGATAGCGCTATCATCGAAATCGCCTGGCGCTGGATCCAGAGTGATCGAGCCAGACTGCGCGTGGGCACTCGCCAGCCCGGCCTCCGTGTCATCGAGGCGTGCAAGGGCTGCCTCGTAGGCGTTATCAAGAGTGGCTTCGGCATTGACCACCAGTGAGGATGCCGCGCAGGCCGTCAAAGATCAGTACCTCCTCCGCCAGCACGAGCAAAATATCGGGCACACCCACTTCACCGGGTGGGCAGGAATCCATCACCTTGGATTCGGTATAGCGCACCGTGTCGTACCCAAAGTAGCCTACGAGCCCGCCATGAAACAACGGAAGCTCCGGCACAGAAGCGCTCATAAATTGCTGCTGGTAGCGCTCGATCTCCTGCAGCGGATCCGCTAAGTCGTGACTCCCGACGCACTCACCCGACTCAAAATAGGCTCAGTCGATACCCTTCAACGGTTAACCAGGTTTTTGCCGGCAAACCGATGATGGAATAGCGGCCCCAGCGCTCACCGCCCTCTACAGATTCGAAGAGAAAGGATCGCGGGCCCTGAGCCAATTTGGCATAGGCAGAGAGCGGGGTTTCGGCATCGGCCAGCACGGTGCGCGACACCGGGACGCGATTGAAGCCCTCGGTCTGACGCGCTGAAAATTCGGCTTGAGTGACGGTAGTGGCCACGCCTAGGAGACGGTGGCCAGATTAGCGCGCATTTGATCGACCACGGCTTTGTAATCCGCCGCCTTGAAAATCGCAGAGCCCGCGACGAAGGTATCCGCGCCTGCAGCCGCTACGTCAGCGATATTATCCGGCCCCACACCGCCGTCGACCTCAAGCCTAATATCACGTCCCGAGGCATCGATCAGTGTCCGGGCCGCTTTCAATTTATCTAACGTGGACGGAATAAAAGCCTGCCCGCCAAAGCCCGGGTTGACCGACATCAGCAACACCATGTCGATATTCTGGATGGTGTAATCCAGGGCACCTAGCGACTCGGAGGGGTTAAACACCACCCCGGGCTTGCACCCCAGATCGCGGATCAGCTGGATAGAACGGTCCACGTGATGTGAGGCGCCGGGATGAAAGGTGATATAGGTGGCTCCTGCCTTGGCAAACATCTCAATCAATGCATCGACAGGCTGGACCATTAGATGCACATCGATCGGCGTAGTCACCCCGTGATCACGGAGCGCCTGACAGACCATGGGCCCCACTGTGAGATTGGGCACATAGTGATTGTCCATGACGTCGAAGTGCACCATGTCCGCGCCGGCCGCGAGCACAGCGTCGACCTCTTCGCCCAACCGCGCAAAGTTGGCTGCCAAAATGGAGGGCGCAATCAGATAGTCAGACACGGGATCGATGCTCCGGGGTCGCTGGAGCTTGTAGTTTACTGGTTGGCTGAATCCGAGGGAAATCGCCGGTTGAGTGCCATCAGGCGCTCCGGCGTGCCGACGTCCTCCCACACGCCCTGATACAGCTCACCAGAGAGTGACGCCCGCGCAATCGCCTCGTCCAACAGCGGCTTTAAAGACCGCTTACCCGGCGCACAGTCTGTAAACAGACTAGGGTCATAAAAACCGATGCCGCTATAAGTGGCGCTGCCGACGTTTAATGGGGATGTCGAAATCTGTGCCAATGCGCTGACACGGTGCCTCTCAACAGACAGATTGGCTTCGGGCACTGACGTTTGCTTTTGCGCCATATCCTCGGTGGCTTCTGAGCTATCTGCGGCCACAGGTAGATCTCTGACACGGCGATCACTCAATAAAAAGTCACCCTCTGGGCGATGCGCCGGATTCGGGACCAACACGATGTGCGCACCCCGCTTAGCGGGCGCGGTCTCCCGTAGTTGAGCGAAAGGATAATCGGTAAACACGTCACCACTGACGAGCAGGAACGGCGCATCGCCGAGATGCGGCAGCGCCTGAATAATGCCACCTGCGGTTTCAAGCGGGGTCTGCTCTGACGAAATCGAGATGGCGACCTGCCACTGGCTACCATCACCCAGAAAATCGACCAACTGCTGACCGAGGTATGAGACGTTGACCACAATCTCTGTGAAACCCGCTGCACCGAGTCGTGCAATGTGATGCTCGATCAGTGGCTTCCCCGCTACCATGAGGAGTGGTTTTGGCGTGACATCGGTCAACGGCCGCATCCGGCGGCCCTCCCCCGCTGCGAGGATCATCGCCTTCATAGCGCCCAGCCTTCTGAATCAATCGCTTTATACCAGGGCTGCTCACGAACCACTGGCATGAGATCCGATTCAAACCAATCTCTGAACTCGGCCACACTGCTGTGCGCGTTGGTCGTTAACGCCAACGCTTCCCGCACGTACTCGGTCACCAGCGGCAAGTCTGCTAAATAGGAAGACTTGTGATCGCGCAGGTGCAATCGGGCAAACACTCCAAGCACTCGGAGGTGGCGTTGCAAACCGGTGAGATCAAACCATCGCTGAAACCGCGCTGCACTCACCGCCCCGAGTTGTGTCGCGATAGCCTGCAGGCGCGATGCCTGTTCCGCCGAAAGCGTGGGCGCGTTCACCGACGGCGCGGCTACCCCCAGACGCCTTAGCTGCGTCAAATAACCGTTCAGCCACGCCAGCTGTTGCGCCCGTGGCCAACGGATATAGCAGTCCTTGAGCAATGACACCGGGTCGTAGGTGATCGGTCCCAAAACCGCATCCTGAAAATCAATCACACCGAGCTCTTCCGCCTCGAGCAGCATCAGATTGCGGCTGTGGAAGTCACGATGCACCCACACGCTCGGCTGCTCGGCGAACACGCTGATCAAATCATCGGTGAGCGCCGCAAAGCACTGGCGCCAGCGCTCATCCGGCTGGACACCCAACAAGCCGGAGAGGAACCACTCGGGAAAAACATCGAGCTCAGCTTTCAGCCGCTCGGCGTCATGGACAGGGATGTCTGCCCGTTCACACGGCAGGCTGACCTGGCACACCAGTGCTTCGAAGGCCTTTTGGTAAAAGGCAGTGGCGGAGTCACGGTTGGTAACTAGCGAAGGCAGCAGCTGACGATCGCCAAAATCCTCGAGCAAAAACCAGCCTTGCTCCACTGACTGCGCCCACACCGCCGGGGTGCGAACCCCTGCTGTAGCCAGCTGTGCGCCAACACTCAAGAAAGCCTCATTATTCTCCGATGCTGGCGATACCATCGCGATGCAGGACGGCGTTTGTCGCCCTCCCCCACCGATGGTCAGTGTCGCTGACCTGTTTGACGGTGTGACCCGATAATATCGCCGCGGGCTGGCATCACCGGCAATCAGCTCGATCTCAACTTGGGACGGTGCCCATTGCAGCGCCTCCGCTATCCACTTTACCAGTACTGCCGGGTGATGACTCATATCGGGCTCAGATGATTTTCTTAACGCCCCCGGCCAGTTCAATCGCGTTGCCATGCCGAGGGTTACCGCTTGACTGAGTGTATTGTGCTTGGGCGGCATTACCTTGACCAAATAAAAAAATTGGTATTAGCGAACGGTCAAATTGTCCGCGCATCTGCAGGCACCTTGGATTATGATGCCCCACGATCATTTTATCCCTCCGTGTGAACCCTAAGTATCCGTGAGCCATCTGCCTCTTCAACCGATAGCGCGCCCAAAACTGCTGGTGATAGCAGTTGCGGCTGTGCTCAGTTCAGCGCCGCTCAGCGCCGAAGGTCTGTTCGAAGAAACCGTGATTGCGGACATGGATTGGCAGCCGATGCTGGTAATCCCACTGGAAGAGCAGGATCGGGCGTGTCGACAGTGCGGTGGTCGCTTTGCAGATTCACTCGCCGGCATTGACCTCAGCCAGTCTCCTACTGAAGCCGATCTAGAGGTCTCTGCGGATGATACCGAGGTGACAGAGGGAGAGCTGCTGTTCGAGGGCAACGTGTCGCTGAAACAGGGTTATCGGCAGGTCACTGCGGATCAGGTGACCGCGGACCGGGCTGGAGAAACGGCTACCGCCACTGGTAATGTTATTTTCCGAGAACCGGGCATTTTGATTCGCGGGTCCCGCATTGACTACGACAGCCAAACCGAGGAAGCGATCGTGACCGACGCGCGTTACGTCATTCACGATCGGCGAATGGTCGGCTCAGCGGTTCAGCTCAAGCGACTGGGAAACGGCGAAATCGCAATTGACGACGGTCGCATGACGTACTGCAGCCCCGAGGACCCTGAATGGATACTGTACGCGGACAAGCTTGAAATCGACCCAGTGAGCGGCGATGCGCAGGCCTGGGGTGCCAAGCTCAAGGTAGCTGACGTGCCGGTGATGTACCTGCCCTGGATCCGCTTCCCAGTTGATTCCCGCCGCAAAACCGGCGTGCTGTTTCCCGATATGGGCAGTGATACGCGGGGTGGCGTTGATATTACGGCACCGATCTACCTCAACCTGGCACCCAACTACGATCTACTCTACCGCCCTCGGTACATTCAGGAGCGCGGCCTCCTCCATCAAGGAAAATTCCGCTGGCTAAGCGACAATATGGGCTACTGGGAGCTCGACGGTGGCTGGATTGGAGACGATAGCAAGTATGAAGACGAGTTTTCGCTCGACGATGGTTTAAGATGGCTGGTTGGCGCACAGCACAAAGGTCAATATGGGGAAAACTGGTACACACTTGTCGACTTTACGCGCGTGAGTGATACCGAATATCTCCGCAACCTCAATAACAGCAACCTCAGCGCTCAACGAGAAACCGCTTTGCAACAGCTGGCAAGGCTAGGTTGGGTCAATGATCAATGGCAGATCACGCTAGACTTCGAGCAGTTTCAATCCATTGCTGAAGACATCGCCGAGGACTACCGGAAACTCCCGCAGATGACAGCGCGCTGGGTGGGCAATCGGGAGTGGGCAGGTCTGACCCCTATCTTCCTGAGCGAGATGTCGCATTTTGATAGCGACAGAGAGCGTGTTACCGGCCAACGCCTGTATAACGAGTTCGGGTTAACCAAGCCCATGAATTGGACCTCGGGGTTTTTACAGCCAACCATTAAGTATCGATCCGTAGCTTATGAACTTGACCGGCCTTTTACTGAAATCGAAAACTCGCCCAACGCGGGCTCCCTGATGGCGAGCCTTGATGGGGGCTTGATATTCGAACGGCAGACCAGCCTCTTTGGCCAGTCCATGACCCAAACGTTGGAACCTCGGCTTTACTATCTTTACAGCCAATATGAAGAGCAGATTTTTCAGCCCGATTTTGACACTGCCGAGCTGACCTTTAACTACGGACAGCTTTTTCGCGATACGCGCTTCTCCGGCAACGACCGGCTTGATGATGCAAATCAACTCTCGGTTGGCGTGACGACTCGGTACTTCGATAACGAGACCGGCGAAGAGAAGCTGAGTGCCAGTCTGGGCCAAATTTATTACTTTCGCGACCGAGAAGTTCGCCTAAACGCCTTTGATCCGGTGCTCGCGGAAAATACGTCGCCGTTGGCAGGGGAATTCTCTTGGTCGCCCAACCCGCAATGGCAATTGCGGGCCAGCGCGCTATACGACACCAACGACAATACTTTTGATGCTGCGAGCGCCCAGGCCACCTACTTCCCTTGGTCCGGAGCGGTGCTGAGTGCCGGTTACACGCTAAGAGAACCACCGCCGTCACTGCTGGAAAGGCCGGTGACGGAGCAGGCTAATGTCTCGGCTTACGCTCCCATTACTGACCACTGGAGTGTGTTTGGTGCACTGGAGTATTCTCTTGAGGGATCTACGGCGGTGGAAGACATGGTTGGATTTGAATACGACAACTGCTGCTGGCGTCTTCGAGTCCTCTATGTGCGCTACATAGACACCGCACGCGGTGAGATACCGAATTTCAGCGACCCCAACCTCAACCGCGAAACCGCGATTCAGGTGCAATTCCTGCTCAAGGGTATGGGTGGTTTTGGTGGCCGGGTCGACAACCTACTCAAAGACATGATCCGCGGGTTCTCGGATCGCTAGATTGAAGTGTGCAGCGCGCCTAGCTGTTTGACCCTGGCTTTTTGATTGATCAAACAGAGAATAAAGGCCACACGGTGACTCCAAACCAGGGGCAACCGCGTTTTCATGCCTTGTGATGAATAACTCGGATGTGTCTCGCTAGGCGAAATACACGTACCAGGGCGTACTTAGCGGGGGGTGTTGGCCTGGGTGTATGTGGCTCAGCGCAGATATCTTGGCAAGTATCGCAACGCCACGCCACTCTGAAAATATTGGCGTTGCGTCGATGAGAAACTTTTGATGCTTTCCCCCGCAACATCTATAGTCCGTAGCCTGATTAGACAACCTGGAAAGGGGTTCCAATATGCGTTGCAGACTCACCACTCCTCGTGAGCGATCAGTTCTGGCACTTTTGTCAGTTCCATTGCTCGCTTTGAGTGTCTTGCCGTCCTTGGCGTCGGCCCAAATCGAGGTGCTAGATCAGGTAGTCGCGATCGTGGATGACGATATCATCTTGGCCAGCGAGCTTCAGGAGCGAGTTAAAGGCGTGAGGAGCACCATGGAGTCCCGGGGCGTTGAAGTGCCCTCTGACGATGTGCTCATTCGCGAGACGCTTGATCGTTTGATACTGGATAGCATCCAGCTCCAGCTGGCAAACCGTTACGGTGTCCGCATTCCAGATCAGCAGCTCGATGAGGCCATGACCCGGCTCGCGCGACAGAACGGGTTAACGCTGGAGCAGTTCCGCATTGCACTCGAACAGTCTGGTCAAAGTTATGCCGCGGCCCGAGAGGGGCTGCGGGATGACCTCGCGATTCAGCGAGTCCAACAGGGCAACGTCATGCGGAATATCAATATCTCAGAGCAGGAGATCGACAACTTCCTCACCACCGAGGAAGGTGAAGCCATGACTCAACCAGAATACCAGGTGGCACAGGCCTTGCTTTCGATTAGCCGAGGCGAAGATGCCGCAGAAACCGCTGCTAAAGAGGCTTATGTCAACGAAGTGCTGAGCAACATTCAATTAGGCCAACCCTTTGAGCAAGCAGTCAGCGGCACTGAACCTTACGCCTTTACCGGGGGCGATCTCGGTTGGCGCAAGCTTGGCGACATACCCAGCATGTTCGCCGATACCGTGCCGACACTTACTGTCGGTGAGGTGGCCAAAGTGCGCTCATCTTCCGGGTTTCATTTAGTCTACCTCGCCGATGCGGTTGGTGGCGAACAGTTAGTTCGCCAGACAGATGTTCGGCATATTCTCGTTAAACCGACTGAGGTGCTGAATGAGCAAGCGGCAGAAGATCTCGTCGTTGAGCTCAGAGCGCGGATAGAGAGGGGGGAGGATTTTGGTGAACTCGCACGTCAGTACTCCGATGACATTGGCTCAGCGACAGAAGGTGGGAACCTGGGCTGGACAAACCCGGGCCAGATGGTGCCGGAGTTCGAAGCCACCATGGCAGGCATCGCCGAAGGCTCAATAAGCCAGCCTTTCCGCAGCGAATTCGGATGGCATATTTTGGAAGTCAAAGCCCGCCGGGACAAAGACTTCTCGGGGGAGGTTCGACGCAACCAGGTGGCGGGGTATATCCGCGATCAAAAATATCAGGAAGAGTTGGATGCCTGGCTCAGAAAAATTCGCGAAGAAGCTTTCGTCGACATCAAATGATCCCCCGGCTTGTCATCACCACAGGTGAATCGGCGGGTATCGGGCCAGATATTGTTCTAGCCACCGCAGCGGCCAGCTGGCCAGCCCAACTGGTGGCAGTGGGCTGCATAGAGACCCTCGCAGCTCGCAATCAAGCACTGGGCCTGAAAGTCTCTTTAGCGCCCTATTCGAGTGGGCAGAACACAGCGGAACATCGCCCCAATATCTTGCCCGTCATTAACATCCCATTGAACAAGCCCTGCACACCCGCGCTTCTCAATCCGGATAACGCTGGCCAGGTGCTGGCGCAATTGGAGCTAGCGATTGAGCTTTGTCGCGCTCAAGAGTGCCATGCGATGGTGACCGCGCCCGTACACAAAGGGATCATCAATACCGCCGGTATGCCGTTTTCCGGACACACTGAGTTTTTGGCAAACAAGACAAGCACTGACGCCCCGGTCATGCTGTTGACTGCAGGTGCACTCAAGGTCGCGCTCGCGACCACGCATTTGCCATTAAGTGCGGTACCCGAGGCGATTACCCCCCACAGCCTGGAAAAGTCGCTCCGCGTGCTGGCAGGCGGGCTCAGATCGTCCTTTGGCATATCGCACCCGCGCATCACAGTGTTGGGACTCAACCCCCACGCAGGTGAGAATGGCTACATGGGCAGTGAAGAGCTAGAGGTAATCGGCCCCGTTTGCGATTTACTCAGATTAGAAGGCTTGAGTATTACGGGCCCCATTTCAGCAGATACCGCTTTTAGTGCGGTGCATCGTGCAGCAACCGACGCGTATCTGGCGATGTTCCATGACCAGGGTCTGCCGGTCATTAAGTCAGAGGGGTTTGGCGAGATTGTGAACGTGACGCTGGGTCTGCCCATCATCCGGACCTCTGTCGATCATGGCACTGCCCTATCACTCGCTGGAACGAGGCAGGCGGATGCAAGCAGCATGAAACAGGCTATAGAGATGGCCATTCAAATGGCCTCAGCAACGCTGGGGTAAGCACTCGGCGAACTCAGTGACGGGGTGTCGGGCCTACACTAACCCTTTTCCCACCCTGGTTTATAACACCCACCTCGACGGGTCGAAGATCTCCGGTGGCTCGGCTTTTACCTTTACCCGCTGCCAGTTCTGAGTGGTTTCCTCTGCACATCGCCCTTGAGACGGGCGGCGTAATGAATCCCGCGGCCACCTAGGCGGGCGCGGGTGCCCTTCTGGCAAATAATAGCCCAAGGCGCATAATTGGTGCACGAGGAGCCTTCCATAAATTCACGCGGTTAGCGTAACAGTGCGCAGGCTTAGCAGGCACGCATCCGCGGTACACTAAGCTTAGTATTCAGCAGCCTGTTTGGACCAATGTCAGAGTTTAGTTTTTCTTATTCAATCGGTTCGCCCCCTGCACTCACAGGCGAATCCGAACCGTTGTGGAGCTTTAACAGCACCAAGGTACTGCCCTGCATAGGCGGCACAGTTACACTGCACAATTCCCGCAATAACCAGAGCATGTTGGTGCAGAGCGAGGTGGCGCATGCGCTGAGTTTTTGCGGGCCGTTCAGAACTATGGACGCGCATCTCGAGCGCATTTTGGCGGCGATGCCACCGCTCAGGGACAACCCACAAGACGCGAGGAGCATCCTCACAAGCATCCGAGAAGCCGGATTTTTGGAACCCTCGGAAGCAGCCTGGCAACGCCTTTGCGTAGACGTCACGCCGCACGAATCGACTCCCGCGCGCGTCTTTATTCTCACCTGTGACCGCCCAGAAGCGCTCAAGCGACTATTGGGCAATCTTTGTGATAATCCGATTGACCCCGCCATCGAGAGCCTGTGGGTCATAGACGACTCGAAGCAGGCCGAGTCGCTGGGACATAACGCCGAGGTCATCGGGGCAATTAGACATCAGATTCCCGTCCCCGTGCATCACGTTGATACGGCGATGCACGAGGCGCTAATTGGCCATCTGCTAAGATTGGCACCCCAACACCAGACCAGCCTCTCGTTTTTGCTAAATACCGACCGCTGGTCAGGGATGCCCACCTACGGCAGAGCTCGTAATTTGAGCCTGCTACTCAGCGTAGGCTTCCGCGCCTTGGTTTTGGATGACGACATTCTCTTGCAGGCGATCGCCCCACCCTGTGCGACCCGCGGTCTTAAGTTGGATTCCACGAGAGGCCGGGAAGCTGCGTTTTACATCAGCCATGACGCACTGGCACAGCACGCGCTCGATACACACCACGATCCACTTATCCAAATACTCGGCAATGTTGGGCAATCGTTGGGCAACCTGATGCTCAACTCTCTCGCAGGACCAGCGGAACTTGCAGGCTGGGATGGCGAGCTGTTGAGTCGATATGGGGCTCAATCACCTGTGCTCCTCAATCAATGTGGGTCATGGGGTGACCCCGGCACCGGGGACGCTAGCTGGATATTCTTTTTGCCCGAGCAAAGCATCAAAAGCCTCATCGGCTTGGAGCAACCTCTCGAGCACCTACTCGCCGTGCGTGCCAATTGGATGGGCTACCGCGGACCAACACTCTCGGCCTATGGCTCCCTTTCGCAGCTTACGGGCTGTGATCACCACACGTTGCTGCCCCCTTACTTCCCAGCCGGGCGGGGTGAGGATGCCCTGTTTGGCATCATGCTGCAGCGCGTGCAACCGAATTCGCTGGTGTTAAGTGAGGGCTGGTCGATCCGCCATGAACCGCTCGATAACAGAGCGGATCGCGGCGACCTAAAACCGCTGAGCGTTACACCGGGCATGAGTACGTTGGCAGACTGGCTGGGCCGTGAACCCGAGGAAGAACAAGGCCTGACGCCAGCGCGCCGCTTGTTGAGCGTTGGTGACGACATCAAAAAGCTGGCTCAAATGGAGATCAATGCACTCGAGCGCCTGGTGGGTGAAAAGATCGCGAGCAAGCGCACCAGTTTATTGGGCCGTTGCACTGAGCATCTGGAGCAACTTTCAAGCATGGGTGCCTCTGCAAATGCGACAGCGTGGTCCGACTTTTTATCCCAGTCCCAAGCGGGGTTGATTGAGGCTTTACAGAGCCCCGAACCAGCACCCGTAAGGAGCCTCCTCGAAGGCGACTCCACAACCACCGAGGCCTCCGTGAGAGAAATGGGCGATCAGTTTGCCGATGCATTGTTGGCATGGCCGGAAATTTGTGAGGCAAGCAAAGCCTTTAGGCCTGATTAGGCATTCTCCGCCTTTGCATCAAGCAAATCGCGGGTGCAGGCCAGCACTAAAAAATCGCCCAATCAAAGGCGGCTACCCGTGAGATGGCCAGCCAGACTCCGCGCCCAAAAAAACAGATCGCTCAGCCAATGCTCCATTACCTCACCACTACACATCGCGTGCAATGCGCCTGCACAAACAACAAATGCAAGCGGACCACCAAGTTCTTTTCAATGCCATAATCACCCTGCGTAGTTGAGCGAAAGGCGGGCATGGCCCTTACTTTGTTAAGTTTTTTTGCTTTGGCAATCGCCGGATTCGGCGTATGTCAGGCTTCGACTCGCCGACTGGGATTACCGGCCGACGCGTTGATTAATCTCGGGTTAGGATTTTTCGTGGCAATGGCGGCAGTTAGCTTCATTGTCAGCCAAAACTGGCTTCCAATTTCCACGGTGAGTCAGGGTATTTTGCTAGTCAGTTGCTGTGCGGCGGCGGTCACTGCACTCGATTTCAACCGGGGAAACCGCATAGCCCTGTCGGCTGTCATGCCCCTAGGCTCCGGGCTTAAATGGTTTAACGCTGTGTGCCTATGTTTGATCGCAGGATACTTAACGCTGATCCTGTTAAATAATATGAGCCAGCAAGTATTCCCCTGGGACGCGTTCACCACTTGGATGTTTCGTGCCAAAGCCTGGGTCACTACCGATCAGGCCGTCGACTTCGCCACATTCAATGAATGGCTGGTCAGTGGATCGGGTTTTACACTGCCCGCAGCCCACTACCCTATTTCAATATCCGCCGTTGCTGCATTCGCTGCCGCCGTATCAGGTGGCTGGAGCGATCAAACTGCCAGCATCCCCTGGTTTACAGTGATGACCGCCAGCGCACTCATTATGGCGGGATTGTGTCGTCTTCAGACACCAAACCACTCCGTCGCAGCACTATTTGGCGCGACGCTATTGGTGACGGCGCCTCTGGTGCACTGGCACGGTGTGCTGGCAGGCTACGCGGACATCTGGGTGATGGGTACCAGCGGCATGGGGCTTGCGGGCATCTGCATATGGACACAGAGCAAAGTCCGCTCCACGCTGGCCGTGAGTTTGTTGTTGCTTGCCCTCGGGTGTTTATGGAAATCGGAGGGGTGGATTTGGCTGACGTTGGGTTGCGGAGTGGCGATGGCCTTCAATTTTTGGCCACGACGGTCCCTCTGGGGATGGATAGTTATTGCGCTGGTTGCGGTTGCGCTCGGGTTCGCTCAGCCGCTAGATCTGGGGCCACTCGGTCTATGGGGTGTGACTGAATCTGTGCTTAGCGCCGGGTGGTTCGGCGTATTTGCTGCGCGTCCCTTTAACCCCGCCCCAGCCTTTCTGGAAATGAGCATCCTGCAAGGCAATTTTTTACTCCTCGTCCCACTTTACTGCATTGCCCTGGTAACCCTTTTAATAAGGGATTTCCGCGATTATTTCGGTTACCTCCTGATGGCGTTGTGCCTGATGGCAGTGCACGTAGTGATTTTCGGGCTTTCGGAGCACTCCTTCTATGCCGAAACTGGCACCGCTATCAACAGACTCCTGTTACAGAATGTGCCCGTGTTCGTGGTCACTATCACCGCAGTCCTGCAAGCCGCGGCACCATCAACCCCACCCATGTTGAGAGACGCGCCGATAAAGGGCCCAGCAAAAACAGAGCTTATAACACAGCAATCTGCCATCAACGACGACAAGCCCCCAAAGTGCTCAACCGCGCTATTTACTGCCACCCTGTTCATTGTGCCCCTGGTCATGGCGCTACCTCTGACTCTCGTCATGTCGTCTTTGGGCGGACCACAGAGCACTGGGACATCCACCCAAACTGTGTCGGCCGCCGAATTTCGACCCGTGGTCGGTGATCTTCACAAATCCCAGCAGGGTTATCAGTTCCGGGGTGACAATTTACCGGTTGGTGTTGCGGCGATTCCGTTGACGCATAGTAATGCGATACAACCCCGCTATGTTGTCAGCCAATCCTGGATGCAAGCGCCAGAGAGACTGTCGTTCTACTGGATCAACAATGACGAGCCTGGTGTGCACGCCACACCGCTGCCCCTTTCAGGGTGGTCAGTTCTGGACATGGCGGAGTATCAGGACTTTTGGCAGAGGCCGATAGCCGAAATGGGCATCCTAGCGAAGCCCCAGAATTTTAATGGGGCGGCGATAAGATCGGTGACACTCACCGATTCGTTGCTAAACGCTATACCAGCGCTGATTCATCACTGGGTGACGCCCAGTCCGCTAAGTCACCGGCTTATCAATACCACGACAGGGCATCTGTCGGCACCCATTGCCCTTCAGAGAGTGCTGGTGGCTGCTCTTATGCTTATTGTTGTGATCGGGGTTACTTGGTGGTTACTCGCACCGGGGAGCAGAACGGCAGCGGTCCGCGGCATGTTGCTGGCCTTATCGGGCCTGTGGCTACTTGGAAGTTTTACGCACCTCAATCAGGTATCTTCAGTCATGCGAAGCCCGCCAGCGGGCGCTAATACCGCTGCTGACACGGTGAAACTCTATGGCGCGCATTTGATACCACTCATTGCGTCGGTAAAACAAAATCCAGCCCTGACAGTGGCGCCCATGCTGATAGCAAGCCTGGATCGATTCAGCCAGTTTGAGGCTCAGCGCCTACCCTTCATGGCGTTGCCCACGAGTGCGGCCGCGATTGATGCATCAGCATTGACCGAAGTAGTGACAAACTTTTCGGGTACAGTGGTGCTGCTCGGAAAAGACGGCTCTCAGCTGCAAGAGAAAACGGCTGAGCTAGCGCGAATCTCTTCACTTCGACCTCGCCAATCTGGAAATGGGTATGTTCTGCTGTCATCGGAGGTTGAATGAACGTGTCCGCGACAGCAAAAAAAGTATTACATATCGGCAAGTATTTTCCTCCCCATACTGGGGGCATGGAAACCTACCTTCATGATCTCATGCATGCTTTGGCAGCGCTGAACATCACCTCCTGCGCGCTGGTGCATCAGTCGAAGATCAGTCTCAGTTCCATCGAAGAATCGTTTCCAGCAAATGGCTGTGCACTGAGCATTGTCAGGGTTGCTACCTGGTGCCGATTACTCTTTACACCGATCAGCCCCGGCCTCCCGTGGATGCTACACCGGTTAATCAAGAGAGATCAGCCGGACATGTTGCACCTACACCTGCCAAACCCTTCCGCATTTTGGGCATTGGCGATGCCATCCGCGAGACGCCTGCCATGGGTGATTCATTGGCAGTCCGATGTACTGACGGAGAGGAGCCACTGGCTTTTAAGGCTCGCCTACCAATTTTACTCACCCCTTGAGTCTGCCCTGCTAAAGCAAGCGGATAAGGTCATTGTGTCATCTCCGCCCTATCTAGCGACCAGTCAACCTCTCGCAAAGATTTCAAAAAAATGTACCGTGATACCGCTCGGTATTGATGATCGATTTGGTAGTCAAATGCAAAATGATTTGGCTGTGGTTCCTGCAAGCAGGTGCAAATCCAGTGCTACAACAGCGCAAGACCTCAACGTGTTAGCAATTGGCCGGATGACCCATTACAAGGGGTTCGACATCCTGCTGCGCGCAATCGCTCAAACCGAGGGTATTACGCTGGACCTCGTAGGCCACGGTGAGTTGACCCGGTCACTTGAGCGTCTAACAGCTTCTCTAAACCTCTCCGCACGCGTGAGATTTCATGGTTTGCTTGATGACAATGCGAAAGACAGGTTGTTGTCTCGTTGCGATTGCCTGTGCCTTTCCTCTACTGATCGAACCGAGTCGTTCGGTATGGTGCTGTTAGAGGCAATGAGTGCCTCCAAACCTTGTGTGGTTTCAGACGTCGAAGGATCGGGCATGTCGTGGCTCGTGGAGGACGGTGAGACCGGTCTAGTAACGCCGGCCAATGATGTGGACGGCCTCGCCGACGCGCTATGCCGGTTGCGAGACGACCCCGATCTTGCTCTTCGCTTGGGTTTAAAGGGTCGCGAAAAATTTCTCACAGCACTGACTATTGAGGCCTCGGCCAAGGCGATCCGAGATCTCTATCACCGCCTGCCCTCACCCCTGTGACCGCCTGCGCCCGAGCATCGCCCGCTCTGCCTAATCGATGCTAGACTCTCGCGGCTATGCCTCAGTGCTGTGTGCCGAGGGCTCGAAAAAGCGACAAAACCTCAACATAGCGCGACGGTAGCGCTTGCCCCTTGAGATGACTTACGATGAAGGAATCTCCGCCATGTCGGACAAAACAAACCGTGCAGTCGTAACGGGCATCACCGGGCAAGACGGTGCCTACCTTTCTCAACTTCTGCTTGAAAAAGGCTATACCGTATTCGGCACTTATCGTAGGACCAGCTCGGTCAATTTTTGGCGTCTTGACGAACTGGGTATAACTGATAATTCCAACCTTCAACTCGTCGAATATGATCTGACGGATCTGTCTTCGACTATTCGGTTGTTGGAGAAGGCAGAGCCTCACGAGGTGTATAACCTCGCAGCGCAGAGCTTTGTGGGCGTGTCATTCGAACAACCGATCACCACTGCCGAAATTACCGGGTTGGGTGCGCTGAATCTACTGGAAGCTATCCGCGTAGTTGACCCTGCCATACGCTTTTACCAGGCATCGACGTCGGAGATGTTTGGCAAAGTACAGGCCGTACCACAATCAGAGTCAACGCCTTTTTACCCCCGCAGCCCCTATGGGGTCGCCAAACTATTTGCACACTGGTCGACGATCAACTATCGGGAGTCTTACGACATCTTTGCCGCGTCTGGTATTTTGTTCAACCACGAATCACCTCTAAGGGGGAAAGAATTCGTGACGCGTAAGATCACCGATGCTATAGCGCGGATAAAAATGGGCAGACAGGATGTGCTGGAACTTGGCAACCTTGATGCCAAACGTGACTGGGGCTACGCCGCTGAGTATGTGGAGGGTATGTGGCGCATGCTACAGGTAGACGAGCCCGACACATTCGTGCTGGCAACTGGGATCACAGTGACCGTTCGCGATTTTGTGCGTCTAACGTGTCGGGCAGCCGATATCGACGTGGTGTTTGAGGGTTCTGGAGAATCGGAGATAGGCGTGGATGTTGCCAGTGGCAAACCAATTGTTCGCGTTAACTCAACATTTTACCGACCGGCTGAGGTCGAGTTGCTTGTGGGCGATGCTGGCAAGGCGGAACGTGTACTGAACTGGCGCGCGAATGCGACCTTGGAGTCAATTTGTCGCACAATGGTAAAAGCCGACTTACGTAGACAGGGCGGCTAGGGCCCGTTGTCGGTGACACAGCGCGTTTTGGTAACAGGAAGCGAGGGTTTTACGGGGCGGTATGTCTGCAACGAATTTGCGGGCGCCGGCTGGGAAGTGTGGGGTGCCGGGGTGCAACCCAAGCCAGACAATCCACGGTATCTCAATATCAACCTGCTACAACCTCAGACACTCGGACTTATTGGTGAATGCGTCCAACCCCATGTCGTGGTACACCTAGCCGCCAGTGCCTTTGTCGCGGAGGCTGATCCGAGCACTTTTTACGCCGTGAATTTACTGGGTACACGGCATCTGCTGGAGGCGCTGAGCACTGCGACAGCGCCGCCACTTTGCACGATTTTGGCAAGCTCCGCCAACGTCTACGGCAACTCCACCCTCGAGGTGCTGGAAGAAACTGCGGTGACGCAACCTGCTAATGACTATGCCGTCAGTAAATTAGCAATGGAGTATGTTGCCAAAACCTACATGGCGCGGCTCGGTATTGTGATCACGCGGCCTTTTAACTATACGGGTGTGGGTCAAGAGCCCCGGTATCTGATTCCTAAAATTGTGAATCACTTTCGAGACCGAGCGCTGCACATCGAGCTAGGCAACATCGATGTAGCGAGAGATTTTTCTGATGTCCGTGACATTGCGAGGGCTTACCGATTGCTTGCTGAAATTCAGCCGCATGGGGAAACATTTAATCTCTGCTCCGAGGAGTCCACAACCCTTGAAACCTTCATTAGCATGGCTTCAGAGATCACCGGGCATAACATCGAGGTAAGGATAAATCCTGACTTCGTCAGAGCAAACGAGGTAAAAACACTGCGCGGCTGCAGCAAAAAACTCGACAGCTTTACGGGGCGCGCGCAGCGCTACGCCATGCGCGACACGTTGGAGTGGATGCTGCAGTGCTAAGGGCTTGCATATAATTGAATGAGTCCTCATTGTTACCCTCCCGCTCGCCCTTGAGTGGCGTAGTTGACTTGCGAATCCGCAAATCTTTGGCCGCCCTGCTGGATGAATGTTTTTTACCAGCCCCAGCCACTCTGTAGCGTGGATTCTAGACGAGCCTAATCAGGCTGTATTTCAGAGCCAATATCTTTGCGATAGACCAGGCAATACTGCTTGCTTTCACCGCCGGCTACCGCGCAAGGGATTGATTATGTGAAGCAGTGCAGCTCGAATCGTTTCGTTCACTTTCTAAGCAATAAAATCCTCGCAATCCAGACGAATCAAGACACCGACGACCGGTGAGGTTATTATTAAACTAGCTAGACCTCTTTTTATCTTTGCGAGCTAATATAGTTCAAGCTGAGAAGCGGTTTCTGGAAATCAAAAAAATGCAGAGGAATCACAAATCGTAGGCGTCGAGAAGTAACTTATAACAATAAGCAGCGACGGAAAAGAATACGCGGCATAAAGGACTAGTAGATACGCTCGAAAAGTTGACCGACTTTCAGATCGCAATTCGTGGAAAGAAAAATCATTGGGACAGGAAGATGTTAAGTGCTTAAAAAAAAACCGCTCAAGGTTGCGGTCACTAACGGGATCTCATCCGACCATAAGTACTCAAGAAATTTCAATGTGGGTGCTGCGCAATTAGATTTTTTGAGTGGAAGAATTTTTCATGCTGCAGCAGCGGTCACTTGATTCAAACCTCGAATCAACAAAATTTGAGCCCACCGTGACAACAGAAAATGAAGATTTATTGCAAGATGCAATCGCTGCGCACCAAGGAGGCGATCTAAATAAGGCTGAGCAGTTGTACCGCGCAATCCTAGGCATTCAGCCATCCCACCCTGACGCCAACCATAACCTAGGGGTATTAAACCTATCCCTTAACAAAGTGGAGTTGGCTCTGCCTCTTTTTCATACGGCGTTGAGAGTCAATCAAGCTTCAGAGCAATATTGGCTAAGCTACATAGACGCGCTAATCAAGCTAAACCGCCTGGACGAAGCTAGAGCCGCTGTGGCAGCTGCAAAAACACATAAGGTTTCTGGTAGCCGGTTAGATGCAAAGGCAGCAACATTAGCAAAGTTACAACCGCAACCTGAGCCAGCAGATTTTCGTTTGGGTGAGTCGTTGCCGTCGGGCAACAGGGAAGTCGCTAGCGCTGAGCAGCCTGTATCCATGGGGAAAGCTGTGATGCCTGCAGCTGATCGAATACACGAGCTCCTAGTTCTATATCAAAGAGGCCGACTCCAGGAAGCAGGAGAAAAAGCCCGATGTTTGTCACTTGAATTGCCAGAACACCCATTTCCTTGGAAGGTTTTGGGTGCAATATACGCTCAATCTGGCCAGTTCGAGGAGGCACTCCGAGTAAATCATCAGGCCGTGAAACTAAGTCCTAGTGACCATGAGGCACTTAACAATCTCGGAATCGTGCAAAAAGATTTAGGCATGTTTCAGGATTCGAGAAGATCTCTAGAGACCGCAATCAAAATCAAAGATGACTTCGCAGAAGCCTACAGTAATTTAGGCAACACACTCTTTGAGTTGAGGCTGTTTGACGAGGCCCAGAAAAGCCTTAAAAAAGCAGTAAAAATAAGGCCTGATCTAGCTGACGCACATTACAATTTGGGAAGAGCTACGCAAGAGTTAGGCGAAATAGAACGCGCCGAGCTCCATTATGAGCGAGCTCTTTCTATCAATCCACAGCATGCCAACGCGCTTCTTAATTTAGGCACTGCTCTGCAGCAGCAAAACAAGCTGGGGCAAGCACGAAGTAGATACAACCAATCTCTGGCCATTCAGCCTGATTTGGCGGCAGCCCATCGGCAGCTTGCAAACATAAAAAGATTTAAATCAAAGGATTCTCAATTCAAAACGATGCGCAATTTGCAAAGGAGTGGGAACCTTGCAGAGAGAGATATGTGTCATATCAATTTTGCATTAGCCAAGGCCTATGAAGACTTGGGAGATTTGGAATTGGCTTACAAGCACTATCTCGAGGGGAATGCTCTTCGCAAAAGGGAATTGCAATATGAACCAAGTACTGAAGAAGTGTTTTTCAACTGTCTTAAAAACACTTTTAGGAATCTTCAAGAAATAAGGCTGCGTCTTCCACAAACAGATATCAGTCCAGTCCCAATCTTTGTTCTTGGTATGCCTAGATCAGGAACATCCATAGTAGAGCAAATAATTGGCTGTCATTCTCAAGTTTTCGCCGCTGGAGAAGTATCCTACGCTAAAAATCTAGGCCGAGATCTTGCGTCAGGCGCGAAGGAAAGTTCAGAGAAAGCGTTAATAGACTTTAGGGAAAATTACCTTTTCCATTTGCGCAACAAGTCAGGAGGTTTACCGCGGGTCACAGACAAGATGCCCCATAACTTCCATTACATTGGTTTAATCTCTCTTACCATCCCCGAGGCAAAGATTGTCCACGTTCATCGACACCCCGCTGCGGTGTGTTGGGGCAACTTCAAGCAGTTTTTTGAAAATCCAGGGCTTGGCTATAGTTACGGACTTCAAAGTATCGCTCAATATTACAAGCTATATTTTGACCTCATGAACTTTTGGTTTCACTCGTCACCTCATGACATTTTTAATCTACAGTACGAAAAGCTTACAACTGATCAAGAGTCTGTAACACGGCAACTGCTAAATTATTTGGAGCTACCATGGGAGGACGAGTGTCTAGAACCCCATAAAAATAATCGCATAGTGAGAACTGCATCCAACCTTCAGGTGCGGAAAAAAATTTACCAAGGCAGTTCTCGGAAATGGAAGCTTTACGAACCCTATCTAGCAGGAATTTTTAATGATTTACCTGAGTTCTCGACTTAATAAATAGAAAAAATCGCATTAGGTGAGAGTATAGAATTCGCAAGAAATGCCACCGTCGCACCTCCTCCACACTCACCCTTCCATATTGGCCAAACGCACTAGTCCGAGCTTGTGCAGGAAACTAACAGCGCGAATCATCAGAAATTGCTGCTGCTGATCTCGGCCACTGAATAGCGCCCCTAAAGACCCATTTTTTTGCGAGATTATGGTGATCACTTCTTGCAAAGTCTCAATGGAAGGCAAAATGTTCTTACCAAAATTTACCATTTCCAAATTTAAGAGCGCGTCCAGACGCTCGAATGCCATCTCCCTACTATCACAGGACAATTCAACTTTTGACTCGGCACCTACGACATTTGTGGCGTAATGAGAGAATGCAAGGAACGGGTCTAGGCGAGTGGGGCACACTTCAGAAGTCAAGTCACCCACTGCCTCGCGCCTTTTGGCCAACTCACTCCAAAGATCCTCGTATTGAGGGATGATAACTGACCAGTCATACAGACTTTTAGCTCTTTTTTTTCCGGCAGCGCCCATGCGTTCGCGCAAGTCTCTGTTATCAAATAAATCGATGAAATAATTCGCAGCTGTTTCTATGTCAACACCCGCAAATAAGCAGGTGTGGCCACAATAGAAATCATAGTTATCGATGCCAATTGCATGCCTTGTTGCCAAGTCTTGCCCCAATCCAGACGTTGGGAGTGACGTAGGCACTCGGAAACCACAGTCACCGCTTACAGAGTCCTTATACCCATCCCAGTCCGTCACAACGCAGGCTAAGCCAGCCGCCATGGCTTCAATGGGCGTGATCCCGAATGTCTCTTGTATGTTATCTGCCAATGAGCAAAAAATATCCGCACTAGCCCAAGCTCGTAACCTACTGTCACTATCACGACCATCTAATCGGATGACCTTAACTGATGGGCAAGTTTTGGTGGCAGCATCTTCAAATGCTTTTCTTGCGTAATCGTTGGCGAACCAGCCACATTCGACAAGGACTATCTCTTTGCCGGTTTTTCCAGCTGCTATTTCTAACGCCTGATACATCGCCAAAGGGTGTGCCTTCGCATGAAAACTTAGCCTTCCAACATAGAGCACAACTATGCTGCCCGCGTTTAACTGGAGGGCTCGTCTAGCAGTGGCTTTTTGCGTTTCTGAAAAATCAAATTGTTCAGTTTTAATACCCAGCGGGATGACTGGAAGCTGAGGTAGCGCATGTTTTGTTATTCCCAAGCGCTTTTTTAGCCTTCCCAATTCATTTTCTAAAATTACCTCAACGTTTTTCTTAACTGCTGGGGAGGTGCAGATAATCGCATCCCACGACTCAATTGGCGCCGTAAGCCATGATGCTACGCTATCCATAGCGCGTGCACTTGAGGTGGTGTGCGTGACTCCGCAGAGGGACCACTTGCTTGCGCCAAATTGTGTTCTATGTGTTGCCAGCTCGGCAATATCAGGGCCAGGATAATAAATAACTCCCGGAGCTTCCGCAGCCTGAAGGTTTGTGGCCGCGAATCCTTTAATTTTTTTTTCGACACCCTGTTCAGAGCCCAACGCTAAGAATTGCTCGAAATCCTGATTGGTTCGGACCTGAGCCCAAAAGGTTTCACATCGGCCGTATCGAAAATAGCCCTCTAAAAATGACTGACCAGCCGCATTCCGGCCCATAAGTTTTTCGCCAGCGACAGAATACGCCTCTGGTACATAGTAAATAGCGGCTTCAGGAGAATTATTCATTTTCGATCCATCTAGCAATACCATTATCGAGTTAAATTAATTGTTCAAACCGTTAAAACTCCCTTGCATGGCACCATCGGTACGTTCGACGTCAATCCCACCGACGGGAGCCTGTTTGGCCAGTCAGGACTTTGAGTGACACACACACCAACCTGTCTCACCCACATCTCTTTTTAAATCACCAAGGCGAGCATAGCGTTAGGTTCTTGATTAAGCATCTCTACAACATGCCGCATAGCGGCAGCGACTAATTAAGTCACGCTCGTGATGCGGGTTTCAAGTCGAAGGCTATCGAGAATCGCTCAGTATCTTCCTCGAATGGAATCGTTCTGTGATGAAGTGACGATGGGAAAAGAACAATATCGCCCAACCTCGGTTGATGCAGAAGACTAGGACTGTCTTTATGGGTATAGCGCGTGCCGTTCAAACTAAACTCAATAGCACCCTCATTCCCGACGTCGGATGACACGACCTTCAGATAAACCACACCACTCAGCCATCCAGCTGGATGGATATGCATACTCTGATAGCCCTGTTTTTTTAATTTTACACACCACCCTTGGAGAGCAATTTCCACAGGCCAGTCCGTCATGTACAAACAGCTCTCACTTTGAAATTTTTGTTGGTAGGTTTTTAATTCTTCCCTGAGCATAAATTCCAATTCAGCAACTCTGCCAACTGGTGCTGAAAATAAATTCAGGTGAGTGGGGGTCCGAAGACCGTTATGCGTAGCATGATTGGCCGGGTCACGTATATTGGTGCGATCCCGCAGTTCTTCGATAAGACCTGATGCAAACGTCGATTTATCAGATAGATGCGAATCGAAATTTGAATAATGAACAAAAGAAAGTGGGTTATTACAAAAATTGTAACGAGGCGCACGATTTTGTCTGCTCGCTAGAAACGCAGAAAATGCTGCTACTCTTATATTTTTTAGATCTGTCTTCGATAGGTTTTCGATCCGTCTGTATACCTCCTCGACTCGTCCTAAGGCATATAGCGTTTCTAACTGGCGAGCGATTGCTCTTTGAGAGCTGCATCGGTCGATGTCCCTAAGGGCAGCATCAAAATCTCCCCTTTCAAAAAGCAAATCCCACCTGTTAGTCAAAGCATCCTCAAAAGAGGGTTTGATTTTAATAGCGCGCGAATAGCTGTCATAAGCTCTATCTAGCTTACCCATCTGCTTGAGGACGTTACCTAAATTATTGTGCGCATTCGCATTATCCGCTTGCAGGTCGATAGCCTTTTGAAAAATATGAAGAGCATGCTCGTGGCTCCCCATTTCCTTCAGCGCTACACCTAAATTGTTATGCGCTTCGGCTGACAGTGGACTCAACTCAATAGCTCTCTGGCTACTTGCTTTGGCTGCAGTCAGATCTCCCAATATCCGCTGGGTAACGCTTAAGTTGTTGTGCGCTTCAGAATCTGCAGGATTGAGTTCAACTGCTCTTTGGTTGGCCGCGTTTGCAGCCAACTTCTGATTAAGTTGTAGAAGAACAGCGCCCAATATTTTCCATCCAAGAGTAAAGGATGGGTATCTGGACGTGATCGTCTGAGCAGACATTTCTGCATCTGCAAGCTTACCGGATTGAAGGAGATGCAATAGACGTTGCACCACTGCCGGCGAGGGCTCTTCTTCTAATGGCCTCTTGCGGTGAACGGCGGGATTGATTCTTGTCATGAAGGGTTCTATTTGCTCTGCCGTGAGGCCGTTCGATTTTCCGTCTTCAAAAGCGATCGCTAAGTCGGCTAAGCCCCTCGTTTTTATTAACGCATCAAAATAGCTAAACCAAAACTGGTGAACAGTTCCGTCAATTTCAGTAGCGGCCTTTAGATAAGATATCGCCTCGTGTGTTCTTTTTAATGAAGTCAGTAAGACGCCTAAGTTGTGATTCGCATGAGGGTGGCGAGGCGCAATCCCCAATATTTCTTCGTACAGATGCTCTGCTCGAGAAACATCATCTTGTCGATGCGCCAGAATAGCTAGGTTTAATTTTTTTTCTAGCATCATTTCCATTTCAAACCTACCAACCACCTTCGGGAGTGCGGCCTAACACACTGCCCTACCTGAGGGCGGCTGTCGCCAAGTCACCAGAATGCTAAATCCTGCGTGATTACTCCCGAATTGCAACGACCTTCACTAACTTATGATGTAAAAGATGCCATTGGTTGAACATTTAATGCGCTCAAGCACGTGTCAACAAAGCGTCCTTTAATATTTATCTGCATTGAATCTGAATGAGCGAAACACTGTCTTCACATGATCAAATGCTTTGGCGTTACTGCTTGATACCCGAATTCTTCTATCCAGGGCCGCAGTCTCGCGCGATATCTGCTTAATTGGTCTTGGTAGTTCAGCCAGCGAAATTTGGCGTCGTAATAAATGGGGCGCACAACCTGAGAGTAGCTGGGCGTATTAATTTTCCCACGCTCTAAAGCCGTTTTTTGATAGTTTGACATTTGTGACTCCCAACCCGTACCGAGAAACTTCAATAGAGAGTCTATCTCAGCCTCAATGTTTGATATGAGACCCTCGTATGTTATCTCGTGAACAGCCAAGTCGTATGCTTCGCGACATATTTTGAATGTTTCCATCGCGGCGCAATAGGTTTCTACGGTACGGTCAAGGTTTACGAAATTTGCCATCGCGTCGTTCATAGTGAAATTCTGCATCCAGCAGCTAAGCACCGTATCGAGGGGGTGCCGTAGCGCCAATATAAACCTTGCGTCTGGGAATAATCGATGAATAAGCGGAGTATGGATTATATTGAGAGGGAGCTTATCAATGACAATCGCTTCTGAGTTGTCTCCCGAAAAAAACTTCTGCAATTCAGTCCAATAAATTTCTCTCGCTGCCTGCTCAGTCTCGGCAGCCATTACTGTCCCTACTAAATCATCTACTCCATTGCGCTCAATAAAGGAGCGTACCAAGTTCACAATTGGCTTCTCCTCAATGACTTTAATCTGCGAGTGGGATCTCAATATCGTATCCAGCAAGGTGGTGCCCGACCTTGGAAAGCCTACAAGAAAATTGGGGCCGTTTGCCGAGCCTATCTTTTTCCTTTTAGTTTTATTTGGCAGCGTTATTCGTAATTGAGTCAATTGACGCTGAATAGCTGTTAGGTAACCGTCCGGATCCGCCCGCAAATAACTGGGGCTTTGCTGTATCGTCACATTCATTTCATCAAAACAGCGATATGCACTGATGTAATCTCCCAGTGAGTCGAAACACTTGGCTCGTAAATTAAAAAAACCCGCCCGTAAATGCTCTGGCAAATCACCGGTCGCAATCTCAGAGAGTATAGCCGATGAGTCAGTCACCAATTTTTTTCTCCACAGAAGCTGAGCCTTAAAAAATTTGAGGTCGCCTGGAGGATCAGCGAAATTGGTCATTGCTTTTGCTAGCCAATCTTCCAACTCAGGAAGTTTGTTCCAATTTTCTAGTGTGTCCGCCCCATTCGTCCACGCTGAGAGGTATCTGGGGTTCAACGACACTGCCTTTTCAAACTCGGCCATCGCGCCCTCAAAATTTTCCAGCTCACCCAGCAAAACCCCGAGATTGCTGTGAGCTTCAACAAAGTCCGGATCTATGTGAATTGCTCGTTGATAATGTTTTTGGGCTTCGCCTAAATTATTTTGGTTTTTATACAGAATGCCCAGATTACAGTGCACTTCTGCGTAATCGGGGTGTAATCGGAGTGCGGAGTCGTAACATTCTTCCGCCGCCTCCGTCTGGCCGCTATCACAATACAAATTGCCAAGTACGGCAAAGGCTTCAGCATATTCAGGACGCAGTTGCACAGCTTTCCTCAGGAAAGATATCGCATCATGGCCACGATTAAGGGCTTGTAGCGTAAACCCTAGCTGCGCGCATATTTCAGGCGAAGTCGGTGCGCCTCTATATGCTTTTTCTAGACTCGACAGAGCATCTCCGAGGTTGCCCAATAAACGGTAGTTAACTCCCAGATTTGCGCGGGATGCTGGGTCATCGGGGTTTAATTTTATTGCGCTTTCAAAGCGAGCCTTCGCATCTTCTAATCTACCTTGCCGTTGCAGCGCGACACCTAGATTAAGATGAGCCGCGTGCAACGCTGGGTCTATTTCGAGGGCGGCTTTATATGCACCTTCGGCTTCCTGGAACTGACCGAGACTAGCTAGGCACATGCCAAGATGATGGTGCGCTGAGGCTAGCGTTGGTTTTATCTTCACAGCCTGCTCAAATACCTTTCTAGCCTCCGATAGTTGACCGGTCTCCCGTAGCCTGATGCCCAGCTCACAAAGACCTCGAGCGTCTTTAGAAAGTGTTGCTGACAGTTTGCGATTCGCCCAACGGGATTCTTCGATTCGGCCCTGCTTCGTGAAGACGGAACTCAAGACGTTCCAACCAAGGGGGTGAGATGGATATTTTTCGCTGAAAATATGAGCTGCTTGCTCGGCGGCCTCTAAGTCGCTTGATTGAAGCAGCTCGTGCAAATTGCTTATCTCTGCGCTGGAGGGTTCCTGTGCCATTGTCGTGCTATCGCCAGTTCCTTTGGGTGCACCGCTGGCCGCGAGCGCTGATTTTTCATGTTGTGCATCCTCGCCGTCAATGTATCTGCGCTGCCAGTTAGCTAACGTTTGCTGACATATTCCTTGTGACTCAGCGGCACTTACAGCTTCTACTAGCTCGCCTATCCCGTGCATTCGATGCAAGGTTTCGAGATAACTTTCCCAGTACTGAGGTACGGAACCATTAACCGCAATAGCAGCTCGGAAGAACGGTAGAGCAAATTCAGGTCCTTCGGTGGAGACCACTAGCACGCCGAGGTTGTGGTTAGCATCGGAATGGTCTGGGGATACGGCTAAAATTTCACGATATAACCTCTCGGCGGTCTCAAGATCTCCTGATCGGTGTGCCGTGATCGCTGTTTCCAAGCGTTGATTTTCCATTGTGGACTCCACCCACGCAGAGAACTTCTCATCGCGCTGTTATAGTTTCTTCTCGCTGGGCTGGCCATGACTGGCCGCCATACCTGCTAATAAGTGCGGGAGTCCTGGGACTTTGCCAAAAATCAATCCCTTGAAATAACGCGGTGCATTAGTCCTCATCGCGCCTCTAACGGTCACAATATCCTATGCCGTGTACTTGGTCTCGTACCCTCAGTGTCACCTCTTGAAGGTTCCCTACGCATGCCTGGTCCTACTCTTCATTATTAGCCACGGAGTCGGTCCTGACCTCCACTCCCACGTTGCAAGGAGTTGGTCTAGGTGGGATAGCTCTAAAAACCAATTTGGCACTTTTGTGAGGTCTCTCATTCCATCATCTCGCACTAGCTCTACTGTGTGACTAGTTGAAAAACGGTCGATTAGCTTGTTAGTGATCCCCGGTCGTAAGCACTCGTGGGATTCCACAATCAAGTCGAGGTTAGCCAGAATCGGGGCCTTTTCAATATCAAGTAGCTCCTCTTCCGCACCCTCAACGTCACAAAATACAATTACAGGCCCCTCTCTATATGGTTCGAAGTCCGCAATTGAAAATTCCCCGCAGACAATGACTCTGTGATCAACGCCGTTTTTTAAGGCTAATTCTCTACACGCACTTTGGGCCGACGGGTCTGTATCAAACGCGTACGAGGTGATGTCCGGAGCCGCTTTTGCAAATCCAACGGCGTAATAACCCTCAGCGCAACCGAGGTTAACCACCGTTCCGTATGCGCCCGATAGGATAGGTTGTAGATGTCTATGGAGTGGTTGCTCGTAAACGCCCAGCAGCTTTGCTACGTGACAACCTTCGGCCGATTTTTCCAAGAAATCTAGGCCCTTAAGTGGACCATTCAAAACTACGGTGCCTTCTTTTTGTATTAGCGTATTTTTTATCAACTCACAGCGCCATTTAGCTAGGAGTCTAAGAGCATTGTTCAGCCTTGAATTATCATCTCCTGCTTTTTGCGTTATCCCATTCAATAGGGCATCTGTCACGGTTGACGCTAGCGTTTTACTCAATTGGCACCTCGAGACAGCAGACCTCACTACGATAAATATTTAGCCCATGCGTTCCGGCTAAATTTCTTACTAGCCTAGCTTTGTTTTTGATCACCGAAGTTATAAGCACTTCTTCGCATATCGTTAACCACATTCATAGGTGATTGGGCGACTGCAAATTCCCTGTAAAAAAAAGCCCCGGATAATCCGGGGCTTCTGACTATGCAATCAAAGGCTCCATATAACGCGCCGAGCCACCTAGTGATTAACTATCCGAGGGTAAAGTTCGCTGCGGCTAACGTGCCAGAAACGCTCGCGTTGACTCCTACGAGCTCAGCAATTACCGTCATGTCACCCGCCAAGGGGTTGGTAGCCGTGCTGGTGATGTTATAAGCGCCCACGTAAGAGTTGCTACCGTCCGACCATACGACGACCAAGTCATCGTTGGCAGTGTTAGCGCCTGCCAAAGTCAGCTCAAACCCTCCATTGTTTTCGATAGCAGCCTCTGCCAACGCTGTGCTTGCAAATATCGCACCAGTAAGCACGACGACGTTGTTAGCAGCGGCGAGGGTCGCGGCGCCAGTCACTTCCGCGATGCTGATTGCTGTACCAGCCACGTCGTCCGCACCATCACCACCGATGATCACACCGACATCGCTGACGTCGATCGTAAGATTATCGCCACTCGCGCCGGTCTCGAAATTGTTAACCACCGTCGAAGCCCCGATCCCGATCACAACAGTGTCCGAGCCCAGTTCCGCGGCCAGTGTCACCGTTGATGCAGTAACGTCTGAGGTATTTACCACATTCGTTCCGTAAGCGGCTGAAAGATCAATAGTGGCAGAGGCAGCTGTGAGCTCCTCACCGTTCGTGGCGGATCCAAGATTGATATTACCGGAGCCACTTCCAGTGATAGTCAGCGCACCATGGGTGTTGTCGATCTTACCGGTCGTTACAGTTGAACCGTCAGCAGAGCTTACTGTAATGACTGAGGTGAGATCAGTCGTATCGTTGCTAGAGTTATCAAGCTCCATGCCTCCGATTGTGATGGTCGCACTGTTTGTAGCTGTGGCATTAATCGTTGCCAACACGTCACCCTGAGTGGTAGCACCTAACGCCCCCATCACAATGTTACCGCCGGCAGCCGTGAGGTTCAGCGAGGTGACTGCGCCGATATCTACTACTGCAGCCGTGTTAGCGGTGGCTCCAGACGTCGTAGTTGTCATGGCGACTGTAGTGAGAGCACCGGTCCCGGTTACTGCCCCCGCATCGACCGATGTGCTTGTCGCGTTGATATTCAGCGTCGTTGTGTCGACCCCATCTAGCACCAGAGCCGTATGATCGCCCGCGTTACCGCCGGAAACGAGATTCACAGTCGCCGCATCAGTAATAGTGGTACTGGTGGCGACTGTGTTCTCGACCGAAAGGGTGAGTGTCGAGCCTGCGACCGTGTCGATCACATTGGTATCAGAGTTTGGATTGTTGTCCTGGTTCAACGCAACGGTTGTGCCAGTCGGCAATGCCACCATAGTCGTGGTTGTGGCGTTGTTGGACGAGTTGACATTGATGGTGGTCAGTCCAGACATGTTACCCAGAGACAGTGCACCAGCACTCGCCTGATCGAACGTAGCATTTAAGGTTTCGATCGACGTAGTCGTGGGCGCAGTAGTCGTGGACCCAACGGTATAATTCATTGCGTCGGTTCCATCCTCGCCGTTCAACGTGTCCGCAGAGGTCATGAGTGAGGCGGTCCCAACAACAAAGGTGTCGTTTCCTGCACCGCCCATCAGTGTATCGGTTCCGGCACCTTCTAAGCGCAAGGAATCATTTCCGGCTCCACCTCTAAGCGTGTCGTTACCGGCATTGTCAATCAAGATGTCATCGCCAGCGCCACCAGTTAACGTGTCAGCTCCGGTACCGCCCTCAAGTGTGTCGTTACCTGCACCACCAGTCATGGTATTAGTGCCAGTGAGGTTCGTAGCATTGACGGAGACCGCACCAGTCGCAGAGCCCGCATCAACCGTAAGGGCACTAGCACCTGCGGTAAAAGAAGTAACCGTTAATGCAGCGCCGGAAGCCGTCAGGCTAATGGATGATGCTGAGGTTGCTCCTGCGTCCAACACATCAAAGGTAAGTGCAGTGCTATTTGTCGCGGTAATGGTTATGTCACCCGACGATTGCAACTCATCATACTGACCACCAGCTGAGGTAGTAAGCGTGATGCCTGCAGCGTCAAAGATATCAGTACCGGCATCCGCGTCAACAGTACCAGCACCTGTTACTGTCATGTTGATGGTGCCAAAGGTGTTGGTGATCGCGCCAGTGTTGATGGTAGAGGTTGAATCCGTACTACCAGTGATAACCATGGCGTTGTCACTTGCAGAGTCGGTTGAGTCTGCAGTGATGTTGCCTACGGTTACGGTAGCACCGTTGGACGCGCTCAATGTTACTGCCGAGAGTGCTTCCGCAGAGCCGGACCCACCAATAGCACCAATCGTGATGTTGGCATAAGTAGCATCAAGTGTGAGCGACGTCAGTGAGTCCGCGTCCACAATCGTACCGGTTTGGATGGTAGCGCCGGTTGTAGAGGTAGTCGCCGTTACCGACTGCAACTGATCTGAGCCGGTGATTACGTCTGTCGTAAGAACAGCAGACGCAACAGTCGAGCCCGTCAGATTAAGGGAAGTGGTATCCGCATTGTCCAGAACTACCGCGTCAAGGTCGTACGTCCCAGACGCAGTCGCAGAGGTTGTAATGTTTACCGTTGCGGCATCACTCACAGTAAAGGAAGAACCCGCGTTCGCATCTGCCTTTGCGTCCAGGGTGAGGGTGCCGCCAGCAACTGTGTCAGCAGTAACGGCGACTGCAGTGGTCTCCTCGTTGTCTACCGTAGTCCCTGAAGCCAGGTTAGTCAGGCTGTACGCTGCATCAGTACTGGCATCTTGAATCTCAATGTTCGTCACGCTTGAAGCATTGGAGAAGTCGATAGTGGTAATGCCGTTATTCGCGGTTAAGTCAACATTCTCAACGCTAGTCAAAGTGAACGTCGTTGATAGATCTGTAGAAATGAGCACTGCCAGGGTATCTGTGCCATCACCGCCATCTACCGTATCGTTGCTGTTCAGATCACCGTCCGCAGCGAACGTAATTGAATCATCCCCTGCGCCTGCGTCAATGGTGTCGTTGCCCGCGCCGGCTGTGATTATGTCATTGCCGTCACCAGCCGTAATTGTGCCGCCGCCCCCAGCGTCTGTAATAGTGTCAATACCGGCTCCACCAACGTAGGTGTTCGTGCCAGCATTACCGATCAAAGCATCGGCACCAGCGCCACCAGTGAGGGTGTCGTTACCGGAGCCACCCTCCAGGGTGTCGGCGCCAGAGCCACCAGTCATAGTCAATGCAGTGGTGCTGTTCGTGCCATCGACGTCAACCGCTGCGGTGGAGCTAGATGCATCTACTGTCGCAAGCGCTGTGGCCGATGCAACTGCGTCGGTTATTGTGAGGGCAGTGGTCGCATTGACGGTTAGGGTCGTCAGATCACTCGCAGTCAGTGTAGTAATAGTGTTCGCGCCACCCGTAGAATTGATGGTCAAAGTCTCAAAATTCTGCGCGGTGACTTGGTCGACCGTGATACCCGCAGCTGATGCGCCCACCGATAACGTGGAGGAGTCACTGTCAGTATCAGTCTTCAGAGTGATCACAATGCCAGTGCCGTTACTGTTATCCGCCGTAATCGCGTAAACGTCATCAGCTGCGGCGTCGTTCAGATTGATATTGTTGTTGCCTACGGCTCCGATCGAAACTGTATCGACGGAGAACGCGTCCATGTCTTGCGTCACCGCGGCGGCAGCACCTGAGAATGTCAAAGTTTCGACACCGGAGACATTAGCGGCATTGGCAACTGTCACAGCAGCTGCAGTAACAATGCTGTCCGTGCCGTCACCACCGGCGACGGTGTCTGCACTGGTGATCGTGCCGATATTAATGCTGTCATCGCCCGAACCGCCAGTGACAGTGGTCGACGTAGCCGCCGCGGCGGAGACGTCCAATGTGAGATTTCCTGAATACCCAGCGGCACTGACTGAACTAACGTCAGTGGAGCCGGTTCCAGTCAAAGTGAGGTTTGCCGTACCCGCAACCGTGATTGTATCAAGTACATCGGTGCCGCTGGCGTCAGTCAAAATAATTGTCGAGGCGCCCCCTGTCGCTGTAATGGCGGCTGTTTCTACACCCGCCAGCTCGACAGTTTGGGCTGATGTGTTCGTAGCAATGTTCTGAGTCGTTCCGGTGCCTGTCGTTGTTGCCGCTGTGTAATTGAGGTCGACAATGTCTCCAGAACCGATATTAGAGATAAGCTCCAAATCCACCAGGTTGCCAACGTTGTCGATCTGCGTTTCCGTTCCTGTAGAACCCTGAACCGAGATCTTCTCTACCCCGCTGAACTGCAACGCGTCGATAGTTGTCTTTGTGCCAGCCGAATCTGCAATGACAATATTTTCAACGCCTGTCATCGTGACCGCAGCATTGGTGTTCGTGGTGCCGGTAGAGCTGATGGTCAGGGTGTCAGTACCGCCCCCACCATTAATTTCGTCTGCAGGCGACAGTGTTGGACTGGTTCCCATGGTGCCAGTGATTGAATCATTGCCATCACCACCATTGATTCCATCCGCGCTTGTGGTAAGCGTAAAAGACGAACCCGTAACAACTGGAGTTGCGGCTGTAATCACCGTGCTAACGCCAGCTGTGACGTCAGCAGCCGCTGGAGCGTAATCCGCAACCGCACCACCTGCAGCGTCGGTATAGTCGTACCCTGCCAGCCATGTGGCGGCGGAGTTTGCAGCAGTGGTGCCGCTGTAAGTCGTGATTTCAGCCACTGTATCGACAGCAGCTGTAAACGCTGTAGCCGCGGCCACCTTAACGGTGATCGTGTCAGCGTCGGTGCCTTGGGCGCTGTAAGTAAGTTGAAGAGCTATGGAAGCAACCGTCTCCGTACCGGCATCAAGCTTCGCCGCCCAAGAGACAAGGCCTGCTGTCTCCGCATCGCGATTGAACAGATTGTTATACAGCTCATTAACGATGCTGGCGCTGTTCATGCCTGCGTACTTGACCTGATATTCGGCTGACGGGCTAAAGTACTTAGCCGCCAGTGCCTCTAAATCCGCCTGGGTGGCAGCGGCACCGCCGGTCATGCCACTGAGTATATCCTTATAAGCCTGCAGGCTGACAGGATCGGCTGGCCGATTAAAGTAGGCCACATAGAGCCGTTGAATATCACTGGTGTAGTCCATGTGTAACTCCTAAAAGTATTAAAAATGTTTCATGTTACCGGCTGTAGCCCAAGCGTTCCGGCACTGTAATCGCACGTATTACGGGTAACCTCAGTCGAGTCTAGACACAACGAAACCCAAAATCAACAGCCAAGCCTGAGTGGGAAACCCGGTACTTAGCTGCTATCAGTGAGCTGACAGTGGTCTTAAAACCCTATTGCTCAAACTTCTGTCGACCTTTTTAATGGCACTCGGAGGAGATCACCAACGGTTTTTGTGTGAATTTTGTCCATTCCCGGCGGGGTAACTACGGCTTGCGCAATCCGCCGCCACTTCACATAAGCCCCATAAAGAAGTGCCACTACTTGTATCGACGGCTCTGGGGGCTGTTCTATTCCAGATAAATGCAGTCTTTAGTGGACGGTGACTTTACTCGAAGAGGCGTCTTCGGGGCCAAGACCCTCGGGCAGGAGCCAGCAATCCTGACTCCAGTTAGCTTTTTGGTAGCAGGCGCGCAGTGCCTGTAGCCATGACGAGAGTTGCGCGGCATTCAACGCCAACCTGACCGCAGACAACCCCGCAGTGCGGGTTTCTTCGCGAAATTGCATGATCGTCAGCGACGTGCTGTCCGTGATATCGACAGCATCCACCAATAACGTCAACACCAGCCGGTCTTCCTCGACTGGATCCAACTTCGTTGCTCCGCGCGCATTGACAGCTTCTGGAGACCGCGAATCATCATCCGATATCGCATCCAGCAAACGTCCGGTTAGGTGAGGAATGAGTTTACCCAGAAGCCTTTGAGTCAGCCACAGAACCACGGTGCCGCAATCCTTGGACTCACCCAAGACCTTAATTCTATCCTCCCGTTCCTCATACGCCACGGTGGCTTTCATTAATAAGGGCGCAGATTGAAAACAGTTGCTACTCAATGGCTGGCCAGCGCCGACGCATTTGTTGCGGTAAGGGCCGCTGACAGCAACGCCGCCAGATCCATGGGGTTCTCTCCGGCTGTGAGCTCGAGCTCAAGCCATGCTATGGATCTTTGAAACCTAGCGGCACCGTGATCTCGTTGTGCCCCTGTCCTTTGAGCGAGGGCGAGAAGAACATCTGTAACACGGGCTGTTCCAGCCTTCAGCGCTTTTCTTGAGGCTTGCAAGCTGATCTCAGCGGTGCTCTCCGCTTGCTTTGCCGCTGCAACCCTCTCGGTAGCTGCGTTGTAGTGTGCCCAAGCCGACCGAGCCCGACTCTCCGCCTTACGCTTGGCATCCTCCAGCTCAAGCATTGCGCCATTAAACTCCGCACGAGCGGCGCGCAAGCGAGCAACACCAGCTCCTCCCTCGAAAATCGGGTAGTTCACAGAAATTTGCACGCTCTCTGAGGTTCTGGGTGGAGCAACTAAGTTGTCAAAGCCGACATCGGAATACTGACTGCCTATGAGTAAATCAACTTCTGGAAACCACCCACCCCTCTCTCTCTCAACTGCCTCTCGTGCTGCGGTGACGCCATCCTCGGCTGCGGCAATTTCCGGACTATTCTCCAGTGCACGTTGCGCCGCCTCAGCAGCAGAGCTAATCTGAGCTTCCAAGTTAACGGTCTCGCTAACTGGAAAGGGCTCAACACCGCGCACGCCTATTAACTCAATTAATTGCTCGCGAGCTATATCTGCCTGGCCTCGTGCGTGCAACAAATCAGCCTTCACGGAATCCCTGCGGCTCTTGGTCTCAAGCAATTGCGTAACAGGTAAGAATCGCACCTTATACAAAGCCTCCGATTCCTCCTGCTGACGCACCAAAGCAGCTAACTCTTGTTCAAGGACTTCTGCATCTAAAGTTGCTAATAAAACGTTTAAGTAGGCCTCTGTAACAGCGCCCAACAGCTGCAACTCAGCATTGGCCAAGTCATCCTCACTGCGCGAAAACATTGCAGACCGGCGCCTATATTCTCGCCAGTTGCTCACATTAATAAGTGGCTGCCTGACCTGCCAACCGTAGCGCTTGCCCGCATATTCTTGAAAACCGTAGCCCGAGCTATCACCAGTATGAAACTCGACCTCATTTTCTGACCATTGCCCAAAAGCGGAGAGGCTAGGGAGGATCTGTCCCCGAGCAATATCTCTCTCTGCTTCTGCAAGGTCGACTTTATAGCGCGCAACACCCAGTCCCGGCGCACTCTCTCTAGCCATTTCGTAGGCCTCCAAGAGAGTAATATTCTCTGCCGACAAAGCTTTTCCTGAGAAAGGATGTACTGACGCAGCAATGACCAGGACAAATCGGCAAAGAAAGCGAATGATCATTCAATCCTCGATCAAAGATGTCGAAAAAACTCTATTTAGAGGAGATGTCAAATATCCCAGCATCGTCCGCTCACCGGTTTTTATGAGCACTTCTGCTGGCATCCCTGGAATTAGGTCCATTCCCTCCAGAAGCAACTTGTCATCCTCCAACAAAGCAATTTCAGCGGAGTAGTAGGGTAGATTGCTCGCCTCGTCTATCAATCTGTCTGCAGAGAGTTTTGTCAATTTGCCGCTAACCAAGTACGCGTCTTTAAACACAGAAAACCGAATCTCAGCCGGCTGGCCTATGCGAACTCGATCAATGTCTAAAGGAGACACTCGAGCCTCAATTACTAGCGAATCGACGGACGGCACAATTTGCATCAGCTTTGCGCCAGCACTAACCACGGCTCCAATCGTTGTTGTGTTAGAACCTAGTACGAATCCCGCTACCGGGGCCCGAACCGTGGCTCGGCGAACTCGATCAGAAATAGCCGCAAACTGCTGTTCCACCTCGTAAAGCAGCTCCTCTGTGTCTTTCAGCTCATCTATAACTCCCGTCTTGAAGCGCTTTATCAACTGAAGGATCTGCAGTCTCGTCTCAACAACTGCGACATTGGCCGCAGCCAACTGCGAATCGATATCAGCAATATCACCCAATGAACGAGCACGCGACCTTTCCAGCTCCCGAAGCCTCTGCTTGTCCACGTATCCCTCTGAGAGCAGCTCCTTCAAATCAAGAATTTCCTCTTCCAAAGAGCCAACGACCTCTAACTGGGACCCTCTGACCGCATCTAGCCCCTTTATCTGTTGCTCTAGCTGGCTAATCCGCTGCTCCAGCACCGCGGCCTCGCCGCGACGGTCAGCCAGTCTGGCTTTGAAAATAGCGACCTCACCAGCCATCGCCGAGGCGGCTCGGGAATCTTCACTGGTGGACTGCAACTGATCACGGAAAGCAATAGCCTCAAGATCATCTCGCTCGGCAACAAGTCGATCAGCCATCGCAAGCAGGTTATATCGGCGCCCTTCTATCATTTGCAGCTCTGCGCGCGTTTGTGTGGTGTCCATTTGAAGGAGCGGTTGATTCTCCGCTACCCAGTCACCGTTTGCAGCGAGTATCTCGGTCACAATCCCCCCCTCGAGATGCTGCACCGCTTTTCGCTTACCCTCTACTTGCACCACGCCTGGAGCCAGGGCAGCACTCTCTATTGGGGCAATCACTCCCCACAACAATACAACTACCGCCAAAGCCCCCACTACGCCATAGCCAATAACTCGAGCGCTTCTATCGTTGTCTAGCCACTCTGGAGCGACTGCGCTTGATTCGTCTGTCATAATCGAATGCCACAATTTTATGGGGCGCATCTTGTTATCCACGTCGACTCGAATTCAGTCTTGATGAGTTGGCGCTGGCAAGGGCGTTACCGGCACCACCGTAGGCAAAGTTCTAATTTTTTTTCTGCTCCGCGTGCCCGCATCAGAGGGATAGAGGTCAGCATATTTTTGCGCTAATCGATCAGTCACCTCACGAATCGGGCCGGCATCAGCCACGACGCCGTCATTCATAACAATTGCATGGTCCACCAGAGGCAAGACGGTCTGGCGATGGCTAACAACCACAACTGTGCTGCCGACCTCCTTCAGTATTTTGATCGACTCGTTCAGCGCCTGCTCCCCATCTGTGTCGAGGTTGGAATTAGGCTCATCCAACACAACCAATTTGGGCCTTTTATATAGGGCTCTAGCCAGCGCGACTCGTTGCCGCTGACCGGGCGAGAGAATCCCACCACCCATTCCAATTACGGTGTCATAACCACTCGGCAACGATAGGATGAAATTATGGACACCAGCATCCCTCGCCGCGAGGACCACACTGTCAGAACAAACTTCTCCGAAGCGAGCAATGTTGGAGCTTACTGTGCCATCAAGAAGCTCAATACTCTGGGGTAGATATCCGATTTGAGGACCAAGCTGCACCCGATCATAGCTTGCGGCCTCTGCACCATCGATTCTGATTTCTCCCGAGGTTGTTCGCCATAAGCCCAAAACACCACGCATCAGTGTGCTTTTACCCGCGCCACTTGGCCCGAGCACCATACAGACTGATCCGCTGGGGATGTCGAACGATACGTTTCGCACAGCTTGGTGATTTGAGCCCGGCGGGCTGATGGTGGCTGATCTGGCAGAAACTTTGCCAGTGATATCGGGAAGGGCCATTTTGGCGCCCTCTCTCGGAAATGCAGAGAGAAGTCCTTCAAGTCGGCCATATTGTTCCTTAGCGTCCAAGAATCCCTTCCAGGCAGAAACAGCGAGTTCAACGGGCTGCAACGCGCGACCGATAAGTATTGAACCCCCTATGATCATCCCCGGAGAAATTTCTTGTTTCAGGGCTAAGTAAGCCCCCGTCGCTATCGCCGCGGACTGCACCATGATGCGCAGAGTCTTGCTTATAGAGTTATAGAGCCCAGCTGCGTTGCTGGCTGTCTCTTGGGCAACCAGCATCTCATCTTGCTTTACCCTCCAGCGTGATTGCAGGGCGTCAAGCATGCCCATTGAGGCCACCACCTCAGCGTTCCGAAGATTTTTGGTTGTCTCTAAGTTGCTCTCGTAAGCGAAATTATTGGCTTCTTCCAGAGAGGGCCCGGTCTGCCGCTGATTAACGACAGCCACCGCAAAAAAGACGACCGCTGCGACTACCCCCATCCATCCCAATAGCGGATGAAAAAGAAACAACACCAGCAGATAAATTGGCAGCCACGGGGCATCAAAGAATGCAAACACACCGTTGTTTGTGAGGTATTGACGAATACCGTTAAGGTCTTGCAAAGGCTGTGTAGTTGCCCTGCCGGACCCGACATTCACCGCGTTCGCGAAGCAGATTTCATACAACCTAGGTGCCATCGCTTTGTCGAGCCGTGACGATATAGCAACTAACACGCGAGCCCTTATTGCCTCGACAACACCCAGCACCACAAACATGGCCACAGTTATTAACGAAAGCATCGCTAAGGTTGATAAACTGTTGTGGCCTATTGCCTTGTCGTAGACGTTCAGCATGAAGAATGCCGGCGTCAGCATCAGAATATTAATTACGCCAGAGAACACTCCGACGCTGACAAATGATTGCTTACAGACAGCAATTGAGTCTTTAAATGAATCAAACTTGCTGTAGGCATCACTAGATGTATTCTGGCTCAAAACCGGCTTCCCCTAAATAAAGCACTAATTTCCAATGGCGCCGTTCCGCACCTGACATCAGCCACAGCCTGCGATCATCTGTTCCAGTTAGAGTCGCAAACGAATTGCCGTTGCTTCGAAGGTGGGGTCTAAAAGCAGAATTTCAACCCTCAAGAAGCTACGTTTAACCCAGTGGTCTTATTGCCATATAGTGCGGATAAAAGCGGCTTGAGGTCGTCTGGGCCAGCCATCATAACGTGCTAGCGGGGACAAGTTTCAGTTAGATTTCCAGCGACGCATGAAGCATTTTTGCTGGAATTGGGGACACTTAGTCAGAGGTTAATATATCTTTCAAAGCCGCGGCATAAGCGTTGCGAGCTGTCTGAAGTATCGCAAGATCTTGCTGGGTTTGCGCTATTTTTTGCTCTGCTGCTTGTAAAGATGCTATCTGCGCTTTTGCTTCATCCGACAAAGACTCGGAATCGTACTCCACCCCATCGATAGTTATATCTGACATTTTTAGACTCCAAGAAAAAAGCGTGGTATCTGGCTCTGATACGGCGCGGACCCTACACTATCGGCACTGGATAGGCAACTCGACGATGCCTCGCTGCCTCCCGCGCTAGCTGGCTCAGGCGCCAGTCCAAAAAAACGCTGTCCAGCTATAAAACCATGGGGGGTTGCACGTTGATTAGCGGAGCGTTAGGTGTTTGTTTATAGCCAGCAGCGGGGATAACGAACCCGCTTTTGCATACAACTAAATTAACCAGTGAGTCAATGCATCAAGCCTGCCGATCACTCAGGCACCGAGGTTTTAATGAGGCTCGACGGGCGGCTCACAACAGTGCCAGGGGCTCCGCGTGAAATGGCACAATGCTCCGCAAAGAGGGTTCCCTAACCAGTAGGCGTAGGCTCAGAGAAGTTTCTCCCAATGCTGGCTACCGTCAGCCTCCGTGCGTCCTACCCAATCAGCTGTTTCCCCCTCAAATCTAAAACGGCATGGCTTTTCACGCCGTAACCTCCAACCGGCGTCAGTTAGAATCCGCATGATTGCGCCCTCGATAATCCGGCTGTGCGTGGCTACCATCAAAGAACGAACATGTCTGTTGAGCCATGGCAGTTCACCCGCAACCAACTCGTACTCAGCCCCTTGCACATCCATGTGAAGGAAGTCTATCTCCCCAACGCCCTCGCAAAGGGTGCTTAGTGTTCTACACGGTACACTCCCGAGGTTGACGGAAAATCCCCTGTAATCCTTGCTTGAGTTGGAAGCAGTTGCGGCGGACCCCATATCTCCAACATCACTCTCTGGGAAAGCCACTTCGCCATCATGTGTCCACACCGCGCCCTGAAAGGTGCTTATGTTGACGCCATCACCAACCACAAGTGCATTCGTCTCAAGATGTCTGCACATCAAAGAGTATCGCTCAGCAGAAGCCTCTGCACCGATGAGGCATAGTCGGTTGACATCATGCTGCCTAGCCAACACCCCGGCCATAGCAATCCATGGCCCCCAACCGCTACCCACCTCAACCGCTGTGAAACGGCCTTTAACCTTCCGATTGTCGAAGGCGTCCAACAAGGCCGCATATTCTATCCCCTCAGCGTGAAAGCCATCGTCAGGTAAAGGAAACTGCAGCCTCTCAGCACAAAGATTCAATGGGTCACAAAATGGGACACAAGCGAATTCAGTCTTTACTCCAAACCCGTCCATATAATAGTCATCGCTGATTGAGGCCTTAGCCTTTGCATAGCGTGAGACCAGCCCAGCATCCTCAGGCAAATAGCCTGGGTAGTGCTGCAAAGGCGGGCACCCCACAGGTATGTGCACCAGCCTTGGCGCCGGAGCTATTTTTCTGAATAGCCTTTTCAACATGGGGATCATTCCTTATGGCTTGAAGAAGAAATCTAAGCCTCTGAAACTTTCAAACGCAATCAAATTTCAAGCTGGTCAAGTAACGCGTCGGCACTCCGCCGCCATGACATGGCATCCATATCGGTAGGCTCTGGTATTTCGTTCAGCCCTCTCTGCCTTACCCACCGCAGGACGCCTGCAATCAATCCTTCAGCCGAGCTGCCGTCGAAGTAAAGAGCCGCGTCGCCTGCCACTTCTCTGAATACTGCAATATCCCTCGCCAAGACTGGTAGGTTGTGAAAGCTCGCCTCGACTATTGGCAGACCGAAGCCCTCTGCCTCACTCGCCGCTAGGAGACAACTGCAGCTTGAGTAGGCCCTTTCCAAGAATTCATCGCTAGCTCCTTGGAACCAATAAAACCTGGAGCCATTCTTTGAGCAAGCACTCATGCGGTCAGCTAGATCGTCTACCAGCCAACCTTTTTTACCAATTACGACCAGGTTGAAATCATAACCATCCCGCCACATCTGAGAGAAAGCGTCTAACGCTAGCGCATGGCCTTTTCTAGGCTCAACTGTCCCAACCATGAGAAAAGTAGTCTGATTCACGATTCGCCCAAAAAAATCGTCAGCATCGCGAGGCAAATGAACCGACGGCGATGTGTTTTTTATATCGGCCCCCAAGTGAAACCAGCCCAGCTTAGGCGTCCAAGTGTTATTGCTGGAATTCAGTTCAATTTGAGCCGCAACATCGCTGCGAGCCGCCCTTGAGATACAGATCAAACGATCCGCAACACGAGACACCACCGCAAACCAGCTTGCGAATCCATCTGCAAGGCCCGCTGGCCACCACTCGGGGTGCATCAGTGGAAGAACGTCGTAAACCAAAAAATTTAGATTGACACCCCGGCGCCGCATCTCCTTGAGAATCGGCTCTGAAGCCTCTATCGAGGAGACATTCAGATCTAGAGACAAATAATGATCACCTGCGCCGAAATCGATTAAATGATCACCGGATAGATCTCGCCCCAAAAACAAGCTTGAGAAGGCATTCGCGCACCTAAACCTGTGCCCATCAAAAAATATAGGCTGAACGTGCAGTCCTCGTGTGTGGCCCTGATCTATTGCGAGCAAGAGCGCTCTTACGACGCGCTGAATACCCGTCTTGCCGTCGATCTTGGCCAGCTCCGTAACATCCAGAAATAACGTGTCCTGCCTACCCGCCTTAAGATTTACAGCCAAAGACTGCGCTATCAGTTCAAGTTTTTGGGCTCCAACCGTGATTCCCGCGCCACAAGCCACAATGGCCTCGGCAATTTTCTCGCGGGCAATCGGCCCCGCTCTGGGAGAACCAGGTACAGTTTGGGAATTGCTCCCAAATTTTTGCTCGATGGCAGACAGAGCACGCTGGGCAGTCTTATCCCATGAAAAATCTGCAGCGCGTAACATGGCGTGCTTAGAGAGCTGATCGCGCCACTCGTCATCCTGAAGCGCACGGTCCATCTTGTCACGGATGGCGCTTACATCCTCTGGATCAAAGCAATATTCTGCCTCACCCATAACCTCGCCGACACTCGTACTAGAGGACGCAATACTGGGCACCCCAAGTGTCATGGCCTCTAGCAGAGGCAGACCAAAACCCTCATGTTTTGAGGGGAATACAAATAATGAGCTGCCACGGAAAAGGTCGCGGAAGCGAATATCCTGTAGGTGCCCAGTTAGCACCCACTCCTCAGCGCCCAACCCGGCAGTATCAGCCGCGGCCTCAAGCTTGCTAATCGCATAGGCTGAAGCTTTACTCCCGATAACAAGCTGATGATCTCTGCGCACAGCCGCGGGAAGTTGGGCGAATGCAGACAGCAGCGACTCCAAATTCTTCCTGGAATCAAAGCCTCCAGGCACGCAAAGAATGTAGGGTCGGCTAATACCTAAATCTGAAAAGTCTTCCGGCACTACAGGCGCGCCATCTTTGGGCCGCCAAAACCCATCCTCTACAGCGGCGGATATGCTCACTACCCTATCCGACAGAAAATTTAGAAAATCCTCTGCTTCCTTTCGGCTGTAATCGGAAATAGCCAAGAGCAAATCTGCATGTTGAAGATAGGCAAGTTTTCTGTCGTAGAACTCGCCGTACTCTGGAGAGGTGATGTATTCGGGCCTCAATGCGGGAACTAAATCGTAATGAACCACCACAGTCGGTGCCTGAGGGGTATCCATAGCACCGATAGAAGTTACGGCATCATCAAGGTAGCCCTCAAAAAGGCTGGTTATCAAAACAAGGTCCGGGCGTAGCTCCGCGATGAATGCTTCCCGAATTACCTCTGAAGACGCCGCAGCCCAAGAGTTCTCGGGATCTCGCAACGCAACACCTGGAGGGGTTTCAAACACACGCATACGGTCCCTGGGAAGCAAGTCGGCGAGAGCCTCCTCAATTTCACTTATCGACTCGCCGAACCGGCCATTTAAGACCACCCAGAAGTCGTGCTGAGAGCGCTGGTTCAGAAGTGCTCTCACGAAGGATAAGGAGTAGCGACCAATGCCCCTGAAGCGACTCTCTGTCTGCGCTCCCTGCAAATCAATGACAATGCGCATTAGTTGCTATCTGTGCTCCGGACGCGAAGCGCTTCCAGCTTTTTGAGCCAGACGCGGCCATCCGGACTGAGCTCTAATTCATTTAGCGTCTTTGCGCTGCTTGGTTTGGAACTACTGATCAGTGCTCGAAGGTGCCGAAGCGCTCTCATTCGAGCCTTCCAACCTTTAATTTCCAGCCACCGGTCTTTGAAAGTCAGAATCCTCAACACCCAATCAACAATATGTCTGAGCGGCGCCGTAAAGCGCCAAGAAGCACTCTGAATCACTGCCTCGTATCTCGCCTGAAAATGCTGCAACGCAAGGACCTGACGCTGATAATTTGCCACGCGTTTGTGAATGTCCCGCATATGCTCTGCCGCTAAATCCTGCAACATTGCGGAGTGTGGTCTCAATCGGATGTCATCGAAAACATTTGGCGGATACTCAAATGCATTGGCCAGCTGGGTGTGCTCCGCTGCGAGATAAAATCGATTGAGGCCATCTTTATAAACACACTTGTATCCGGCGTCCAAAACTATTGATTCCCAGCATTCGTGGTTAGACCGATCTGAGTTGGGGACCGTCGCTTCCACCACTAAAACCCAGGGCCTTAGAATAGTGGGGTCCCACCCCTCGAGCACTTGCTGCTCGAATCCCTCAACATCAATCTTCATCCAGTGAACAGATCGGCCAGCATAGAACTCAGCGAGGTCTGATAACCTGCACTGGTCAACCTCCAAGACTTCTAAGTCATGATATTTCTCGCTGTCTTCAGCCATAGTAGCGGCTAGAACAGGAGACGCGGTGCTAAGCCCCGTCTCAGGCACCACTGTAAGAAAAAGCTTTCCAGTATTATTAGAGAGCGCCATTTCGACCACTTCGTTCTTAGGTCGATGCTCTCTCAACAATGCCGCGCAGTCTGGAACCGGCTCAACATCTACACCGGTCCAACCGCGCTCATAAAATGCAAGGCTTACCGAATCAATCGTCGGGTGATGCGCACCAATGTCGATATAGAAACCACAATCAACGTGAGAAAGAGCTCTCCATAGCATGACATCCTCAAAATTTTGAGCGTAGGAAACGAATCCACTGCTCATGGCTTTCGCAACACCCAATTCATGAAGTTGCCGTCTTCCGCAAAACTCACAACTTCTAAGCCTGCCCGCTGTGCCAAGACTTCACGCGATCTGCCCAGAAAGAAAAATAAATGAAAACGAGTGAACTCGAATTTATAATTGAAACATGGCGTCGCGTGGGACATTAGCGAGCCAGGTTTTAGCAGCGAAGCCATTTGCCGTAAATCATCCACTGGATGTCGAAGGTGCTCGAGCAGATTATTTGAGAATATCCCGTCAAAACTCAGATGCTCAATGTGCTCTAGTTTTGTCACGACACCGTCTTGCGGCATTGCAGAAGAATGAGGCTCGAAACCCAGAACATCCCAACCCTCATGTCTCAGCCGGGAGAGGCTTTGTGACCAATTACCCGCACCCCAGTTTAGGTATCGACCGCGACTTTCAGGCTGCAAGCCGCGGAATGCGCGGATTTCGTCCTCTGTAGAATCACCTTCGTCAAAGGCAAGGTAGTGCCATTCATATTCTTCTGTTAGTGCTTCTGCGCTCAGCCGCATCATGGTGCTGCTGCCAAATATTACATCGCAGGCAGGGCACTGATGCCGGACTATCTCTCCGCCACCAAAAATGCAGTGAGTACGAAACTCCCTGAAGGTAGATAGCTCTGACTCGTGCCCACAAAGCTCGCAAAGCAACGAAGAAGATCTCTCTCGCAATCCTTCGAGTCGGTGTATCTGGTCCCACTTGGCGGAAATTTGGTGGCGCAATAGCACTCGCTCAGCGTGACGCAAATGCTCTCGCGTAACAAATCTCGGGAGCGGTTCCAAAAACCGACTTATCCCGGAGAGCAAAATGCGCCTGAGCGCTGAAAACCTAGCCTTAACCCCAGAGAACACGATCCACCCTCTAAAACAAACTTATCGGCATAAGACCACCGGCACGCGACGCAGGGCAACGGAAAAATGTGCACTTCAACACTCAAGGTTGCCTTCTCAAATTGGCAGAATATGACGCCAATGGCGAACTTTTGCGCCTAAGCCCCTCCGACAAGAAAGATCTGTCAGCTTGGTTTATGGTTGGAACTTGACCTGAGCCTAACGGGGTGAAGGATAACCTGAAAATGTTCACACCATAAACTTACAGAGTTATATCAGGAACCTGCGGATCAAGGGAAAGCTAAATTGGCAGCTCTATTACGATACCCATTAGAAAAGGCTGACCACCGTCCAAATGGCGTGGTTGTAATCCCAGCCTTTAACGAGGAAGCCACCATAGGTGATGTCATTACATCTGCGTTTCGACACGCAGATCTTCCGGTGTGGGTGGTTGATGATGGCAGCACAGACTTAACAAAAGAGCGGGCTCTGACCGCAGGCGCTAGAGTTTTGAGCTTGCCCTTCCAAATAGGGGCATGGGGCGCAACGCAAACAGGGTTGCGGTATGCACACAAGCTAGGGGTCGATTTTGTCATCACGATGGACGCAGATGGCCAACACGACCCTATGTCAGCAAAACATCTGTTAGAGACGGTGGTTTCAGGAAAGGCCGATGTGGCGCTTGGCACTTTTGAGGCTCGCGGCAGCGGGTTGCGCAGAGTCGCATGGAAAATGATGGGACTGGCCTCAGGACTAGACTTTCGCGATCCTACCAGTGGTTACCGGGCGATGAATGCGTCGGCAATAAAAGCTCTGACCAGTTCTGCCGCCTCAATGCTTGATCATCAGGATATAGGTGTGCTTATTCTGCTGGTGAGAGCTAGGCTGCGCATCAGTGAGATACCAGTGAATATGTTTCCCAGAAAAAGCGGTCAGTCCAGGATTTTTTCAACTTGGCGAGTCGTATTTTCATACATGATCCACACGTTGAGCTTAGCCCTTGCGAAGCGGCAGTTAAGGCGTAATCAACCGTCAAAACAACGGAATACATTGGCATAGAATGCGTTAAGCATGTGCCGTGTAGGCACATCTGGCCCAGAATTGGAGGGGCAACATTTGATGATACAGGCGGTCGCTACTTTATTCGGTCTCAGCTTATCTTTGGTCCTGCTATTCCTCATACGCCGGGATCGTTTGCATATTTCGCATGGCGTGACCTGGGGGGTCGCTGTGCTATGTTTCGCGCTTCTTGGGTTTGCGCCAGGCTTATTTGATGCAATCGCCCGCGAGCTCAACATCATCTACGGCCCAACTCTGGCAATTTCTCTGGCCATTGCGGCATTAGTGATAAAAGCGCTGTTGTTGGACATCGAGTGCTCTAAGCTAAGGGTAAAAAATCAGCGCCTTGCCCAAAAATTGGCCATGCTGGAGAGTGATCTCGCTGACCATCGCAATGCTACGAACAAGGCAACGAGCTCCTTGGGTTAATAAATTTGAATTCGGCTCAGTTTTGCCGCTTCACTGCTATGGTTTCACTATGAGTCAGTCAAGTTTTCTATACCGAGAAATTATATTTTGAGGGTCGCCCTGACTAATAATGCGGCCTTCATGCAAAAGAATGGCTCTGTCGCATAACGCTAGAATTTCGTCCGCATTGTGTGACACAAATATCGTTGTCTGGTCAGAGGCAATCTTTTCTCGCATTGCTTCATAAGCTTTTGCTCTGAATGACTCGTCTCCCACGGCCAGTAGTTCGTCAAGAAGCATGACGTCTGGCGAAACTTTCATGGCAACAGCGAAGGATAGTCTGGACAACATTCCAGATGAATAAGTCCTAACTGGCGCCTCGAAAGCGTCGCCAATCCCCGAAAATGCTTTGATTTCATCCAATTGCGCCTCTACGTATTCGCTATCGAACCCTAAAAGCATCCCGCCGAAGATCGCGTTGTCTCTCCCTGACATCACAGGATCAAATCCCAACGAAAGCGTCATTAAAGCGATTGTTGTGGCGTCGAAGCGCACCAAACCTTGGTCGGGCTTATAAATGCCCGCTAAAGCCCTCAACAGGGTGGACTTACCCGAGCCATTTTTGCCCACCACTCCCAAGGTCTCACCCTTGTAAACATCAAAACTTACCTCAGATAGCGCGGAAACAAATATTGGTGAAAAAAGCGAGCGGCGCACTTTATATGTAAGCCCCAAACCTCTCACTGAAATTAAAATCTCTTGAGTCATTCTTCTATCAGCCGTGCATAGCTGTCTTTGTAATGCCTTAACGCAAGCCAAGCCAGGGAGCCAAGCACCATGATCCAAATGACAACCACTAAAATGTGGAAGAGGCTTAACAGTCCGCTACCAAGCAAGATCTCCCGATATAGCTGGATGAGACTTGCCATAGGGTTTAAATAAAAAATGTCTAGCCATTGCCTAGAAACAAAACTTTGAGCATCGTAAAAAATCCCGGAGGCAAACATGACAGCTAACAAGCCTGTGTTCACCAAGAACTTCAGGTCTTGAAGCAGCGGTATTAGGGAGGCGACCAAGCAACTAGCCGAAGTTACTAAGCCGAACTGCAGCGCCCAAGCTATCGGAAGTAACAACCACTGCTCTGTGACTGGAATCCCAACTATCAATAAAGCCAAGAGCAGAAAACTGAATGTTACCGCTTGCTTTATAGCGTCCTGCCCAACTACGACTAATGGGAAGAATGCCGGGTGTATCCGGAAGCTGTGCAATAACCAGCCTGCACCGGACAGGCTCATCATTGCATTGCCAATACTCCGGGAGAACCAAGTCCAAGGGATCAGGCCAACCAGCAAAAAGGAAACGAAGCTGTCAGTTCCTTGACCCAAAAACACGCCAAAAACCAAGTAAAGTACAGCAGCTTCTAATGTTGGCTCTAAAATCCACCAAGCGTAGCTAAGCTGGTTCCTTCCTACCTCTGAGCGCAAATTTAATTTTATTTTAGTTGCTAGCAGCGCCCAGAAATGAAAATTACGACTGTCCATAAGCTACTGTTTGCCCCATTGCAAGGGTGCGCACTTAGTCGCGTACACAAGTGAGGTCATCCTTAAAATCAACCTCGCAAAGCTGCTCGGTATACGTCGGATGTCTCTTGAGCCACGTCCACCCAAGTTCGCGCAGCCGCTTGGGTGCTGACGTCAAAACCCGAACCAAATTCAGACCTAGAGGGTATTGCTTTCAATGCATCAGAAATAGAGGACACATCCTCAGGATTTACAAAAAGAGTCTGCTCAGGCGCGAATTCGGCCATCGCAGAGTGCTCACTGGTAATGACTGGGCAACCGCATGCAGCCGCCTCAAGAGCAGGGAGACCAAAACCTTCGTAAAGCGAGGGGAACACTAGGGCCCCCGCAGAAGCGTAGAGGGTTAGCAGCGTTTCATCGGTAACATAGTCCAGATAAAGTGCTAACCCATCCTTTATGAGTTGATCCAACATTTCATGTTCTCTGCTGCTCTTCCACCCAGAAGCACCCACAACAATTAGCGGCCAATCAAAATGACTGGCTCGCCTTCCGGCCCTGAACGCCTCAAATACCCTAAGCAGATTTTTACGGGGCTCGATAGTGCCTACCGACAAAAAGAATGCTTTGTGACTCAGCCCCAGAGCATCCAAAGCGTGCCGGCACTCTGATTCATGTCTTGGACGACAGCGAGGGTCAGGAGCCAGGTGCACAGTACTTATCCTGCTTATCTCTACCCCGAAGTCGTTAACCAACTCGTCCCTTATGTGGAATGAATCAGTGATCACGTGCACCTTGCCCTCAATTGCCGAGTGAATGCCGCCCTCACACAAAACCACCATTTGTTTCCTGTGAAACTGAGGAAAACGTATCGTGGATAAGTCATGGATAGTAATCACTCGAGCACCGTCAAAGTGAGGCATTATGAAGTTTGGGGAATGGTAAAGGTGGCTATCTGCAAGAGGTCTTAACCTGCGTTCTGCCATCGCGCCTGACACGTACTGATAAACCATAGACGCGTAATATGAGCGCGAAGCAAAGGCCCTTGCGGACACAGCTAGACCACCCGAATGCCCCCGATTTTTTTTGTCGGCCAAACCCGCAGGACCTTCGCTGGTTGGATCACCGCGTTCTAACATACCGGCATCCAGAAAGCTCAGGTCGCCCCAAAGCTTCAAATCATCGACAATCTGCGAGGCGACAAGTGCTCTGGCCAACTCGTAGGTATAACGCCCAATGCCAGTTAGGCGACCCAACAATGGAGCGCCGCCTAAAACGACATTAAGCCGGCAAGCAGGGTTTTCGGGCAAGATCACATCAGCAGCAGTCTTGTGTTCGGTATGCATTTAGCGCGACGAAACAGTGCTACGTTGGTAAACGTTTAAGACATCATCTACGGCCCCCGATGCTGAGATCTCCCCTCTCTCCATGACTATCGCAGTGTCGGCCAAGCTACTTATTTGACCTAGGTTGTGGCTGACAATGATTGCAGCTCGCTCGGGCGATAGTCGCTCCTCCAGGGCCTGCCTTGCTTTTTCCCTGAAGACACTGTCACCGACACTCAAAACTTCATCTATTAAAAGGACCTGGGACTGATTCAGTAGCGCCGAGCCGAAAGCAAGTCGGGCTCGCATACCTGTTGAATAAAACTTAACAGGCTGGTCAAAAAAACTTCCCAATTCACAAAAACTTTCAATCTCATCCAGGCAAGACGATGCAGCTTTAGAAGATAAACCCATCAGCAGGCACGACAGATAGGCGTTATCTCGGCCCGATAAATCTGGCCTAAATCCGAGGCCTAAAGTCAACAGGGATGCTGTCACATTGGGGGCCCACTCAACGTGGCCAGTCTCCGGCTCGAAGATCTTCGCCATTATTTTGAGGAGCGTGGATTTTCCTGAGCCATTGGCACCAACAACCCCCACACGGTCGCCAGCAGCGATTTGCAGACGAATGCCTGACAAAGCGTCGTATCGACTGTTTGCTCCCATATCAAAAGACAGGGAAACGTTATCTAGCGTGAGCAGATGAGTCATCTACTCAAAACTCGTACAGCAATCCGAGATTGAAAAATCCGATATGCCCCGACAGCTATGCTCAGTAAGAGAAGGCTCTGACACAACAAAACGGACATAAGATCTGTCTTTGGCAGTGACCCAAACAGTAATATTTGGCGATAAGCATCGATCAACGTGGCCAGCGGATTTAAAAGCAACAGCCATCGTCTCACATCTGCATCGGCTACAGCATTCACGTCCCAGAAAACGCCTGAGACAAACAATAAAAACATCATCCCTAGCTGAATCAAATGCTGGAAGTCTTTATGCCAACAAACCACCAAGGCCGCCAATAAACCGACGCCAGAAATCAAAAGCATCTGAACGAACATCAAGGGCAAGAGCCAAAACCAATAATGGAATTGCCCCTTGCCCGAGAGAAAAAGTAGAACCAATAGAAAAGATAAGACCACTAGTTGCCGGTAGAAGCCTTGTTGGATTGCCGCTAAGGGGAAAACCTCTTTCCTAATGGCGACTTGCGAAAGGAGGCCTCTGTTGGTTTCTATGCTAAAGGAAGCCTGCACAACACTTTTAGAGAACCAAATAAAAGTTAGCTTGCCAACAGCCAGGAAATAGAGGTAATCGGGCTGACGGCTGTCAAGCAACAGCTGAAACACGGCGTAAAAAACCGCAATATAAAGCGCCGGTTCCAGGAGCCACCAAAAGTACCCCAGGTAAAACTGCCTCGCCTCGCCCCTCAAATGGAATCTTGCGAGAGTATCAATTAGCGTTAGGTATTGAATCGTGGTCAACTGAAACTCTAATAAATAAGGAAGCAGATGCTGTTGGTTGTACCTTGTAATCGAAAAGCTGGGCGCCATCTTTTATGCTAGCACGGTAGTTCTCTGTGAGTAGAAACGCCCCAAGGCATCACCCTCGCAAGCGATTCGGCCAGAACTTTCTGCGCGATGAATCGACCATTGAAGCGATCGCGCGCGCGATCGCGCCTGATGATTCTGACCATATCGTTGAGATCGGCCCTGGAGAGGGTGCCCTCACCCAAGCACTTATCAACGGTGAATGCCGGCTCGACGCTATAGAGCTCGACCGTGATCTCCGCACCCGCCTCTTGGCCGCGTTCAGCAAATATCCAGGATTTACGCTGCATGGCGCCGATGCGCTCGATTTTGATTTTGCGTCATTGGCAACGGATGGCGCCCGCCTCCGGGTGGTGGGTAACCTGCCCTATAACATCTCAACGCCGCTGATTTTCAAGTTGCTGGAACAGGCACCGATCATCAAGGACATGCACTTTATGCTCCAACTGGAAGTCGTGGAGCGATTGGCGGCCTCACCCGGAAGCAAAGATTGGGGACGTCTGGGCGTGATGGCGCAGTTCTGGTGTGAGGTAGAGTCACTTTTTGAGGTGCCTCCTGAGGCATTTTATCCACCGCCCAAAGTGCACTCAGCTGTGGTGCGACTCACGCCCCACCCCAGGCCGGCGTACCCACTCGTCGATCCGACATCACTGGCGCGCGTCGTCGCGCAAGCTTTCTCACAGCGCCGCAAGACGCTGCGCAATAACTTCAAAGGCACGATGGAAGACAACGATTTCGGGGGACTCGCAATAGACCCCAGCGCGCGGGCTGAAACGCTCTCGATAGCAGACTTTGTCGCGATCGCAGCGCACCTGCACGTCTGACAGCAGGACTAGAACCGTCACCAGCTGACGTGCCTTCGCGAAAAGCGTTGAGGGGGCGTAAAGACCCGGGCCGTGCGCCCTACCTCAGCCACTGCAAAATAAAAAGTCTTTATCCCAAAATTCATAGCTGCCTACACTGCACGCCTGACCAGATACGATCGTTTTATTTCGCACTATGAGCACCTACGTTGTCGGCGATATACAGGGTTGTTTTGAGCCGTTCCAGTACTTGCTGGAGCGAGTGAAATTCAATCCTGATAAGGACCGCCTCTGGAGCGTGGGTGACTTGATCAACCGGGGCCCCGGCAACATTGAAGTGCTGCGTTGGTTCTATGCCCACCGCGACAACGTCACCATGGTACTGGGCAATCACGACCTGCACTTAATGGCTGTCTCCTGTGGCGCCCGAAAACCGAGCCGCAAAGACAACCTCGAGGACATTCTTGATGCCCCCGATCGCGACCAGCTGATTGAGTGGCTCCACTTTCAGCCACTCGCCCACTTCGAGGACGGGGTGACGATGGTTCACGCGGGCATCCCGCCCATTTGGACCGTGCAAGACACACTAGATCGCGCCTGGGAGGTCGAAAACGCCTTGCAGGGCGCGCGGTGCGAGGAGTTCCTGACAGAAATGTATGGTAACGACCCCCACGTGTGGGACGACAGTCTGAGCGGCATGACGCGGCTGCGCGTGATCACCAACTACCTCACCCGCATGCGCTACTGCACCCGCAAGGGCAAGCTCGATTTTGTCAGTAAAGGGCCACAGCCCATTCCCGACGCAGTGGCAGGCAAAAAAGTTGCGCCCTGGTTTAGCCATAAACGCCGCTTCACCAAAGGCCAGACCATTATCTTTGGGCACTGGGCATCGCTAGAGGGTATGACAGACGACCCCAAGGTGATTGGCTTAGATACCGGTTGTGTATGGGGTAATGCGCTAACCTTTTACGAGCTCGAGACGGGTAAAAGAGTCACCTGCGAGTGCGCAAAATCTGCCCATGTTTAGTGTGCTGAAAAATATGCTGAAAGAAAAAGCACTTGAATCTTTTGGGCAAGGCCGATAGCCGCAGCTGGCGCGCTATCGAGCGAAAACAGTAGAGTCAGTCCATGAATATTTTCCGCGTAGGCGGCGCCGTCCGCGACAGGCTACTGGGTTACCCACACCACGAAACCGACTGGGTGGTGGTGGGCAGCACGCCCGAAGAAATGATCAAAAATGGCTTTACTCAGGTGGGTAGAGACTTCCCCGTATTCCTGCACCCCGAGTCCAAAGAGGAATATGCGCTGGCGCGCACTGAACGCAAATCAGGGCCTGGCTATCATGGGTTCGTGGTGCACGCCGATCCCTCAGTCACGCTTGAGGAGGATCTTGAGCGTCGAGACCTGACCGTTAACGCGATGGCCATGGATGAGTCTGGGTCAATCATTGATCCTTTTGGGGGGCAGGCTGATCTAGAGGGCAAAATCCTGCGGCACGTCTCGCCGCACTTTGTCGAGGACCCGCTGCGGGTATTGCGCGTGGCTCGATTTGCCGCACGCTACCATCACTTCGGTTTCACAGTCTCCGAAGAAACCATCGCGTTAATGACGGAGATCGTAGATGTCGGCGAGCTGTCACACCTCTCTACCGAGCGAATCTGGGTCGAAACCGAGAAAGCTCTGGGCGAGCAGCACCCGGAAGTCTACTGGCAGGTATTGGCGGACTGCGGTGCAATAAAGGTGCTCCTCCCGGAGCTCGTTGTGTCTCAAGGCATTTCTGCGTTGAGGCGAGCTGCACCACACACCGACCGCAACGATTGCCGTTGGGCAGCACTGCTCGCCGACCTACCTGAGGCGCGGGCCGAAAACACCAGCAAGCGCTTCAAAGCCCCTAACACCTATACACTGCTAGCTGCGCGGGTCAGCGACGGGCGAAGCAAAGTTAAAACCGCGCTAAATGATGCCAACGAGTGCATGGCACTATTACAGGCACTAGACGCATTGCGCCGAGACGAACCGTTTGAGGGCTTCTGCGAGACACTTGTGGCGCTGGAGCAAAGCACAGCCGATGCTAAAAACGCCATCTGTCTATTACGCAGCGCTCGCACCGCGGCGCAAAAAGTGAAAGCAGCGGACTTTGCAGATCAGGGTCTTGCAGGGCCTGAACTGGGGGTGGCTATTCGATCGGCACAAATTAAGCGCATTGCCAAACCATCCGACTAATCGCTGCAGCCAAGGCTGACACGTCGCTTTAGTCGGCACTTATGGACGGTTAATAACTACGCCCACCCCCTCTGCTTCGGCCACCGCGCCAGGCTTAGTAATCGTCATGCGTAGGCTTTCAATCGAAAACTCCGCTAACACGATGGCTGCCAAGTGCTCTGCTAACGCCTCGAGTAACTGAAAACGCGATTCGTCGCACAAATCAATCACGCGCCGCGAAATCGCGGCATAATCCAGCGCGTACTCCAGGGCATCGGTTTGCGCCGCCCGCGTGAAATCAGCCTTCAGCTCAAGATCGATCACCAGTGTCTGGCGAATATCGCGCTCCCAGTCATAACAGCCGATCACGGAGGCTGCTTTGAGGCCTTTGATAAAAACGGTATCCATCGCTACGCCGCCTGCGGGGCAGTGAGTTCGGTCATGGGCCAGCGGGGCCGCACCTCAGCATCGGGCCCGTCACACTCACCCGCCGCCAATCGGAGCGCACCCGCGTAGGCAATCATTGCGCCATTGTCGGTGCAGAGCTTTGGCGCGGGATAAAACACCTCGCAGCGCTCCTTACCCAGCTTTTCCTCGAGCGCGGCGCGGAGTCGCACGTTGGCACTCACCCCTCCGGCCATCACCAGGCGCGTAAGGTTTTCCTGTTTGAGCGCTCGGCGACATTTGATGACCAGCGTGTCCACCACTGCGGCTTCAAAAGCACGTGCAATGTCGGCTTTGTCTTGCTCACTCACCTCGCCGTCGACTTCATGGGCCTGCACCGTCGTTAGCGTATGGGTCTTGAGGCCCGAGAAGCTAAAGTCCAGACCACCTTGCTTGACCATGGGCCTTGGGAACTCAAACCGATCGGGGTCGCCCTGCTCCGCAAACCTCGCCACGTGAGGCCCACCCGGGTAGGGAAGCCCCAGCATTTTGGCGGTCTTGTCGAAGGCCTCGCCCGCGGCATCATCAAGAGACTCACCCAGCAAAGCATACTGGCCAAGGCCATCTACCCGCACCAACTGAGTATGACCACCCGACACCAACAGCGCCACGAAGGGATATTCGGGGACCGCGCCCGCCCCGCGCTGCGCCAGCATGGGTGCCAGCAGATGTCCCTCCATGTGATGCACCCCCAGGCTGGGCACACCGAGGCCGGCTGCAATAGCCCGTCCCAGCGTGGCACCCACCATCAGCGCGCCAACTAGGCCTGGACCCGCGGTATACGCCACGCCCTCGATATCACCCCGAGCAATGTCGCCGTCGATCAGCACCTGATCAATCAGCGGCAGCGTCTTTCGCACATGGTCGCGGCTGGCCAGTTCGGGCACCACACCGCCATACTCGGCGTGAATATCGATCTGGGAATAGAGTGCGTCCGCCAGCAAGCCCCGTTCGGTGTCATACAGCGCCACCCCGGTCTCATCACAGCTGGTTTCTATGCCCAATACCTTCATTGCTCTATCGCCTACCTGTATCGCCCGTCTGCTAGGAGCCTCAAATACGACAGGGCCTATCCGTACCTCTCATGACCTATCCACGATACAACCCAGTTCGATAGCGCATCATGCTCGATTGACCAGCAGCTGAGAATCTTCATCAATGTACGAGCTGGCGTTGCCCAGGCAGCTTTCACATACCCCAAAAATCCAAGCTCGACTCAACCCGATACGCCTGCCACGCCGGTCTTGTATCGGGACAATGACCCGCTCGCGGGAGTAGTCATATGCTCGGCCCTTATGAGCCAACCAAGCCCTCTCGAGGACCGGAAGGAAGACAATCAATCGCTCTTTTGAGGCTAATCCTGAGGTGTAAAGCCCCAAAAAAAGGGCCAAAACTAACATGTCCCAGCGCTTTGCAAAATCAGGGCTTCGCGCCTATACTGCGCGCGCTCAAAACGCGTCCACGCCATTTTGCGCGGTTTTATTGCTATAGGACAGATGAATGCCTTCTATTAAGGTTAAAGAAAACGAGCCCTTTGACGTCGCCTTGCGTCGCTTCAAGCGCTCCTGCGAGAAAGCCGGCCTCATCGCCGAGGTTCGCAAACGCGAGCACTACGAGAAGCCGACCACGATTCGCAAGCGCGCCGCGGCCGCCGCGGTCAAGCGCCACGCCAAAAAGGTGTCACGCGAGAACCGCAAGCGTCAGCGTCTCTATTAATCTTGCGGGCGCCTCACCACACTGCCCGCCCCTCCGCTCCCCATGAGTGAGACCCTTTCCCTCGTCGAACAAGTCAAAGCAGCCATGAAAGCTGCAATGAAAGCTCGCGAAAAAGAAAGCCTTTCTACCATCCGCTTAATTCAGGCGGAGTTTAAACGTGTCGAAGTCGACGAGCGCATCGAGATCGACGACGCCCGCGCGCTGGCGATTATGGATAAAATGGTTAAGCAGCGCCGCGACTCTTCCGCGCAATATCGCGACGCGGATCGCCCAGAGCTGGCTGATGTGGAAGATGCCGAGATTGCGATCATCCAAACCTTCCTGCCTGCTCAGCTCTCCACTGAAGAAATCGACGCCCTCATTGACGAGGCGCTCGCGGGTATCGATGCGGAAGGCATGGCCGCCATGGGCCCCTTGATGGGCAAGCTCAAGCCCCAGCTTCAAGGCCGCGCAGACATGGGCGAAGTCTCCCAACGCGTCAAGGCCAAACTCGGCGCCCGATAGGCTGCTCGCGAGGCCAACGCTGGAGGCACGAATCTTAGAGCGCTTGCCCTCCCCCAGTGAGCGGGTCACACTGACCCGTCCAAGCACTGCACCAACCGATTAACCGAACGAGCTGCCAACGGCACTGCTCGTGAACGAGCGACTCCAACGACCAGACCGTGGCAAGACTCCCGCAAGCTTTTCTCGATGATCTACTGGATCGCCTCGATATCTTTGAGGTTATAGATCGCCGCGTAAAGCTGAAGAAGGCTGGCAAAAACTACAGCGCCTGCTGCCCGTTCCACGACGAGAAAACCCCCTCTTTCTCGGTGAATCCGGAGCGCCAGTTCTACTACTGCTTTGGCTGTGGCGCCGGAGGCAATGCCATCGGGTTCGTGATGGACTACGAGCGGCTAGATTTTCGGGAGGCCGTGGAAGGTCTGGCGCAAACCGTTGGCCTAGAAGTGCCCAAAGACGATCCCCGCGGCGGCCGTGAGCCGCCGAAGGATCAAAACAAGCCGCTCTATGAGGCGCTAGAGCGCGCTAGCAAGTTCTATGAGCACGCGCTTCGGCAACACGGCGAACGCCACAAGGTCGTGAACTACCTCAAGGGCCGGGGTCTGACTGGCGAGATCGCCCGGGATTTTCGCATCGGCTTTGCGCCGGCGGGCTGGGACAACCTGATGCAGGCCAACGGTAAAGATGAGGCTTCGCAGGATCTGCTCATGCGTTCGGGCATGCTGGTGAAAAACGACAAGGGCCGCACCTATGATCGTTTTCGCGGGCGAGTCATGTTCCCCATACAAGACCAGCGCGGCCGGGTGATCGCCTTTGGCGGCCGGGTGCTGGGTGACGATAAGCCCAAGTACCTGAACTCCCCCGAAACCCCGGTCTTTCAGAAATCCCGAGAACTCTATGGGCTCTGGCAGGCGCGCAAACATCCGCGTCGGATCGAGCGCATTGTGGTGGTGGAGGGGTATATGGATGTGATCGCGCTGGCTCAGCACGGCATCCCCTACGCCGTCGCCACGCTGGGCACCTCTACCAGCGAGACCCACCTAGAGCGGCTGTTTCGCATCGTGCCTGAGGTGGTGTTTTGTTTTGACGGGGACGATGCCGGTCGCAAAGCGGCGCTTAGGGGCCTCGAGGCCACCCTGCCCGCCATGCAGGATGGGCGCCAGGCCAAGTTTTTGTTTTTACCCGAGGGCGAGGACCCCGACACACTGGTGCGTGCCAAGGGCAAAGCCTATCTCGAAAACCTCTTTGATCACGCCGATCCGCTGGAGACGTTTTTGTTTGAACACCTGGCGGAGGGGCTTGATCTCGAGAGCATGGACGGCCGGGCGCGTTTTTCAAAACTCGCAGTGCCGCACCTGCATCGATTGCCTGAGGGCGTTTTCAAAACGCTGATGTATCAGGCGCTGGCGGAAAAAACCGGCATCGACGTCGACAGTCTCAAGAGATTACAGCCGCCTCCAGCACCTCGCCCAGAACCCGGTGAGGCACCTGCACCAATTCTCGACGGGCCGCCGCCCACCGACCCGGAGGAGCCACCCCCAGAAAACGTCATGCCCATTGAAGAGCCCATGGTGAAGAGCCTCTCACCGAGCTCTCTGAATCCCATTCACCGACTGCTCGGGCTGCTTGTACTGAAGCCCGCAATGGTAGGGCATGTCCCCGATGCATTGCTGGTCACAGAAGGAAGCCGCGATGCGGTGCTGCTATCCGAGGTGGTGGCCCATATCCGCAAATACCCCGAGGTCACGACGGCCGCACTGCTGGGATTCTGGTTTGGCACGCCCGAAGGGGATTTCCTCAATGCCCTAGCGGGCCGGGAAACCGTGGAAGAAGACGCGGACCTAGAGGCCCTGTGCACCGCCTTGGTGGAAAAACTCAGCCGCCACCCCGCGCTGGATGCCGCGCGGCAACAGTTCGAGACACTTAAGCAAAAACCCTACGGCGAACTGACTGGCGAAGAAAAACAACAGCTTCTTGCCCTCACGCAGGAAATCCGGGCGCTGTCTGGCCGGGCCTAGCCAACCCGAGCCTCTCATCAGCATGCAGTAGCCGTGGCGCCTGCCATCATTATCGAGTCCGCGCCAAAGTAACGGCGCCCTAAGAGGCCTGAACTCGCCTCCATTGGCATTTGCAGACAAAGCGCTTGAACCCAAACCAAGCGGCGGCGCCACCAGCAGCATCCTTACCAAAGCAGGGCTTGAACTCAACTGAGATGGAGCAGCCGCCTCGCTGGTACCTCACAATGACAGCTGGGCTAAACGCGGGATAACCAGCGGTTTTCATTATAAAACCGCCCAAAATCACGACTGGTTGAAGGTAGCATTTTCCCGCCAATCCCATTGGTGCTAGGAAGGCTAAGCCGTTATACTCGCCGGCCGTTTTTGTGCCACACCGCCGCAGGCTTCGTATGACAGACCCATTGCATCAGCAATCCCGACTTAAAGCCCTGATTGCAAAGGGGAAAGAACAAGGGTATCTGACCTACGCTGAAGTCAACGATCACCTGCCTCAGGACATCTCTGATCCGGATCAGGTCGAAGACATCATCCAGATGATCAACGACATGGGCATCCAGGTGTTCGAGCAGGCACCTGATGCCGATGAACTGTTAATGGCTGAAGGCGATCGCTCAGCGGATGAGATTGCCGCTGCGGAAGCCGCCGCGGCGCTGGCCGCAGTAGAACAGGAAGCTGGCCGAACCACTGACCCGGTGCGCATGTACATGCGCGAGATGGGCACTGTGGAGCTGCTAACCCGCGAAGGCGAGATCATCATCGCCAAACGTATCGAGGAAGGCATCCGAGAGCTGATGGCTGCGCTCGCACACTATCCGAACGTCGTCCGCCAGCTATGCAACGAATACGACCTGGTCGCTAAAGAAGAGCGCAAATTGACCGACGTAATGATCGGTTACTTGGACCCCGCTGAGCATGTGCCCTCTGCCTCGGAAATGGCTGCGGCCGCCGAAGCAAAGGGCGAATCGGACGACGATGACGAAGATGAGGCTGCTGTGGGCCCGGACCCCATCGAGGCTAAAAAGCGCTTCTCAGCGCTGAAGCGCCAGTGCACCAAAACGGAGAAGGCGATTGCGGCCAAGGGCCGTGACCACAAGGACGCGATCACCGAGATGAACAAGCTCGGTGAGTTATTCAAGTTCTTCAAGTTGACGCCGCGGGTATTCGATCCGCTGATTGATGAGCCGCGCATTGCGCTGGCCGCGGTGCGTGAGCCCGAGCGCGAAATTATGCGCATTGTAGTGCGCGACTGCCGTATGGATCGCAAGGAGTTCATCAAGAGCTTTCAAGGTTCAGAGAGTGACAGCCGCTGGGTGGGCCGCGTGGCACGCAAGAAAGACGTGGGCGCCAAAATCAACCATCACAAAGACGAGCTGCAGCGGCTTCAGCGCCAGATTGCCAACGTTGAGGAAGCGACTGGCCTCACGATCGCAGAGATCAAAGAGATCAACCGCCGCATGAGCATGGGCGAGGCTCGTGCCCGTCGCGCCAAAAAAGAAATGGTGGAAGCGAACCTGCGCCTGGTGATCTCCATTGCCAAAAAGTACACCAACCGTGGCCTGCAGTTCCTCGACCTGATTCAGGAAGGCAACATTGGTCTCATGAAAGCGGTCGACAAGTTCGAGTACCGCCGCGGCTACAAGTTCTCGACCTATGCGACCTGGTGGATCCGCCAGGCCATTACGCGCTCTATTGCGGACCAGGCTCGCACCATCCGTATTCCGGTGCACATGATCGAGACGATCAACAAACTCAACCGCATCTCGCGTCAAATGTTGCAGGAGATGGGCCGTGAGCCCACGCCTGAAGAACTGGGCGAGCGCATGGAAATGCCAGAGGACAAGGTCCGAAAAGTCCTCAAAATCGCCAAAGAGCCGATCTCGATGGAGACCCCCATTGGTGACGACGAAGACTCGCACTTAGGTGACTTTATTGAAGACCTCACCATTGCCTCACCGGTGGAGTCTGCGACCGAGGAAGGTCTGACCGAAGCGACCCGCGAAGTTCTGGGTGGCCTGACCGCGCGCGAGGCCAAGGTGCTGCGAATGCGTTTTGGTATCGATATGAACACCGACCACACCCTCGAGGAAGTCGGCAAGCAGTTCGATGTCACCCGCGAGCGAATTCGTCAGATCGAAGCCAAGGCACTGCGCAAACTGCGTCACCCGACTCGTTCCGACTATCTGCGTAGTTTCCTCGACGAGTAAACGGCCGCCCATGCGCCATCTCGCCACACTGTGCGCCCTGCTGGGGCTCTTGATCAGTTGCGGCGGTGATGGAACCCTTTTCTCAGCTACCTCAAGGGCCATGACGGTGTCGCTCTCTGGCTCGCCCAGCGCAAAAATCTGGCGGGGGCAGTGCAGCGCTTGCCACGGCGCAGCCGGTGAAGGCAACCGGGCATTCGGCGCGCCCGCACTGACGCAACTCTCCACTGATTACCTCGCCCGGCAGCTCCGCCACTTTGTGGGCGGTGTGCGTGGCGCACACTCCGGCGACGACGCCGGGAAACGCATGGCGCTGAGCGTGGCGAACTTGAATGAAGCCGACATTCCCGGTCTTGCCGCGTTGATCACAACCGAATTACCCCCCGCCCAGCCCGCCATCACAATCACCGGCAACGCGGCCCGCGGCGAGGACTACTACGTCAATATCTGCAGCGCCTGCCACAGCGGTAACGGGCAAGGCAACGACGCACTCGGAACGCCTGCACTCGCGGGCCTCAATGATTGGTACCTAAAGTCTTCCTACCAAAGCTACCTGGATGGAATTCGCGGCACCCACCCCGATGACTTTTATGGGGCTCAGATGGTGCGGCTTGCGCCCGCGCTGGCCAAGGGAGACGATATCAACGATGTCATCGCTTTTATCGCTTCATTGCCGCCCCGCCGAGCGCCCTAGTTTCTCTATAGTGGCACGCATGGTGCGCGTCCCAATCAATCAAACAAAAGCCGCGGTGCATCGCTTGCTCGCAGTATTGCTGGTGGCCGGTCTAATCGGCCCATCGGTAGTAAAAGGGGAATCGCCAGCCGCTCCCGAGTTCCTGCTGACAGACACCTGCCCCGCCTCTTTCGAGTTGCATGACGGCGGCTGTGTTTTGCGCAGTCGGTATAAAGCGTACCGGTCGCTTCGCGATGCAGGCGTCGGCGGCCTCAAAACCGGCGTGCCGCCTCTGCGTGAAGGATTCACGCCCCAACAGATCGACCTCGGACGCTATCTATTTTTCGACCCCGTATTGTCAGCAGACGGCTCAGTGTCCTGCGCCAGCTGTCATGATCCGGCACAGGGGTTTGCCGATGGTCGTGCCCAAGCAATTGGCATCGACGGGCACACCCTCCCCCGCTCCGCACCGAGCTTATGGAACATCGGTTTTTTTTCGACGCTGCTATGGGATGGCTCAAAAAATAGCCTCGAGGAACAAATGCAGGGCCCGCTCTACTCTCCCCTAGAGATGGGCAACAACCCCGCGCAACTCCTTGAAACACTCAACGGCAACGACACCTACCGCGCGCTGTTTGAACAGGCATTTGGCACGGACACCATCGCGCTGGATCAAGTCTATACCGCCGTTGCGGCCTTCGAGGGCTCGCTGATATCACTGAACAGCCGCTACGACCTGTATGCCCACGGTTATCACGCGGCGCTGAGTGAAGAGGAGATCGCGGGGCTCAACGTGTTCCGCTCGTTTGTTGCCCGATGCGCGGAGTGCCATACACCGCCCTTATTCTCCAACCAGCAGCTAGCGGTAGTGGGCGTCGCCGACTCGCCAGGCGAGATCATGGACCCCGGGGCCGAGGCCATCACTGGAGATGCCAGCCAGCGCGGCGCGTTCCGCGTACCCAGCCTGCGCAATATCACTCGTACCGCCCCGTACATGCACCGTGGTCAGAAATCAACGTTAGAAGACGCTGCGCGTTTTTACACTGGCGGCAGGGGCCACGAAGTGCCCGAGGACGAGTCACTAATGATTCACTGGCACATTTGGGAGCCGCAGCTGACCGATCGCGAGATACAGCTCCTGGCCACCTTTATGGGGGCGCTCACCGATGAGGCCTTTATGCCCCAGATTCCGACCGCGGTGCCCTCGGGATTGCCCGTCACACCAGCGCGCCAATTCGCCTCGGGCAATGACTTTGGCTTTGGTGCACAATAAAAGGATAGGAGTCAGCCCAAACAATAAACAGCCGATAGCTGACACAGGCAGTTAGCGGGATCGGTCGGTAAAGGAAGGTATGGGACTAAAACGCCAAAAAACGGCGAGCCCTTACAAACGGCCCATTGGGGGGCAAGCAATGATCAATTTAACGACCAACTCACTTTATGGTGCCGGTGCCTTCGCGCTGACAATGTGGTTAGCGGCTTGTGGAGCGCAGGCGGCCATCATTGAGGTACGTGAAGGCGAGCGCATTCAGGATGCGGTTAATCAAGCCGCGCCAGGCGATGAGATTCTCGTCTATCCCGGGCTCTATAGCGAGACAGTCTACGTAGACAAAGACGACATCACCTTGCGCGGGGTCGTTGAAGGCGGCAACTGGCCCCACCTCGATGGCAATAAGCAGCTTAACGACGCCATTTTGTATTCGGGGAACGGCTTCTCGGTGGAATGGTTCAAGATCACCCACTACAAAGGCAACGCCATAATGGGTCAGGCGGGGAATAATTTTTCCATCCGCAATAACTGGGTCATCGACTCGGGCGTGTATGGAATTTTTCCGGAGTTCGGTGAAAACGGGCTGATTGAAAACAACATCCTCTCGGGCATTGAGGATGCCGCGATTTATGTCGGCATGAGCGACTACATCGATGTCCGCAACAATCAGGTGTTCGATAGCGTCGCCGGCATCGAGATAGAGAACAGCCGCCACGTGTTGGTAGAAGGCAATCTCGCTAAAAACAACACCGGCGGCATTCTGGTGTTCATCACTCCAGGCCTCCCGATCAAGAGCTCCTACGACGCGATCATTCGGCGCAACTTTGTACTCGACAACAACACCCCGAACTTTGGCATCCCGGGCTCATTGGTTTCGCAGATTCCAGCGGGCAGCGGCATTATCGTGATGTCTGGCGACGAGGTGATCATTGAGGACAACGTGATCACCGGCAATGACAACGCCGGGATTATCATCACCAGCCAGGACTTCGTAACCGAGATCGCGACCGACACTGGCTCGGACCCAAACCCGGACGCGGTGCAGATCCGCGATAACCTGATGTTTAACAATGGCGCTTCACCCGAGGGTGAGATGAAGCTCCTCATGCTCACCAAGTTCTCAACTACCGGGCCCGATATTTTGGCGTATCAGGGAGCGACCGCTGCCGAGCGGGGTAGCTGCATCTCCCGTCGCAACGCCTACCGCACCCATGGCGTGGAAGATTGGGCAGACTGCGACAGCCCAACGATTCGCGCCAACGATGCAATTGCCGGCCGCGAACCCAATGACTCTACCCGCGCTTTGGCGACTAAGATGTTGCCCGAGCCCGCGGCGCCTAGAGTGATCAACGACGACGTCTCTGGCGCGGAGATTGTGTACCAAGGCATCTGTGCGGGCTGTCATGCCTACAACGTGCGGCTGATTGGCCCACCCACGCTTGCGATTCAGGCACAGTATGGAGAAGACGCGGGTAGCATCGCGGCTTACATTGCCAACCCCGAGAAAAAGCGGCCCGACTTCCCCACCATGCCCCGTCAAGATCACCTATCTGAACCGATGCGGCATCTGGTGGCGGAGTACATGCTGGCATTAACGAACTGAATCAGTAGCAGGGAAACCTTCTGATGCCCACCACCCAGCACTTTGCCGACGTGAACGGAAAGCGCATCGCCTACCTTGAGGCAGGCAGCGGCGACCCTATCGTGTTGCTACACGGCAATCCGACGTCGTCTTACCTTTGGCGCAATATTATTCCCACGCTCGAAGGATGCGGGCGAGTAATTGCCCCCGATCTGATCGGTCAGGGAGACTCCGAAAAATTACCCGCCGGTAATGGCGCCAACCGCTACAGCTTTGAGGTCGCTTTTGAGTATTTGGACGGGCTGCTTCGTGAAATTGGCGCCAACAACAACGTCACGCTGGTCATTCACGATTGGGGTAGCGGCCTTGGTTTTCATTGGGCCCGCCTGAACCCAGAATCAGTCAAAGGCATTGCCTATATGGAGGCGATTGTCATGCCCATGAGCTGGGATGACTGGCCAGAAAGTGCTCGAGGTATTTTTCAGGGCTTCCGCTCGCCAAAGGGTGAGGGCTTAGTGCTCGAGCGCAACATGTTTGTCGAGGCGGTGTTGCCCAGCTCCATCATCCGGGAGCTTGCTGACGACGAAATGAACGCCTACCGCGCACCCTTTGATACCCCCGACAACCGGCAACCAACCCTGAACTGGCCCCGGCAAATCCCGATCGAAGGAGAGCCCGCGCACATGGTTGAACTGGTCGAAGCCTATGGCGCGTTTATGGCAAGCTCTGATATCCCAAAACTGTTCATCAATGCCGACCCGGGCTCGATTCTGGTGGGCAGGCAACGCGAGTTCTGCCGCAGCTGGCCAAACCAGCTTGAGGTCACCGTGAAAGGCCTGCACTTTTTGCAGGAAGACTCTCCGCAAGAGATTGGGCAGGCGATCGCGACCTGGCACGCCGCCCTATAAGCCGCATTAATAAGGAGACCCACTATGTCTGACGTTCCGGTTTATGTCGTCGCCAACTTCACGGTGCACGATGCCAATACCTACCGAGAGTACGAGAAAGGCTTTTTCCCCATACTCAAGCGCCATGAAGGGTCTTTCTTTACCTACGATGACAACACCGTGACCTTTGAGGGGAGTGATCCGCGCGAGGGCCGTATGGTGATGTTCACTTTCCCGTCTGAGGCGCACGCCGTAGCCTGGTACAACGACCCTGACTACCAGGCTCTGAGTCAGCACCGCCGTGCCGGCACCGAGCTCAAGTTTTTGACCATGGTGCACGGACTGCCACCGCGAGACTGATCGGCATTAGCGGCTGACTTGACACAATCGCAACAAAGAGCAACGCACGATGTCTGACGATGAGCTCTACCCCACTCCAGATGACTACGACAACTACACCATGAAAGAATCACCGACCTACACCCCGCCAAAAGTCTGGCAGTGGAATCAGGACGAAGAGAACCGCTTCTCCAAGATCAACCGGCCGATAGCAGGCGCCACGCACGATAAAAACCTGCCGGTTGGTGAGCATCCGCTCCAGCTCTACTCTCTCGCCACACCCAATGGCGTGAAGGTGACGGTAATGCTGGAAGAATTACTGGCACTCGGCATCAGCGAGGCCGAATACGACGCGTGGCTGGTGAACATCATGGAAGGCGACCAGTTCTCCAGTGGTTTTGTGGGCGCCAACCCCAACTCCAAGATCCCGGCGCTGGTTGACTACAGTACGTCCACACCCACCCGGGTGTTCGAATCGGCGGCCATCGTGATGTATCTGGCCGAAAAGCATGGACAGTTTTTACCCACTGATCCCGGCGCGCGCGCTGAATGCCTGTCGTGGGTGTTCTGGCAAATGGGCAGTGCGCCCTTCCTCGGAGGCGGCTTCGGGCATTTTTATGCTTATGCACCTGAGAGGCTGGAATACCCCATTAATCGCTTCACCATGGAAGTGAAGCGCCAGCTGGACGTGTTAGACCGCAATCTGGCCGAACGTGCATTTATGTGTGGCGATAAGTACACCATTGCCGACATCACCATCCATCCTTGGTACGGCGCACTCGCCATGGGCATGCTATATGAATCGGGTGAGTTCCTCGACGTCGACTCCTACAAGAACGTGCAGCGCTGGACCAAGGCAGTGCAAGAACGGCCGGCCGTGAAACGTGGCCAGCGCGTCAACCGCGTGTGGGGAGATGAAGCCAAGCGGCTTCCCGAGCGTCACAGCGCGAGCGATTTGAACGACTAAACAGCCGCGCTCTTGGGCTTGGTTCTGTTAGACTACGCGGCCTCTCCGGGCCCATAGCTCAGTTGGTTAGAGCAGTCGACTCATAATCGATTGGTCCCAGGTTCAAGTCCTGGTGGGCCCACCATTCAAGCCAAGCCTCGTAGGCCCCGTCGGGCCGATGCAAGTTGCGGCAAGAAGTGGCAAGCCGTTGGTGCAAACGCTCGGAGGGCTTCCGCGAGCAAAGAGCAAAACAATTAGCTCGGCCGCACTCGGCGACCAAGCGGTAACGACTAACATTCATATACAGGGAAATAGACAGATTAATGAGCGAGACACTTTCACTGAACAAACTGGAAAAACTGATCGAACTGGAAACCCAACTCCGGGGTGAATACCAACGGCAGCTCGACGATAAGGACGCGACCATCGCTGAGCTAAAAAACGATAAAGCAGCGCTGGAAGGCAAAATGGCAGAGCTGGAAAAAACCATCTCTACCCAGCTGGCAACCATCAAAGACAGGTCGGGCAAATCTGACGATACGCAAGCACTGGAGCAGCGTAACCGGGAGTTACATAACCGCTCTGAGAACATGAAGGAAGAGGTCGCGGTCGCCAAAAGCCGCCTGAAAGCGCTGCAGAAGGACCTTGCCGCAGAGCGCGCCGAATTCGCCGAGCTCAAAAAATACGACCCGCAGCGACTGCGCAAAAATTTGGATGCCTCGAAGAAAAAGCTGGCTGAAAAGACGACGGCCGCCGATAAGCTACAAAAGTCACTCACGCAGGCGCGGTCCGAGAACAGTCAACTTGAACTGAAAATTAAAGAGCTTGAATCTCAGCTAGAAAAGTCGCAGGAAGCGCAAACTGACGCCGTTGGGGAAGACCAAGAGGCGGCATAGCCGCCCCCCAACGACTATGGATGATACCGACCAAAGCGCCTGCTACGGCTTCTTAATCAAATAGTCCGCCACCGCCTGGTAGGCGGGCAGTGACGTGGGGTCAATTGCCGCGTTAAAGGAAATAGGGAAAGTCGCAAAGCGGGCGATCACCATCTCAGCGGTAGGGTCGACGTAAATCGCCTGACCATGAATACCACGAGCGCTGTACGCGCCATTCTCGTTGTGCAGCGCCCACCACTGGCTGCGGTAGCTGCCCCCTGGTAGCGTGGTGTAACCCGCACCCGCGAACTTGGCAGGGTCACCGCCCCCACTGATCGACTGCACCGCGGCAGTTGGAATCACCTGCTCGCCCTGCCACACACCCTGCTGTAACAGCGTTTGCCCAAATCGCGCCGCATCTCGCAGAGACAGATTCAAACCGCCCGCAGAAAAAGGCGTGCCCAAGCTGTCGATCATCATGTCCGCCTCCTGCTCCATGCCCAGCGGCTTCCAGATGCGCTCGGAGAGATGCTCAATAAAGTCTTTACCCGTGGCGCGGGCGATCATCCAGGCGAGTGCGTCGGTATTGATCGACTTATAAATAAACGCGTCGCCGTGGATACCCTTCTGCTCCGCGCCTTGCAAAAACTCATAGAAGTTCCGCGGGCCCTTATAGGATTCGAGCTTAGGCGTGGGGTCACCGGCCGCCGTGTATAGCCAAATGTCTGACTCTGGGTCGGCGTAGTTCTCGTTGTAATCAAGTCCGGTGGTCATATCCATGACTTGCCGAACCGTTGCGTTACCAAACGCAGAGGGTGCGAGTTCGGGAATGTACTCATTGACCAGCTTGGATTCGTCGAGGTCCCCCTCAGCAATCAATATCTCCGCAATGGTTCCAACGAACGATTTTGTGACCGACATGGCGCCGTGGCGGCCCTCGCGGTCAAGGCAGCCGGAGTAATACTCGTAAACAATCTCACCGCGGTGGAGAATCAGCATGCCGTCGGTGTAATTAGCATCAAGCGATGCTTTCCAGGTCATTTCCTCGGTGGCGCCAATGGGCGTGAAAGTCACGTCATCAATCGCAGGATCCAACGCTTCGGAGAACGGGGTGACGGAGCCCAGTCCCCGCCCGACGCGCTTCGTTGCCTGTATTTCCCTGAAGTGGCAAAAGGTCCAACGAAGCTTGGGGAAACTGAAGTAGTCACTGGCGGGGTAACCGATGATGCGGTCATCGGCAGGCGGGAAACCCTGCATCCATCCCATCACATTGGGATCAGACGCCGCGGCGTCTAAAGGCTCAACCTTTGCCACTGCCGAGCTCAACAACACAAACACAAATATCAGACAAAGCGACTGCCGCCATTTGTTGAACATTAGATTCCCTATTCAGTCGTTTTAGGCCGCTGCCACAGCAGTGATGATTTCTCTGGTTAGCATAACAGCGAGCGCAATCCAGCTCATAGCAAAGAGGCTGAAGCGCACCCACACGTGATTGATCGTCACCTGCACAATCGAGTGCAAAAACCTTAGCGCGCAATAAGCCCAAGCGGCATAAAGATGAATAGAGTCTGTATGGCCTAGTGCCCAGATGACCAACACCACCGCGTAAAACAGGGTCGGCTGCTCCCAGAGGTGGTTGTAGTTGTCGGCAACCCGTTCCACCCTACTGGGGAAAACACCACCCAATTGCGCCGGGTGCGAGAGCTTCTGTAAATCTACACCCTCCGCCTCGAGCACCTTGGCGGCGGGGATGCGGGTGACGTACATCAGCAACATCATCACAAGGCTCAGTAGCCCCATGAAGAGTATGGGCTGCAGAATGAGATCGTTCATAAAGGAATGCCTTACTGAGTTTTTAGATAGAAGCTGGTCATGCGATCAATGCAATGGGCAACAAAGCTGCAGGCCGTTTAGGAATGCACAGCAAGACGTTCATTGCTCAGAATGGCCATCCGGCAGCGAAGCATCTGCCATTAACTGCGCTGGCTGGTCATTGGTGTGGCAATGCACGCCGCCACCGGCAGCCCATGACTTCAGCATGGGGAGCACGTACACGTCGCGGCCAGGGAAATAGTGTTGCAATCGCACTTTGGCTTCATTGTCGAGCCGTTCGTCACCATAGCCAGTGGTGATAACGAAGCCATTTCCGATTAACCAGTTCATATAGTTTGTATCGAACTGCTGCCCGTCAACTTCGGCCATGCCGTCCATGGGCTCGCGGATAACCTTGAAACCAGCATCACTGATCACCTGCGCCGCGCTTTCGAGAAGGTCAGCTGTTTTCCCATCACCCGGCTTACACACCGATGCCGCCGTGCACTGCACTACCACCACCGTATCTTTGTCTATAAATCTCGCGATGCCGTCGATGTGGCCATTGGTGCGATCACCCTCGGGCACGCCCTCTACAAAAACAACCCGACTAACACCGAACCAATGCTTTAGGTCTGCCTCCGCTTGGGTGCGGGTATATCCGGGATTTCGTGCAGCATCACCCAAGGTACTCCAATTGAGGATCACGGTGTCTACACCGTTAAATTCCAGGTTGCCGCGCTCGTGCACAATGCTGACGTCATCGAGCGGCATACCGAGATACGCCGCCACGCGCTGGGGCACTGAATCGTCCAGCTCATATGGAACATCACTGCCAAACCGACCACCCCAGGCATCGAACTGCCAGTTTTGCACGCGAATTTCGCCGTCTTCCTCGACAAATACAGGGCCGTTATCGCGTATCCAGGCGCTGTCATTCGGAATGTCGTGCCAAGTGATCAAATCATGGTCAGGATTACAGCCTGCATTGAGTAAGGCAGCCTGTGCCTGTTGAAGCACCTGCGGCGACTGATAAAGCACGTGTAACTTTTCATACTGGATGATGATGCAACTGAAAGCGGCAAAGGCCGTTTCGTAGGTTTTTTCCCACTCGCCCGGCCACTGAAGCCAAATGGCCTCCTGTGGCTCCCATTCGGCAGGCACCCGGCGCTCCGCTGGGGCCCTCACGACAGGGTATGACTGCGGCTCCGCAGCAGTGGGACTTCCCGCCAAATCGTCAGCAAAGACACTGCTGACGATGAAAAATGCAGCGTATAGCGCGGACAAAAATCGTTGGGTCATTGGTTATCGCCGCGTTATTTGGGTGAGTACACCGTACGCAGTACCTATCGGATTTTCAAACAACCCGCGCGGCTGATTTGACTGAAAATATTGTCACCAAGCAGCACTTGTACGAGGATAAGCAGTTCTCGCCATTTTTATGTCCGACTCGCCATAGTGCATTTATTAAGCGCGGTGAAACTGAAGCCCTCGGTAACATCTGCGACATATGCCGAGACGGTACGGCAACTCTCTGCCTCACTTGAGCAGCAGCAGCTTCTGTCGACTACCGGGCCCGTCGGTAAACGCTTCCCCCACCCGATCATAGATACCGACCAGTCTGATTTGGATACCTTTTTTGTCATGTCGTTTGAAAGCAGGGCCCAGCTAGAAGAGGCATTAACGCATATGACTGGCTCAGAGGGTTTATCTTCAGAGACACACCGGCAACTCTGGGATCAGCTGGACAGATATAGATTCACCTGTTGGGAAGATTGAGTGCATCACCCCCTATAGACAGTAGACAGGTGAATCAATTTACAGCCCGATGGTGGCGCACCGCCCGATAGCGCAGTTCTTCAATCTTGCTACTGGTGCGCCAGAGCGCGGAATGTAACCTTTACTTCTCTCTTAAGTGATGTTACCTTTACGTTACATTTTGCACTGACAGGAAAGACCCCATGATTGGCGAAACCATCCCCGTGCTTGGCGTGCTCACTGGCCTTGTTGTGCCGATCGCGGTTTTTACCTGGCTTTACCGCGAGGAGAAGGGAAAGCGCGAAGCGGTGATCGAAATTGCCAAGCACCTCGACGACCCTGCCAAGGTTGAGCGGCTATTGGGGCTCTTTGACGAGCGAAAAAAAGCGCCTATTGATTACCGGCGGGGCGGCGTTACTACGCTATCTGTCGGTTTAGGCATCTACCTACTGGGTGCGGTGTCTTTTGGGTCCATGTTTGAGGAAATCGGACTTTTGGTAGGCGCCATCGGTTTCGGCACGATGATCGCGGGCTACCTCTACCCCAACACGGGTGAAGAACTCACTGACGCCGTCGAAGAGTTTGAGAAGAGATAAAGGCTCGTCGCTTGGGCAAGCATCACGAAAAGCTACTGAACAACCTCGAGACCGCGCGCAAATCCGCTGGCCTCACTCAGCAGCAATTGTCTGAGCTGGCAGAAGTATCCAGAAAAAGCATCAACGCGATAGAGAATGGCGTGTATGTGCCCTCGACCGTGCTCGCATTGAAAATCGCGGAGATACTTGGATGTCGCGTTGAGGATCTTTTCCGACTGCCCACACGTTGAGGTATAAAACAGTATGACGACGATTGACCACATCATCATCGCAGTTCATGACCTCGCTGAGGCGAACGCTGATTACAGCGCGCTATTGGGTCGCGCGCCGAGTTGGCGAGGTGCACACCCCGATTACGGCACCGCCAATACATTGTTCAAACTGGATAACACCTACATCGAACTGCTTGCCCCACAGGGAGAGGGGATGGCTGCGGACATCGTTGACGGCATTCTGAATGCGCGGGGCCCCTGCCTGGGCGGGTTGGTGTTTGGTACGGAAAGCGCCGACGACTTTATTCCTCATGCCAGATCGGCAGGACTTGAAGTATCAGACCCTGTACCTGGTCATGGTGTCGATGAACAAACCGGGGCCGAACGCCGCTGGCGGAACATGTTTTGGGACCCGAGCGCCGCTCGAGGCATCTTCTCTTTTTGCATTGAACACGAGGCGGGGTCAACGCTACCAGAGGCGACAGCCTGTAGCGCAGGTGCCATTGGCGGAGTCGATCACGTGGTAGTGAAAACCCAAAGCGCCGATGCTGCGAAAACCTTTTATGGCGACCAGCTCGGTATCCGTCTGGCGTTAGAACAGGATGTGCCCGAATGGGGCGGCGTGCAGCTCTTCTTTCGCGCTAGCTCCATGAGCATCGAAGTAATTGCCTCTGATAAGGCACCCGAGCAAGATGAGTTATGGGGGCTCGCTCTCAAAACCGATGATATTGAAGCCACGCATACGAGGCTCACAGAGAGCGGCGTTGAAATCTCGGATATCCGCGATGGCCGCAAACCCGGCACACGGGTTTGCACGGCCAAATCTCACACGCTCGGCGTACCGACGTTAATGATTGAGCACCCGCCGCGTTGAATCAGATTGACGACACAGTGCACTGGCCAGCCTTTGCCTGTAAGCCTCGTTAGGCGAGCCCATTGTCATGCCATCAGCTCGCCAGAGCCGATCGAGGTTGCAGCCAGGCGCTGACCATCGCGCCCAATAGAATCAAACCGCCACCCAACAGCGTGGCCTGAGTGGGGATCTCCCCAAAGGCCAACCAGCCTAATATGGCCGCAAAGATAATCTGCACGTAACTCAAACTGGTGACGCGGCTCGCCGCATCCAGTTGCATCGCCTTAGTGAGCGCCAGTTGCCCCAATTGGGTAAAGCAACCGACCCCCAATAACACCCACCAACCTGCCGCTGTTGGCCAAACAAAACCTGCGCCACCCAACAAGAGCGTGCCCGGTGCACACACCAGCGGAAAATAGAGCACGATCACAGACGGGTGCTCGGTAGTCACCAGCTTGCGGACCAACGTGTATGCCACGCCGCTACCAAAGGCACCGCCCAGCCCCGCGATGACCGGCCATAGTGGTGCTGTTGTGGCATCGCTTGCGACCCAGTAAGGCGACACGATGCAGGCCAGCCCCAACAGGCTCAATGCGATGCAGGCCAGCGTGGCAGTCGTGGGCCGTTCAGCCAAGAAAAGGAACGCCAACAGCGCGGTGAACACGGGGTGCAAGTAGTGCAGCACTGTGGCCTGCGCCATAGAGAGATGAATCAGCGCATAGAAAACGCCTGTCAGCGCAAGGAACCCGGAAAGCCCTCTGGCAAATAACAGCGCCCTTCGGTGCCCCAGCGGATGCACGCCGGCCCGACCAATATCAATGAGCGAGAGAGCAACGGAAATCAGCGCGCGCACAAAAATGATTTGCAGTAACGGGATACCCAGCTGCCCGGCTTCTTTGACCAATGCCGCCATCAGCGCAAACGCCAGCGCGCTGATCAGCATGTAGCGGGGGCCGGTCAATTCAATTTATCCAAACGTGAGCGCTCTACTCAACCCTGATTCTTCAACGACTCGAGCAACACCCTCACATCGTATCGCTCGTCACCCTCGACGCGCGGCGCTGACCGCTCATAGGCATCGAGAATCTGACGTTGCCGCTCGTCGATTCGCACGCGGTTGTAGCCGTGGGAGACCACATAGGGCTCACCCGACAATATCTGCGGCGCAATGATCTCGGCGAACTCGCTGACCGGCATGCCCAAAGGCCTCATGGGCTCGGGGATGAGCTCGGAGCCCACAAAACCTGGCGCAATCATGCCCACTAAGATGTATTCGGGCATCTCCTCGCGCAAACAGTCAGTGAGACCCAGCACTGCGTGCTTACTGGCAACATAAGCTGCAGAGTGGCCGACGGCCACAAAAAAACTGTTCTCAGACCCCGTGTTATAAAGCCCTGCGGGGGTGCCCTGTTCAATCAGACGACGCCCGAACTCCTGGCAACCGCGCCATACACCTTCGAAGTTCACGGCCATCACGCGTTGCAACTCCTCAACTGGCGTGTCGATGACCGCGCCGCGCGCCTGCCCGATACCGGCATTATTGATCACTACCGCCACCTCACCAAAGGCGGTAAAGGCCTCGTCAGCGAAGTCACTCAGCTGTTTGGGGTCAGAGACGTCCAAACGCATCGCGCGAACCTTGATGCCGATGTCGTTAAGCAGGGTAGCGGCCTCATCAAGGCGCGCCTGACGCGGCTCGCCGATTACTACATTCGCACCCCGCGCACCCAAGGCCTTAGCAAGACCAAAACCGATACCTGTCGCACCTCCAGTAATCACAACAGTGCGGTCAGTGATATCCAGCATCTCTGTTACTCCAGTGGCGGGTTATACGCAGCATTATTTTCGAACGTACCGCGCCCACAGCAGCGAGTCATCGCGCGAATCACTCCGCCACCGCTTGGATCTCTCGAACTCCCTCGGGCTGTAAACCGGGATCTTGATGGTACTCAGGCGCACCATCCGAAATAGTCACCCATTCGTGCTTGGTACTCGTCCAGCCGTGGCACTTGGGTACCAGATGATCCGTGTGATCCAGCGTGCCGCTGGTGAAATAGGCAGTTTTGGGTGCCCTCGCAACGCCGACGTAAATAGGGGAGCCACAGTCGCCACAAAAGTGACGGGCGACAGTGTTACCGCTCACGGTGTCATCATCCATGAATACCTTTGGCGTCCCCTCAACCTCTACCTCAGTGAGAGGCACCGCAACGAACGGTATAAAAGATGCGCCAGCCTGACGCTGACAGTTCTTACAATGGCAGACATCGAGCATCAAAGGTTTACTCGCCAGACGATATGTGACCTTACCGCAGAGGCACTTCCCGGTGGCGCTCATGCCGCCCTCCAAGTTCTTTTTTGACTGACCGGGCTGACGTTAAACATCAGTCCACCAGATACCGCTCGGGCTCACCCGCGGCATGCACTCTGAAAATCACCAGCTCAGCGCCCTGCTCACCCGTGCTACCGGTGTGAACGGCTTGCGCAGCAATATTTTGCGCTTCACCCGCCCCAGCCAGCAAATCAGGCTCCCCGCGCCGCTTAAGCGTAATAGACCCCTCGATGACATAGAAAAATTCCCCGCCCGGATGCCAATGCCACGGCAGCTCGGTGTGAGGCGGAAAGCTGACACGGCTGACGATGACCTCTTTGCCCTCGATACCCGCTATCGACTCGCGCAGCAGGTTCTCTGCTTGAACCGAGGCTACCAGTGATGACTCCGCAGCCTGTCCGACTATGGGGTACATTCCGACCAGGGCGACCAAGAGCCAATTCCGCGCAATTGAACTTGGCATGCTCTCTCCTTTCTTCGTCTCATGTAGCGCCAGCATAGCGGCTACATCACTAGGGCGGTAGCGCGATGAAAACGAAGTGAGCGCACTTCATTTAGCCAGCGTAACGGCTATCACCTCCTCTCTCAGTGACTTAAGATAATCGGCACCAAAAGTGGCCACTCAACGATGGCGAGTGCCTATCGCATAAAACAAGAGTGCAGATATTCGGGGAGCAATAATCGATGGAAAAACAAGAAATTCAGACTCTTCGTGCCCTGATGGAGTATGAAGCGGCACGCACCGAGCCTCCCGAGAGCTTTCCCCACCTGCCTGATATTCCTGCAGGGCGCTACACCGACCCCCGGTTCTTCGAATTGGAGCAAGCCGAAATCTTTAAAAAATCCTGGCTGTTTGCCGCGCACCTCGATGAGATCCCGGAACCTGGCTGCTATATGAAATGGGAACAGGCCGGCGAGCCCGTGGTACTGGTCCACACCGAGCAAGGCGAGGTTAAAGCCTTTTATAACGTTTGCTCCCACCGTGGCGCCCCGGTTGTGACCGAACCCAAGGGCAAGCGGCTCAGATTGACCTGTAAGTACCATGGCTGGAGCTACTCGCTAGACGGCGAACTCAAAGCGATCAAGGACCCGGAAGATTTCAGAGACCTCGATTTCAGCTGCCGTAGCCTTGCAGATATCCGCTGCGAGACCTTTGGCAAATTTATTTTTGTGAACTTCGACCCCGATGCGATCAGCCTGCTCGACTGGCTCGGACCGATTGCCGACGAATGGCGGGAGTTTAAGTTCGATCAGTGCCGGCTATCAGCCCGACACAGCTTTGACCTCGACTGCAACTGGAAGATCGCGATGGAGGCGAATACCGAGGTCTATCACGTACCCAACATTCACCCCACCACTGTCGCACCGTTGCTAGACCACCGACGCAATGTGAACACGCTCTATGCCAATGGCCATGGGCGCATGGTGGCACCGCCACCGCGCATCGATGAAAAACAGGATGCCGAATCCACCCGCGATGTGGGTGCGCGCGCCGAAATAGCCACAGTGGGGGAAATTGCCCGTACCTGCATTCAGTCTTATGGGATCTTCCCCAACTGGGTGTCCCAACTCACCGAATTTGTACTGGCGCCGTTACTCTTCTGGCCCAACGGTATCGACAAGTGCCGCTTGGAATGCTGGACCATTGCCCCGGACTGGGGCGACGGAGAGGGTCCGGATTACTGGACCGTGAATAACGGCGAGCGACTCTGCGACATCCTGCTTGAAGACACCGAGTTCGGCACGCAAATACAGCGCTCGATGGAGTCGCCCGGTTTCAAGGGTGTGCCGCTCAGCTACCAGGAAGCGCGCATTTACCACTGGAACCAAAATGCGGATCAGATGATCGGGTTGGACAGGATCCCCGCCGAGCTAGCGGTTCGACAGGTGATTGGGGAAGAATGGGTACACCCCAACGACCCTCGCGTTACCGAGATGACCGAGCAATAAAGGTCGCATCAAACCCGCTTTGCTGCCACCACCGCCGCAGCGGAACCCGAACCCACAATGGCACACCAGAGCCGCAACATTACGTTGCGCTTGGGTAACGCCAAACTGGCCGCCTCATCGCGGTGGCTCACCTCATCTGCCTGGCAGTCGAGCAGCACTTGCCGCAGCGGGCCGTGTTCACCCTCAGGCATCAGTCGCACAATCTGCTGCTCGTAGTGGTGATCAACGAATGTCTCCACCGCCTCAATCGTGGCAAACACCGCCTGCCGGCCAAATAGTGCGGGCAACGCGCCCGTCAGCCAGCCCATGACACTCCAGAGTGGCAGTAACCGCGTGCGGCCTGCTACGGGGACGATCTCTTCCATCAGCGTAAGGTGCTTTTGCTCAGTCTGCAGATGCAACGCTGCAAATTCCCTGACGCTCGCATCCCGTGAGATTGCCAAAATACCGCGATAAATCATGACCGCGCCGAACTCTCCGGCATGATCTGAGCGGAGCTCCTGTTGGAGCCAACGGGGCAGGCCGCTGAACGCCAGCCAGCCTGACGCAACATCAGTAGCGGGCGACGCTGTTACTGAAACCGCGTTAAGCACCGCCGACGCTACCTGCGCCTCGATTTGTCCGGCAGAGGCTGCCTGTGGAGCAGATGGCGGTTGTGATGTCGGCGCCGTAAACGTCATTTGTGACAGAGCGATTAGAAAAAGATGGAAAATATAGCGAACTTCGCCAAGAGAATCAGGTCATCGTGGTCGCAGGATAATCTCAGCCGGTGCCCAGTGACTCCAGATCGATCACAAACCGGTACTGGACGTCGCCCTCCTGCGGCCGATGCCAAGCCGTCTCAATCTCATCGAGTTGAATCAGCTCGATCTCGGCGCCCAGACCGTGGCTGTGGGCAAACTGCATCATCTCCCGGGTGTCGGCAATACCGCCGATCAGAGAGCCTTCCAGTGCGCGGTCACCAAACACGATCAGTGCAGGGAAGATTTCCAGCTGATCTGTGGGCACACCCACCAGGCAGAGCTTGCCGCCCCGGCGCAGAAGAGGAAACCAGCGATTCAAATCGTGCGGATTGGAGATCGTATCCAGAATTAGATCCACCTGCCCCATCCACGCCTGCAAATCCTCGGAGTCCGGGTCAAGTGCCACCTCCGCACCCAGACGCGTGGCGTCAGCGCGCTTGGCTTCTGAGCGAGAGGCCACAATCACGCGAGCACCCATAGCGCTGGCAAACTGGATCGCGAGATGGCCAAGCCCACCCATACCCAACACACACATGGTCGTACCCGGGCCGACGTTGAAGCGTTTCAGCGGGGTATACACCGTGATGCCGCCACACAGCAGCGGCACCATACGCGCAAGATCCGCGTCGGCCGGGATGGGTACGAGGTAGTCGTAATCGATCACGTAGTCGGAGGCGTAACCGCCGTAATTCACGTGCCCCTCGCGGTCTTTGCTATTGAAGCTCAGCGTAAAACCGGTTTCACAATAGTGCTCGTCGCCAGTGTCACAGGAGTGGCAGCTTCGACAGCTGTCGGCAATGCACCCTACTCCGACCTTGTCACCGACTGACACACCCTGCACTTCTGCGCCCATCTCGCTGACAGTGCCCACCATCTCGTGTCCAGGCACCATGGGGAATATGCCACCGCCGAGTTTGTCACTGGCCGCAACGAGATCGGAGTGACAGATGCTGCAGAACTTCAAATCCAGCCGCACATCCCGCGGTCCCAGCGGGCGGCGCTCAATGGCGGTGCGGCTCAAGCGGGTGCCCGCTTCTTCGAGTTGATAGGCCACGGTCATGACGCCTCTCCTTATTATTGTGCTCTGTAGTCTTGTGGGATCACGACCGCGAGGCCATCGCGACGCACTCACTATTGAGCCGAGCTTATCAGGACGGGGCCGCCCTCGCGACGCCGGATCAGGCTACCAGCGTGTGCGATTCACAATGGCCACCAGCGAGAGCATCACCGGCACTTCAACCAACACGCCTACCACGGTGGCCAACGCAGCTCCAGAGTGCAGGCCGAACAGGCTGATCGCGACCGCCACGGCCAACTCAAAGAAGTTCGAGGTACCGATGAGTGCGCAAGGCGCCGCCACCGCGTGCTCTAACCGCCACCAGCGCGCCGCAAGATAGGCCACAGCAAAGATTCCGTAGGTTTGAATAAGCAGCGGGATCGCAATCAGCACAATGTCCAGCGGCTGCGCCAGGATAGTCTCGGCCTGAAGGCCAAATAGCAGCACCACCGTACCGAGCAGGCCTGCTATCGAATAGGGCTTCAGCGCATTCAACAGTGACGCTAGCCGCTCTGGACTGTCGGGGCGATACAAGGCCTTCCGCGTCACTATGCCGGCAGCCAGCGGAATCACAACGTAAAGCAGGACGGAAAGGAGAAGCGTCTCCCAGGGGACCACCACATCTGTCACGCCCAGAAGAAACCCCGCCAGCGGAGCAAAGGCAAAAATCATAATCAGGTCATTCACAGAGACCTGCACAAGGGTGTAATTCGCGTCCCCTTTGGTCAGATGACTCCACACAAAAACCATGGCGGTGCACGGTGCAACCCCCAGCAAAATCATCCCGGCGATATATTCCGTCGCAGTTTCCGGATCCACGAGATCCACAAAGAACACCCTGAAAAACAACCACCCGAGGGCCGCCATCGTGAAGGGCTTGATCAGCCAATTTACGACCAAAGTGATGATCAGACCCTTTGGTTTGTTCCGAATATCTCGGATCGACCCAAAATCGACCTGCACCATCATCGGGTAAATCATGATCCAGATGAGCGCCGCTACTGCCAGATTGACCCGCGCAAACTCAAAGGCGGCAAGCGCCGTAAAAACGTCTGGCGCGGCGTTACCCAGCACAACGCCGAGTAGGATACAGAGGCCGACCCAAACACTCAGGTACCGTTCAAAAATGCCCATCGCGAACTCCTTTCACAGCCATGCATCACACATTCAGGATTCAATCTCTCGAACCCACTCATCGACTTTATTCTCAATGCGATCAATCACCGCCATGAATGCGCTGCGAATAGCCGCGGCGCTGCCTTCTGCGCGGGACGGGTCGGGCAGCCCCCAGTGATGTTTTTCGACCTCACCCATCCAGAGCGGGCAGGTCTCCCCAGCTGCACTATCACAGACAGTGACCACGCGATCAGGGTTAAAAGCGGCGAGGTCCTCCCATGACTGGCTCTGCAATCCGCTCGTTAAATAACCGCGCTCTTCGAGATAGCGCAGGGTTAAAGGATGCACGGCATCGATCGGAGCGCTACCCGCGCTGGCCGCCTGAAGAGAACCGGCGCCACGCTGGGACGCAATGGCCTCACATAAAATGCTGCGACAACGGTTGTGGGTGCAAATGAACAGCAATTTCACGACGGGCTCCACCGCAGAGCCCACCGGGAACGGATCAAACAGAATCGCTGATATACAGCGATCGCTTTGGCTCTTTAAACACCCGCTCCATCATAGGTTCAAAAAATGACAGTTCGTAGCACTCCGCGTCGGGGTCGAAGGCGGGGGCGTCGTATTTTTCAATGAATTCCAACGTGCGCTCGTAGTGAGGATGGTCCTTGTATTGATCCCTGAGATCCCTATCGAGGCCCATGTAGTGAAAAAAGTAGTACCCCTGAAAAATGCCGTGGTGCTTGACCATCCAGTGGTTGGCCTCGCTCACGTAGGGCTCGAGCAGCACAGCCGCGACATCAGCATGGTTGGCAGGGCCCAGCGTGTCACCAATGTCGTGCAACAAAGCGCACACCACGTACTCTTCATCTTTCCCGTCTTTATGGGCCAGTGTGGCGGTTTGCAGGCTGTGGGTCAGTCGGTCTATGGCAAAGCCTCCGCAATCACCCTCAAGCAAGATAAGATGAGACTTAATCCGTTTGCACACGTCACCCCGAAACTCGAAAAATTCGGCGCCGATGATTTCCCAATCTTCCTGTGTGCCATCTTTCATATGACGGAACTGGGCGCGTTTCGGTAGGGCCTGATTCATGGCTTCTCTCCTGTTGGCGGCACACACCGCACTGACTTTTCAGCATTAATGGGGACGAGAATACTGCTGTGTTGCGGGTGCTTCAAGAACGCCCCGCTACAATGCCTCCGCGCTCTGGAATTGCTCGCCACCGCTGAAAAAAACGCGGATCGTATCGCGACTCGACTTTTCACCATAAGCAGATCACGATAAGTAGGCTATAAAAGGTGCCCGAACGCAGCTCCCTATCAAGGATCGATGAAGAGGATAGACACCATGAACAAAATGATTGCTATTGGAAGCGCCCTGACCCTCCTGCTGAGTATGGGCTGCGCGTCAACCTCAGAACCACCCCCCAGCACCACGCCGGATGGCATGTGACCGAGGTCTCGGGCTATGAAACGCACCGCGACAGTTGCGATCAGCCTCATTGCTCTAGGGCTGGGCGCCCTGTTTTTGCTACCTCAGTGGGCGCCTGTGAGTGCCGTAATTTGGACCCCGCCCCCTAACCCCGGGTTGACCGGCGTGTTTGCGCCCAATCGGGCGCTGTCGGCGATTACCGAGGTCCCGGTCGGCACTGCCCCCGAGCACGTAGCCTGTGATGCCGAGGGTAGGCTCTACACCAGTCTAGATGGTGGTGCCGTGTTGCGGTCCGACACGGGTTCGGAGTGGTTGGAGATAGGCAATACGGACGGGCGGCCGCTCGGTCTGAGACCCGATGGGCAGGACGGCCTCTGGATTGCTGACTCCATGGCCGGCTTGCTCCATATGGATGCCAATGGCGCGATTACCGTGCTGGCCGCTGTGCTCGACGGGGAACCGTTGCGCTTTGTCGACGATCTTGATGTCGACAGCGACGGGGGCATCTGGTTCTCCGACGCCAGCCAGCGATTTAACTACACACAGGTCGCACTCGATTTTTTTGAAGGTAGCCGCACCGGCAGACTGCTCCGCTACGACCCGGCAACACAACAGACCGAGGTCATGATGGACGGCCTCTTTTTTGCCAACGGCGTGACCCTGGGCCCCAACGAGGACTATGTACTGGTCAATGAGACGGGCATGGGCCGGGTACATCGGCTGTGGCTGAAGGGCGCAAAAGCTGGCCAGCGAGATGTCTTTGTCGACGAGTTGCCGGGTACGCCGGACAACATCCGTTTTGACGGCGAGGACACCTTTTGGATTGCCATGCCTTCACTGCGCGCGAGCGTAGATTTACTAGCCCCCTTGCCGCGACTGAGGGCGCTACTGTCCTTCCTGCCCATCCCCTGGCTCGAAGCCGCCGCCCAGCCCGCGAGCTTTGTTGTTGGCGTGAACCTTGAGGGCGAGGTTACTCATAACCTGCAGGACCAGGATAACCCCTTTCTCTATATCACCGGTGTCACACCTTGTGGCGACACCCTGTATCTGGGCAGTTTGGAAACCGAGGCGATCGGCATCTTGCCGAAGCCTTGAGCCCATGAACCTCTGAGGTTCTGAACCCCTGGGCCTCTAAACCTCTCAATCCCGCAGTCCTTAAGTCTCTGAGTCTCTAAACCCCTGAGCTTCTTAACCTTAAAAACTCTCAAGCTTTAAAACTTCGAACCTGTGAATTTATAAATCCCTCAATCTCTGCTTTCATACATCTCTGAATTTCTTCACCTCTGAGTCTCTGAGGCTGACATGACGATAGATAACGCCACACAAATCGAATTCTGGAACGGCGAGACGGGCCACAACTGGGTCACCCACGACGCGCTCATGGAAGCCATGTTGCAGCCACTAGGTGAGTCTGTAATGGACACACTGGCGCCCCAGCCTGGAGAAGACGTCCTCGATATTGGCTGTGGTTGTGGCCACACCTCGCTAAGCCTAGCCAAGCGGGTTGGAGCAGAAGGCTCGGTAACCGGAGTCGATATCTCCGCACCCATGTTGGCCGTTGCGAGTCACTTGGCGGCTGAACACAGCTCGATTCAGTTTGTCGAAGCAGATGCGCAAACCCACGCTTTCGCACCAGAGCGTTATGACGTGGTCTTCTCGCGCTTTGGCGTAATGTTCTTCGAAGACCCGGTCGCCGCCTTCGCCAATATCTGGAGCGCTCTGCGAACATCAGGCCGTCTCGCGTTTTGCTGCTGGCAACCTCGCGCCGTGAACCCATTCATGACCGTGCCGGCGATGGCGGCCCTCGAGCTGTTGCCGGCACCCCCCGAGATGCCGCCGCGCACCCCGGGCCCCTTCGCGTTTGAGGAGGCTGATTATGTTACGGACGTGCTGACCAGCGCGGGGTTTGGGAACGTCGCCGTGACGCCGCTAGAACAGCCATTGACCTTCGGACGCGGTTTGAGCCTTACCGATATTGTCGAGCGGCTGGTTCAGATTGGCCCGATCGCCCAGATGGTGCGCGAGGCGCCAGAGGACCTACAACAGCCGGTTCGTGACAAAGTGGCTGATGCGGTCGCCCCCTTTTACAGCGAAGACGCTGGAGTGACCCTCGACGGCCAATTTTGGCAGGTGACAGCGCGTCGGTAGGCTGAGGACGCCATAACTTATGGCATAATCCGTGCCAATTGAGCCTCGGCTCTTCCCACCTCCTCACACAGGATCTTGTTCATGGATACCCAATCTCTCTTTTCTCTGGCTGGGCGCACCGCGCTGGTGACCGGCGGCTCCCGGGGCATCGGCAAGATGATCGCCACCGGGTTTATTGCTCAAGGCGCCAAGGTGTACATCTCCAGCCGCAAAGCGGACGTCTGCGAGGCCGTCGCCGAGGAGTTGGGGCCCAACTGTATTGCCGTACCGCAGGACATCTCTACCGTCGACGGCTGCAAGGCCCTGACCGCCACCATGGCCGAGCATGAATCCGACATCGATATTCTCGTGAATAACGCGGGCGCCGCTTGGGGCGAGTCCTTTGAAACCTTTCCTGAAGCGGGATGGGACAAGGTCATGGACCTCAACGTGAAGTCAATCTTTTTCCTGACCCAGGCAATGCACGGCCTGCTGAAAGCCGGCGCATCGGATGAGCAGCCAGCAAAGGTAATTAATATCGCCTCGATCGACGGCCTGCGGCTGAACCCCTGGGAAACCTATAGCTATCAAGCCTCCAAGGCGGCGGTCATCAACCTAACCAAGCGACTCGCAGCGCGACTGGTGAAAGACGGCATTCTGGTCACGGGTATAGCACCCGGCGCGTTTGCCTCTGAGATGAATAAAGCCGCGCGGGATTTGGGCGATATCGTGGGCCAGCATGTACCAGCGGGCCGCATCGGTAATGACGAGGACATGGCGGGCGTGGCCATCTACCTTGCATCGCGCGCAGGTAACTACGTTGTGGGTGAGACCATCGCGGTAGATGGCGGCGTGGTACACGCCTTCCTCACCGAGAGCTGGGAGGTCGACCCGTCCGGCGCGCATTGATCGCCCACAAGACCCTCAACCAAAAAAGCGAGCCTTCCAGCTCGCTTTTTTATTTCTCAGTCAGCGCTCTAGGCCGTTACTCGGCGCGTTCGTATAGCTGCTCCATCAATTGATCGATGGTAAAGGTCGCAGGGCGCTGACGGGGCGGATACACCTTCAGCGTCTCAAGAAAACCCTGTAGCTGCACCCGCGCCATCGTCAAACGCGGCAGTGCTGTGCGCACCCACCAGTCGTTGTAAGTGTTGGAGTGCTCGTCGGCCCGTTCGAAAGGGTCGCGCCGTAAATGGAACACCTTGGGAATCCGCAGCGTTTGAAATTGCTCTCGCCACACATCAAATTCCTTGGCGCGCTGTTCGGCAAAGACGACCTTCCAGTCGCCAACCCGCATCGCGGTCAGTAACCCATCGTCGCTCCAATAGTAAAAGGTATTCCGTGGGCCGCGGTCAGCTTCACCCGTGAAGTAAGGCAGGAAATCATAGCCATCCAAGTGGTTATGATAGTCACGGCCATTGATGCTCACGCCGGCCTTCAGTTCTTCGGTCACCGTCGGTCGACCCGCCGCAGTCATCAGCGTGGGCACCCAGTCTTCGTGCGACATCATGTCGTTCAGAATCGTGCCCGCGGGGATCTTGCCCGGCCAACGAATCATGGCTGGCACCCGGAAACCCCCTTCCCAGTTGGTGTTCTTCTCGCTTCTAAAAGGCGTAATCGCCGCATCGGGCCAAGTGTTAAAGTGCGGCCCGTTGTCGGTGCTGTAAAAAACGATTGTGTTATCCGCGATGCCGAGCTCATCGAGCTGATCCAGCAATCGGCCGACCAGATTGTCGTGACCCACCATGGCGTCGTTATAAAACCCCTGACCGGACAAGCCCTCTTCCTCTTTCGGGGTATGCGTCCAAAAATGCATGCGAGTGGAGTTAAACCAAACGAAGAAAGGCTTATCATCCGCCACCGCGCGCTGAATAAACTGCTGGGCGCTGTCGAGGAACTCAAGATCGACCGTCTCCATGCGCTTTTTGTTGAGCGGTCCGGTATCCGTTACGCGACCGTCGGCAAAGCTGTGGACGACTCCGCGGGGCCCAAAGCGCTCACGAAAAGCCGGGGTCTGGGGGTAGTCCGGATCCTCAGGTTCCTCCTCGGCATTCAAGTGGTAGAGGTTGCCGAAGAACTCGTCAAAACCGTGCTCGGTAGGCAAGAACTCGTTGCGGTCCCCTAGGTGGTTCTTGCCGAACTGACCCGTAGCGTAGCCTTGTTCTTTTAGGAGCGTGGCGAGGGTCACATCTTCAGGCCGGATGCCCAGATCAGCGCCCGGCACACCCACCTTCGTTAGACCTGTGCGAATCGGGGACTGTCCGGTAATAAAGGCAGAGCGTCCCGCAGTGCAGCTTTGCTGCCCATAGTAGTCGGTGAACTTGGCGCCCTCGTCAGCAATACGATCAATGTTAGGGGTTTGGTAGCCCATCATGCCCATGTTGTTGGTGGACAAATTCCAGAAACCGATATCGTCACCCCAAATCACCAAAATATTGGGACGCTCCATAGCGCCTGCCTCGGCGCTGAACCACCCGATCAGTAAGACAACCACCTGCAAAATCTGACGCAACATGCATCCCCCTGAAGTGACTTTGTTATTGGGAAGGGGCGCAAGATTAACCCAACCGGTAACAATAGGCGATGCGGACAGCCCCTTTTAGGGGGCTTATAGTGCGGCTTGTTCTGGAGGACTCGTCATGGGATCAGTGGTGTTCAAAGGGCAGTCGGTGCGTCCCGTAAAAGTGGTATGCGTAGGCAAAAACTACGCCGCCCATATCGAGGAAATGGCAACAGTCCCCGCCGAGAACATGGTCGTGTTTATGAAACCGGCGACGTCAATTGGCACTGAGTTGTTCGCGGCACTTGATGAGACGCTGCACTATGAGGGAGAAATTTGCCTCCTGATGCAGGGGGGGGAAGTCGCAGGCGTCGGCTTTGGTCTGGATCTCACCAAACGTGAGACCCAGGCAAAGCTGAAAACCGCTGGGCTGCCTTGGGAGCGCAGCAAAGCGTTCACCGGCTCGGCATTGTTCAGCGAGTTTGCCGCAGCACCCAAGGACCTCTCTCAACTTGGCGTGGAACTGGTGGTCGACCATGCCGTGCGACAAAAGGGCGATGTCAACCTCATGCTTTACCCGCCCGACGTGATTCTCAAAGAGCCCAATCAGTTTCTGGTTCTGGAAGATTTCGACATCGTAATGACCGGCACGCCAGCAGGCGTGGGTGCGATCCAGGCGGGCGAACGGTTCTGCGGGCGGGTGTTCCATGGTGAGCAGGAACTGGTCAGCGCCGAGTGGCTGGCCCAGTAAGCTCGATGAATTTTCTGTTTCAGTGATTGTCACGCGCTGGCTTTTTCAGTAACGTCGAAAAAACCAGTGAGCGAAACCCATGCAAGCTATACTCAAGCTGGACGTGTCAGGTCAACCCCGAGGATGGCTGACATTGAACGAGGCGGTGACCGCCTACGCCCGCGGTGATGTTCTGTATGGCATCGGCGAATCCCTCCCCCCGGTATTCGGGGGCATCCAACGCCTCACGGGCATTCGCTCAGAAATTATCCTGCAACCGATTGTCGCGCTCGAAGGGCGGGTGATGAACCACTTCACGCCGCCGCTATGTAACCGCACGCTGTTTCGGCGCGATGATCATCGCTGCCTTTATTGCGGGGGTCAGTTCAGCCGCAGTGAACTCACGCGGGATCATGTCGTGCCCATTTCTCGCGGCGGCAGCGACAGATGGGAAAACGTGGTCGCGGCCTGCAAACGCTGCAACTGGCTGAAAGATTGCCAGACGCCTGAAGAGGCCCACATGCCTCTTCTTGCCGTGCCCTTCAGGCCCAACACTTACGAGTGGCATTTTCTAGCCAAGGAGCGGGTCCTAGCGGATCAGATGGAGTATCTCTCTCAGCAGTTCAAGGCCGAGCGAGACTGGGCCAACTAACCCTACTCCAAAGCCCTTTTACCCCAATACACGACCTCCCCTGTAGCGACACTCGGTAGCAGTGGTGATCGGTCACGCGACCCTTCGCGTACGAATAGCGTTGCTCGCTGCTCGCGCTTTCTGTCAATAAATTGCATTGAGTGTCGGGTACGCTAGACGCGTAGAAGCTTGGCGTGACGCGATTTTGCAAAGGAACCCTGACCCCTGTGGCCACCGATAAGATCATTTCACTGATTGGTATGCCGGGTAGCGGCAAAAGCACCATCGGCACCGCCTTGGCCGCGCGGTTGGATCTTGAGCTGGTGGATGCGGACGGCCTGATCGAGGCGCAGGAAGGCCAGTCACTTCAAGAAATCATGGATGGCAGGGGCAACGCGACGTTCCGGGCCATCGAGGAGCAGGTATTAACTGGCATGCCCCTATTCCCTTCGGTGATCTCTACCGGCGGCTCCGTGGTCTACAGCGAGGCCATCATGGCCAGGCTCAGCGCTGCCTCTATCGTGGTGTACCTGCGCGCGCAATTCGACACGATTGAGTACCGCGTATCCCTCGCACCCCAACGTGGCATCGCCGCCGAGGGCGAGCAAACCCTTCATGACCTCTACGAGGAGCGGGTGCCCCTCTACGAGCGATACGGTGAAATCGTGATCGACTGCGATGACGCAACGCCTGACGAGATCGTCGAGACCATCGCCGCGCAATTGAGCGGACGCTCACCCACTTAGAAGCCGCCTTCTAAGCGATGCGGTTACTGATACGCCACCGGCTGTTGGGTAAACAACCAACTACTTGCGCCAACCTGCGTTGCGCGTTATTAGAGCAAAATCGTCAGGGGGAACTGGCCTTTATACATCCAAAACAAGCACGGCATTTAGCTTAATTTGTTATTTGCGATATACCCCTTCAGACCAAAAAATTTCTTGTGACCTGAATAACACTGCGCTCTGATGGCGCTAACCAGCGGCCGTCGCTGGTCTTTTGTTCAGGATCATCGGGAGGTGATTTATGGGTGAGAGAGATACCACTGCGGTAACGGAAGAACCGGCCGAGGAGTTTTTTGAGCCGGGTATGAGCGAACTGGCAGAAGAGGACTTTGAGTCACTGGATTTTGCCGAGGCGGTCACCGAAAAAGCGCTGAAAGCAGCGAAGCGTCGACGGGCTGAGGAGCGCCTGGAGATGCTGAGACTGCGAGAAGAGCTCGGCGATTACGACCTCGATTTCGGCGAAGAACTCTGAGTCAGACGGGCCCTTAGGCACTTTCGGTCTGGTCACGAATTTCCTGCTGCCACTCGAAGACGTTGAGCTCAATAAAAACGAAGGCGAACAGCCAGAGCGCGGCGTCCCAGAAGTCCAGGAAATCGCCCTTGAAGCCCCAATAAATCGCTGCCACCACCAGCGTGGTGTAGAGCACGACCTTCAGACTGTTGGCGAGACGCGCCATCGGTCGGGAGCCGGCTCCCCATCGAGTCAGTAATCTCACTTCGATCTCCAACAAGATCACCACCAGAATCCATGCAGCAGAATTAATGACGTCCACCAGCGCCAGTCTCTGACCTTTAAGTAATCCTGCGGGCGAGGCGATCACCCGGTCTAGACCGATAACAAGCCTCGTATCGGCGCCAAACTGACCGCAGTTCTCGGCCGTGAGCGATACAAAATCATCGAGCTTGACCATGTAGGACCAGCCTTCATTGACCCGCGCACAGGTCTCTCCGACCAAGAGCTCACTGGGCAACAATGTAAGCCACTCCCCAAAGTAACCGAGAAACGCAACCACGATTGCTGCAGTACACAGCATGCGCATACCGTGAATGCCAAAACGCAGGAGGCCCTTTAAGCGTTCGTCGGGAATGACTGCTGTTTCCAGCTCAAACAGGAGTAACAAGATGACCCAGGCGAGAGTATCCAACGTGGCGGAAAAAAGTTGCGCCCTCATCACCACATCTTCGCCGCTCGCGATGGCAAATCGCGCGCTGCTGATCTCTTCCGAGAGAAATAAAAAGATATTCAACGACAGTAGCGCATAGGTGAGATATTTCACCCAACGAAAAATCTGATAACCGAGGTCCGAATCCGTCACGCGCAATAGCCGAAACACAATCGGGGCAGTCTTGCTTGCACCGCGTTATACCTGAAGGAGCAGGTGCTCGCGCTCCCAGGAGCTGATCACGCGGTTGAACTCTTCGAACTCATCGAGCTTCACTGCAGCGTATGCGCGCATAAAGAGCTCGCCAATCATGGCCTGTAGCTCAGGGGTGTTGTTCAATTTTCGCACGCCCTCTTCCAGCGTCCGGGCAACACCAACACTGTCCTCGTTAGCAGTACCCTGATGCGGTTCTGTGGGTTGCAAATGCTGGCGCATGCCCAAAAGACCGCTGGCCAAGGTCGCCGTGATTGCCAGATACGGATTGGCATCCACACCCGGGAAACGATTTTCAATCCGGAGGTTCGCCGGATCGGAATTCGGCACCCGGAATGCGGTGGTGCGGTTATCAAAGCCCCAACTCAAGTTGATCGGTGCCGAGATATCGGGCGCAAGGCGACGGTATGAGTTCACGTTAGGCGCATAGAAGCTGATGAGCTCGGGCGTGTACCGCTGCAGGCCACCCATGAACTCCATCATCGCCTGGCTCGGCTGACCATCGTCGGTGGCAAAGATATTTTTGCCCGTCTCCGAGTCAATCACGCTCTGGTGAATATGCATGGCCGAACCTGGCTCGCGCTGCATGGGCTTTGCCATGAACGTCGCGTACATGTTGTATCGCTGTGCGGTCTCGCGAACCGTGCGCTTGAAGACAAAGACCTGGTCTGCTATCGCCAGCGGGTCGCCGTGATTGAAGTTGATCTCCAACTGGGCGGCGCCGTTCTCATGAATCAGCGTATCGACATCCAGCTGCTGCTGGTCTGCAAAGTCGTACATGTCCTCAACAAAATCCTCAAACTCTGCAACGGCATCGATGCTGTAGGAGAGACGTGCGACCTCGCGGCGACCCGAACGGCCTTTGGGCGGCATCAGCTCATAGTCGGGGTCGGTGTTTTTGTTGACCAGATAGAACTCCACCTCGGGCGCCACCACCGGTTTGAGACCGGCCTCTTCATAGAGCCCCAGCACATAACGCAGCACGTTACGAGTCGACAGCGGATGCGGCTCGCCATCGGCCTTGTAGCAATCGGCAATAACCTGCCCGGTGGGCTCACGGCCCCAGGGCACCAATCTCAAGGTAGAGGCATCGGGTCTGAGCAACATGTCAGTATCGGTTGGCTCAACGAAATCCCAGTGGTCGTCGGTGTACTCACCGGTCACAGTCTGCACCATGATGGATTCGGGTAGTTTGATTTCCCGATCCGCAGTGAATTGATGCGCCGGTATAAATTTGCCACGGGCATTGCCCGTCATGTCGGGAACGAGGCATTCCACCTCGGAGATTTTATGCTCTTTCAGCCACGCCTCAATGGTGGCTATATCAGCAGAAGGCACCTGCGAAGCGTCATTCGCGCCCTCAGGACTGTACGCACCTGCTTGATTGGATGCCGTGTTATGGTTCGGCTCACTCATAACGCCCCGCGGGCAGCTCAACAAGCGCACAGTATCGGATGGCGTCTCAATACCGGCAAGCGGCATAATGCCATCCATGAATGACCGAATCGCCGGCCATACAGCAGGGAAATACCCCGATAGCTGGTATGCCGCCACAGCGCCGCTTCTGCCCTCGTTCCCGTCTTTAGAAGGCGAGGAAACTGCCGATGTGTGCGTGATTGGCGGCGGCTACACCGGCCTCTCTGCGGCCCTGCACCTGAAGAAAAAGGGCTACGACGTGGTGCTCTTGGAGACCCAGCGGGTTGGCTGGGGCGCCTCGGGCCGAAATGGCGGGCATGTCGGCACCGGCCAAAGGGCGGATCAAGCCAGCATCGAAAAATGGGTCGGGTTGGAGGCCGCCAAGGGTCTCTGGCAACTCGGGCTCGACGCGGTAGAGAAAGTCTGCGAGTTGATCGACGAGCACCAGATTGACTGCGAGCTGGGTTCCGGGAACCTGCACTTGGCCGCCAAGCCAAGCCACGCCGGAGAACTGCAGGAGGAGCTCGAGCACCTCGAGTCTCAATACGGTTACCAGCAGCTCTCGTACCTGTCACCTGACGCGGTGGCAGAACTAACCACCGCCCAAGGTTTCTATGGCGCTTTACTGGATAACGGTTGCCGACACCTGCACCCACTAAAATATGCCGTGGGGTTAGCGCGGGCCGCAGCCCAGGCAGGCGTCAGAATCTACGAGCACAGCCGTGCTCAGCCGGCACCTAACGGCCAGTCTGGCGAAGTCAAAACTGCGCAGGGCCATGTGAAATCACAACACGTGGTGCTCGGATGCAATGCCTACCTCGGCAAACTCATACCTCGGCTGGCCGGCAACATCATGCCCATCAATAACTTCGTGATCGCCACCGAGCCCCTGCCCTCCCATCTGCTGCCACGAATCAACCGCGACAACCTGTCGATGTCCGACACGCTGTTCGTCATCAATTACTGGAAGCTTTCTGAGGACGGCCGCATGCTCTTCGGTGGCGGAGAAAACTACTCGAGCCGCTTCCCGCGAGACATCAAGGCCTTCGTGCGGCCCCATATGCTCAATATCTATCCGGAGCTTGAGGAGATCGACGTGGAGTATGGCTGGGGTGGCGCCGTGGGTATCACAATGAATCGCATGCCAGACTTTGGACGCATAGGTGAACATCTGTGGTACGCCCAAGGCTTCTCGGGTCATGGGGTCCCCACTGCGACCATGGCGGGGCATTTGCTGGCGGAAGCCATAGATGGCAATACCAGCGGTTTTGACCTGATGGCGTCAGTGCCGACCCAAGGCTTCCCTGGTGGCACGCTGCTGCGTTGGCCGGGTCTTGTGGCAGGGATGTTGTTCTACAGCTTGCGGGACAAGCTGGGTCGCTAGCACTCTCGCCCGCCATCTGAGCGCCAGCAAACCAAGCACTAGTGCAGCCAGAGCGGGTGCCGGTAACGTGGGGACCGGAACACTGGGCGGGCCTAGCAGCACCAGGTGCAACGTGGAGTCTTTCTGAATGTTGTAGCCGGAGAGGGTCCGGCCAGCCTCCAATATCTTGGCTGCAAACACTAGCTTTATTCTGCCTGCGAGAATGCCCTCTTGGTCCTGAATCTTGGCTTTAACATTCTCGATGCTATCCGACGGCTCCACCTCGAGGGTGATGGTCTTGCCCATGAGCGTCTTCACGAATATCTGCATAGCCAGCGCATCGAGCGGAGCCAGCAATAAAACACTCAGCGTAAGACTCGCACTGAAAGTCGATATGCGCCTCATGGGGAGGACGTCTCTTCAGCTGCGCTCCTGTTGGGGCTGGATTTACCGCCACAGTTTGGACAGTATGTCACAGCGTCAAAGCGGTATCGGCGGTGTGACACATCTCTTTGCAAACTGCGAGGACAACATGATGCTGACCTTACTTCGAATCCTAACAAGCCTATCTGGCCTAGGGCTTTTGCTCGTTGGCATCATCTGGTGGCTGCAACCGGCTACCGCAGCGGAAATACTCGGCGCCAGCCTGCTGGACGGCACCGGCCGCAGCACCCAAATCGGCGACTCGGGGGCATTTTTCATTGGCGTCGGCGGACTTTTGGCGCTGGGGGCTATCCGAAAACAAGCGGCCCTGGTGATGTCGGGCGGTCTGTTGGTCGGGCTGGTCATCCCCGGTCGCGTTTTATCCGCTACCACCCATGGCGGCGCCTGGACGCCGGACGAAATTGCTGGCGAATGCATTGTCTTGATTGTTGCTCTGTTGACCGCCGCAAACATTCACCGACAAAACATGCAATCTATCTTCCGGTAGATCCTGACCACACCTCATATGCTACTCAAAAAACTCAAGGATCTGTTTGGGAAGGAAGACACAGCGACAACTGACGTCGAACATCGTGCGCTGGAACTCGCCTGCGCAGCCCTCATGTTTGAGGTGGCGCGGGCCGATTTTGCAGTCGAAGCGATCGAGCAAGAGACAGTCACTACGCAACTCACAGAGCAGTTCAATCTCAGCGCTGACGAAGTCTCCACCATCACCGAAGCCGCGGTTGACCAGGCGGACGCTGCTACCTGCCTTTTTGAGTTCACCCGCACCTTAAATGAGCTTGCATCGGCGCAACAGAAGCGTAATTTGCTGGCGATGATGTGGCGAGTGGCGATGGCGGATAACGCACTGAGTAAGTACGAGGAGCACGTAATACGTAAAGTCGCAGACCTGCTGTACCTACCACACAGTGACTTTATTGCAGCCAAGCAAAGCGCGATGTGATACCAGCTGTCGGTACAGCGAGCCCCCACTCCGCACACTCTGCCTAGCGACTACCGCCCCGAGCGCTCACTAAGCAGCCCAGCACAATCAAACCTGTGCCCAAAAGGGTGCGCGCTGTGACGGGCTCGGCGAAAAACCACCACCCCAATATCGCCGCCCAAATAAACGCAGTGTATTCGATTACGACCAGCCGCTGCGCCTCGGCCTGCCTGTACGCCAGTGACATCAGCATCAGCGAGCCCACCGCGAAACCTGCCGCCAACGCTGCACCGCCCCACTGATAGGCACTCGCAGGCCAGGACACCGCGAACTGTACACCTGCCAACATCATCAGGAACACGATGGTATTTTGATAAAAGGCTATCTCGAGCGGTCTTGCCACCAACGCCTGCATGCGCTGTAGCACCAAGTTGAAGGCGTACATCACTGCCGAGATCAGCACCGCGGCCATCCCTACCGCATCGCTGCCCTCATCGACCGCCAGTAGCTCGCCGCCGACAACCACCATGACTCCGCCAAAGCCCAGCACCGCAGCGAGCTTGGCGTTGGCACCGATGCGCTCACCCAAAATGGGTGCCGCGAGAAACAGCGTAATGATGGGGGCGATGAACGACAGGCCGATCGCTTGTGCCAGTGGAATGCGCGTCAGGCCGAAAAAGAACAAATAAGCCATGACCGCTGTCAGTGCGGCCCGAATAAGATGGATTTTCAGCACTCGCCCCGATGCTGGCACGGGGCGCGTAGGCAAATACAGTACCGCCACAATCAACGCCCCCATGGCCATGCGCCAAAACATAGCGTTGTAAGTACCCATCGCCAGCGCCTGCCCTTTCATCACCGCGTCCATCATGGAAAAAAGCATGATGCCCAGCGCTGCTATAAGCATGGGATATTGGGCGACAGGTTTCATATTTTTCTATCTCAGCTGACAGCATATGGCAGCAGTTTGAAAGGCCCGGGATGCCGGAAGGCGCATTATGCAGTGGAGTACACCCTGTGAGACCATCTGGGTCAGGTTTTACGCGCGGATTCGTGCTGATAAGAGGCCACTAAATGGCGACTGCAGAACAGCTGAATCAGGCAGTCGCCTTGATTCAAGGCAACCAATACGCCGATGCCGAAGCATTGCTTACACCCCTGCTCAACCAGTCAGCAACGGACGCCGATGTTTGGCATTTGATTGCTTTGGCACGCAAAGGGCAACTAGACCTGGCCGGCGCCGAGGTCGCGTTAAAACAATCGATTGATGTATATCCTGCACCAGCCGTTGTCACCAACCTCGGCAATCTCTACCGGCAGATGGATCGCGAACAGGACGCACTGGCGTGCTACAACCGCGCCATCGAGGCAGCGCCTTCGCATTTACCCGCGAGAGTTAACAAAGGTCGCTCCCTACTTGCTATATCCAGGCTTGAAGAGGTCACCACCCTCTACACCGACATCCTCGAGCAGCTGCCCGAGCACACCAATGCCCGCATTGGTCTTGCACAGTCATTGCAACGGCGCGGCCAGACGCGTGCGGCCACGTTACATTTCGAGAAAGCTCTGGCCCATGAGCCCGAAAACGCGGCCGCACTCAATGGGCTTGGCGTGATGCAAAAGGTGTCAGAGCGCCCGAAAGAAGCCAGTCGCACCCTAAAATGTGCGGTGGCCTCCGCACCCACCGCACCAGAAGTGCGAACCAATCTGGACAGTGCTCTGGCGTTGTCTGGCGAGGAAACCGAGGCCGTTAGCGCATACCGTGAAGCCCTGCGGCTGGACCCACTCAACCCAGAGCTGCATGACTGGTTCAACGGTTACCTGAGCACACTGGCACATCCTGAGTACTTGCACTCCTGCGCTGAAGCACTGGATCAACACCCGGCCGCGGGGCCACTGGCCATCGCCTATGCCCCTAAGTTGCTGCTGGGGCAGAAGGGCGAGTAGGCGCTGCAGGTATTGGCTGCCGTGCCGATCGGCGACGACCAGACTCGCGCCTATTTGGCCTGCGAACGCAGCCACATTTTTCGTGAAACGGGCGAGTTTGATAAGGCTGTGATCGCGGCTCGGGAAGCGCACCGGCTACCGCCAGACCTACCCCTCATGCGCTTGAGCTGGCTACAGCGATCATGGCTGCCGACGCCGACTACGAGGAGGCCGTTGACTGTTTGCTGCCGCTCACGTCATCCGAAGCATGCTGACAAGACACTTGGGGCACCTACGCCACGGCACTGCGCTACGCAGAGCGCCGGGACGCATACGATCAACTCGTGGATAACGAGAAACACGTTGGCCTGCGGCACATCGAGACCCCTGAAGGCCATGACAGTCTCACGGCATTCCTTCAGAGGTTGCGCGATCACCTGATGTCACTTCACATCACGCGGCATCATCCCGTAGGCCAATCGCTCCAACATGGCACCCAAACGCTTGATGACCTGTTCAGCCGGGACGAGCCCGTTATCACCGCGTTAAAGGTGGCGCTCGCAAACGCTGTCCGTTCCTTCACTGAAGGACTGCCCCCAAGTGAGGCGCACCCCCTTGCGCGCCGGCGGACTGGGCAGATCGCATTCTCCGATTCCTGGTCTGTGCTGTTGAGGAACAAGGGGTTCCACAAAAATCATTACCACTCTCACGCTTGGCTCAGTAGTGCCTTTTATTTAACTGTGCCTGATGTGGTCAGCGCAGGTGGCAAAGAGGGTTGGATTAAATTTGGTGAGCCGGGGTTTCGTGCAAGAAAGCCGCTCGGGCCCGAGTACTGGTTGCAACCGGAGGAAGGTGCACTGGCTATTTTCCCCTCTTATCTCTGGCACGGCACCGAGGCGCTACAAAGCGACGTAGAGCGAATGACCGTGGGTTTCGACGTGTTGCCTGCAACCCGCTGACCCCTGCCCTTATTGGGCGACCGACCACCTCGAAATACCCAAGGCGCTTCTAGTTACCGCTCGGGACGCAGGCGGCGCGGTCAGTTCTGAAAAAAGGCCGTCTTTTTGCCGCCATCCTCAGTGTAAACCGGTTCGCCCCGCTCGATGAGATAGGCTTGATTGGTGCTGCTCACAAACCCCACACCGCGCAGCAAGCTGGCCATTTGCTCATAATAAGGGTGCTCGAAATGCGCCGCCAGACTGTCGCTGTCCTCCCATAACTCATAGACCTGCATACGGGTGGGCACAGCCGGGTCAGGCGCAAAACAATAATCATTACAACCTGGCTCTTCCTCACGGGTCAATCGCTGCACATCTGCAACAAGCGCCACCGCCTCATCTCGATCCGATTGGCTGGCAAATTCCAGCGCTGCAACCACAATAATCATCGCTTCACTCTCTCTGACATAAAATTCATTAATCCCTGCATGGCGGTGTCATTTCCTCGCTATACGCTCATCGACTCGATGAATAATCAAGCGATTCCCAGCCAGCCGAGCAGCGCGGTAAGGCCCATCAGATACATGCCCGGTAATTTTAAAAGCCGGGCGTGACCCATAACGCCCAATAAGGAAAAGAGCGCTGCACCCAACGCATTACCAACCAATACCGTGTAAGCGAGCAAAGCAAGATCGGGCTCCATTGCCACGCAAATCAGTGTCGCACCACTCACCACCAGAAAAACGGTAAACATCTGCCAAGACACCAGACTTAGGGACTGGGTCAACGGCAAGAGCTCACTGACTTTAATGTGGCCCATGTAGATTTTTCCACCGACCACGCCATGAAACAGGGCGCCGGCCAGGGCAATTATCCCAGCAGCGGCGACGAGCGAAGCTTCCATAACAGGCACCTCAGTAATGGCTCATAGCCGTCAATGTACCTGAAAGCCAGTGCGCCGGGATTGCGGTTTGATGCTGATCCCGCCAACGTCGAGCCGTTTTTAGCTATCAACTCAACGATGAATCGCGCTTCATCTCCAGTGCCAGTCCCAGTCACTGCTGAGATAACACTGAGTGCTTTCGGGGGGCTATTGGTACACGTGTTACACACCGGACCGCCAAGGTCTGATCATCGCGTCGCCAGTTTGGCGTCGGAGCAGCAGTGCAACCAGCATCCAGACCAGCAAGAGGTACGGGGTGTCAGAAATCAGATCGAGCGCCCAGGCCCGCTCATCAGCCAGGCCATTCGCAATCTGATCGGCATTCAGTGTCATGCCATGGGAAATGGAGATAGCAATCGGGATAAATTTGAGGGCCGCGGCCACCAGCAAACCAAAGTTGGCCCATGCCATCCCGCGCCACCAGCGGCTCCTCATCGTAACCCCCGTATCACTCCGGTTTTGTCTGTTTGCTCGCCCTCTATTTGACAGATCACCTGTGTCCGCGCGCTGCACGAAACGCTGCTAACCACCTTGTCTAGGCCGCACTCAGGCTCTTTCAAACACGGCCGACAGATTGTTGGCCGGCATCTCGATGACCCTCGGATAAGCAAACCCCTGCTCCACTGCAACGTCCACCACGGCCTCCAGATCTCTCACGCCCCACTCCGGATCCTGTGATCGGAGCTGTTCGTCAAACGTCGCGTTGGAGGACGCCGTATGCAACCCGTCTCGCTTAAATGGACCATAAAGCACCACCACAGCCCCTTGAGTCAGAATCTCTGCTGCACCCGCGAACAGTGCCTCGCAGCAGGGCCACGGTGAGATGTGCAACATATTGATATTTATGATCGCCGAGACCGGCGCGGGGAGATTGGCCTCAACAGGCCATACCGCGTCGCGTACATCGAGCTGGCGGGGCGGCAATAAATTCGCCGCACCAGATTCCTCGCGCCACGCTGCGATCGATGCAAGATTGGCGACATCGCTGTCCGTGGGCAGCCAGTAACGCGTAGTGAGGTGCTGTGCAAAGAAAACAGCGTGTTGCCCAGTGCCAGAGGCGATCTCCAAAACCGTACCCTGATCGCGAAGAGAATCTTGGAGGACAGCCAAAATCGCTTCGCGGTTTCGCTCGGTGGCGGGCGCGCAGCGTTTGGTCATTGTGTCACCCTACCCCGCGAGAAAAATGGCGAGCGTAGGTATGAGCAGAATCAAACCGCCGACCACCAGTAATAAGACTTCGATCCGGCCACGCCACTTGGGGCGTTTGCCATTGGGGTTCTCGGGGTCGTTGCTCATGACTAATATGCTCGCATACTGAGCGCACATAATGGGATGTGCATCGGCTGCCGGCAAGAGCAGGCGAGCTACTCATGACTGGCAATACAGTTGGCGACTAGGCCGCGACCTTGAATCGCTCTGGATGCTCAGCGCCCAATTCGATGCGCTGTCTGAGGGCCTGCAAAATTTCATTGGCCGTCGCAAAGTCGCCACAGTGCTGGGCAATCCAGTAGAGCGTCGCCATGCTGCGATCATCCATGCGCTGATACAGATCTATATCACCACCTACCGTGAATTAACGCCTTCTTTGGCGTCGAGGTCTTCCGTGACGCGACTTAAGTGGAGCGGTGCTTCCGGAGCGGTACTCACCCTGAAATCCATTTCAGTTTGGCGCTCAGTCGAGTGCTCGCCTTCACTCGATACGCCAGAGCGTTAACCGGTTGCACCAGGGCAAACAGGGAGAGGGACAGCTACCGTCATGCTTTTGTGGTAAACATGGATAAAAACAACATCAATCCAAGGGGGAACCACTTGCTGGACATCAATTCTTTCGACGAAAACGCGATTACCTGGCGCGAACTGCCCGACGTGGAGCACGTTTGGCTGTCGATCCTGGATGTCGACGAGACTGCCAAAATCGTCGACGTATTATTCCGATTTGCGGCAAACGAAAAAATAGTGCTTCATCGCCACGTCGCGGCATTTCACACCTTTGTCGTAAAAGGTGAGCACCGAATCTACACACCAGAGGGTGAACTTAAAGAGGTGCGGCCGGTAGGCACCTATAAAGCCGGTAAGGCTGATCTGGAACCGCATACCGAAGGGGGCGGCGACACAGACGTGGTGATTTTGTTCAGCCTGCGCCCTTATTGTGACGGGCCGATCTATGAAATTCTCGACGACGACGGAAATATCGTCGATACCATGACCTTTGATGGCATGAAGGAGCTCTACGCGGAAGCTGCATAGGCTCACACGAGACAAGGAGCGTCAAATCAACGGGCCGTATGCCAGGGGCTGTGCGGCCAAACAAAACCCAGGAGGAACAACATGAAACTTTTTGTGACGCTACTCGCAGCGCTCTTCTCCACGTTTGCGCTCGCTGACGACCACCGACCCAACAGTAAGTACTACGGGTTCTATCATTTTATCGCGCCAGACCCTGCCGCCGTGGTCGCGGCGACCGACAAATTCTATGCATCAGACTGCGGTAAAGCCTATCCTGCCGATGTGGGTTTGGCCGAGGAGGTATTTAACGGTGCGTATCAGTCAACGCACTTTTTCATCAACACCTATCAGAACACAGCGGATCAGGAAAAAGCTGCTGAGATCTTCCGGAGCTGTCCAGGTGGCTTGGAGTTTTTGGCGGATCTTAACGCCGCAGGCGTGATCCCCACTCGGGAGTATCTGGGCTTTGCGCTGATCGAAGAGGGTGACTGGAACCAAGATCTCGTGTTCGCCAAGTTCGATGTGATCATCGAGCCTCAGAACCAGCGCGCGTATGCCGCAGCCTACGCCAAGATGATGAGTGCCGCGGCTGAAGATGTCGGCTTGCGATCTTGGGGTAATGACCTGGTCGGCTTCGGTAACGACATGTTCACCAACTGGGTGTATCTGGGCGCAGAGAATCTGACGCAGCTCGATCAAATCCAGCAAGCGCTATTCGCACATCCCACCTACGCAACCTTTGCCAAAGAGACTGCGAGCATGCGGGTGAACGTGAATACGACCCAGCTGCAGTTCTTGAAGGCCTACCCGCGCCAAGACTAAAACTGTCACTTTTTGGTGCCCCACCCGCCATCCGTGGCGGGGCAAGCCAGTTAAACTGACTCGCTCAGTGAACATGACGGTTTGCGTCAAGGAGTGACGTTGTAACAATCAAAACGACGCTGTCGATGGCCGCTGCAATGGCTGTCGGTACTCAAACTGCCCACGTCAACAATGTGATGGTAGATATGTCTCTGGTACAGGACTACAACCAATGTCAAATGGACCTGCAGCAATGCGAGGGCTTTGCTGTGCAGAATCAGCCGGACGCGCCTCAGCGTGAAGCTGTTGCCGGCACTGCAGTGAGAGGGGCCGCCGCAGTTGCCGTCAGCGGTGGTTCGGGGTCCAAGGCGGCCAAAAAGGGTGCCGGAGTGGGCGTGATCGCCGCCGCCAGCCGTAACCGCCGCGCCGCGCCGCGAGCGCCAATGCCAGCGCGCAGGCCGATTAAATCGTGAAGAACTGCATGCGCGGACGGGGCCACAACGTTCTGAACTAAAAGCGGCGCTCGCTCTGGCGCGGCCGCTTGCCCACTGCGCTACTCACCGGTTGGGCTGATACATCTACCGGCTTACCGTTCACCAAGCTTGGGGTGGCACAAGCACACCGCCGGCCCACGAGAGTGTTTTCCTAAGCGGCAATCTCACCATAAGCGGCGGCAAAAGCGGCCACCGCCTTATCCAAATCGTCTTTGGTGTGACCCGCGGAAATCTGCACGCGGATGCGTGCCTTACCCTGGGGCACAACCGGATAGAAAAACCCGATGGCATAGATGCCGAGCTCCAGCAGGCGCTCGGACATTTTTTGCGCCACGACCGCATCGCCCAACATCACCGGCACGATCGGATGGTCCCCTTCCGGCACGGCAAAACCGTTGGCCTGCATTTGCTCGCGAAAGTACCGCGTATGCTCGTGGAGCGTATCGCGCAGCGCCGTTGAGGACTCGAGCATATCGAGGACTTTTAGCGACGCCGCGCAAATAGCGGGCGCGAGCGTATTAGAGAACAGATAAGGCCGAGATCGCTGCCGCAGAATATCGATGATCTCCTGTCGGCCAGACGTAAACCCTCCCGAGCCACCGCCGAGCGCCTTGCCAAAGGTGCCGGTAATAATGTCCACCCGGTCCATCACGCCGCGGTATTCATGCACCCCGCGCCCCTGATCGCCCATAAAGCCAGTGGCGTGGCAGTCGTCGTGATGCACCATTGCTCCGTAGGTATCGGCCAGATCACAGATCGCATCCAGCTGGGCGATGGTGCCATCCATTGAAAACACGCCGTCTGTCGTGATGAGGATTCGCCGGGCGCCCGCGTTGCGCGCTTCCTGAAGCTTGGCCTCGAGGTCAGCAATGTCATTGTTGCGGTAGCGGTAGCGTGATGCCTTGCAAAGCCTGACACCATCAATAATGGATGCGTGATTCAGTTCGTCCGATATCACCGCGTCCTCTGGCCCGAGAATCGTCTCAAAGAGCCCCGTATTGGCGTCAAAGCAAGCCGCATAGAGGATGGTGTCTTCCATACCCAGAAACTGACTGACCCGCTGCTCCAGCGTTTTATGAATGCCCTGCGTGCCACAGATAAACCGCACTGATGCGGCCCCAAAACCCCATTCACTGAGGCTGTCGCTCGCCGCCTGCATGACCTCGGCGTTATTGGCCAGACCAAGATAGTTATTGGCGCACATATTGACCACGTTGGCGCCGCCCTCGAGGGTGATGTCATTCTTTTGGTCAGAGGCGATGACGCGTTCGGTCTTCCATAGCCCGGCGGCTTTGATCTCGGCAATCTCCGCGGCGTAGCTCTCTTTGGCTGCCTGATAACTCATGTCAGTCCTTCCAATCCAGAATCACTTTGCCCGACTGTCCCGAGCGCATGATGTCGAAGCCTTCCTGAAACTCGCTGTAGTGGAAGCGGTGCGTAATGATGCGCTCGATGGGCAAGCCGCTCTGAATCATCATCACCATCTTGTACCAGGTCTCGTACATCTCTCGGCCATAGATGCCCTTGATGTTCAAACCTTTAAAGACCACGTCGGTCCAGTCGATGCCAGTATCGTCGGGCATGATGCCCAGCATGGCGATGTTGCCGCCATTGATCATCTTGCTGAGCACGTCTCTGAAGGCCGCTGGTGAGCCCGACATTTCGAGGCACACATCAAAGCCCTCAAGAATGCCCAGGCTTTCCATAAAGTTCCGCGTGATTTCCTGCTTGGCGACGTTAATGGGCTGCACCTTGGGCACGATACGCTTGGCCAGATCCAGCCGGTATTCATTCACGTCAGTCAGGATCACATTGCGCGCACCACAGTGGCCCGCGACCATCGCCGCCATGATGCCGATGGGTCCGGCGCCGGTGATGATGACGTCCTCGCCTACCATATTGAATGACAAAGCGGTGTGAACGGCGTTGCCGTAGGGGTCAAAGATGCTCAGCAGATCAGTGGGCAGATAGACGCTGGGCCGGAAAACGTTGGTCGCGGGGATTACCACGTACTCGGCAAACGCGCCGTCACGATTGACGCCCACCCCTTGGGTGTTAGGGCACAAATGGAGACGCCCAGCGAGGCAGTTACGGCATCGGCCGCACACAATATGGCCCTCGCCCGAGACAATGTCACCCACCTGTAGACCCGTGACATTGGCACCGAGCTCAACGATTTCGCCGGCGTACTCGTGACCCGAGGTCATCGGGGTCTTAATCGTTTTTTGCGCCCAGTCGTCCCAGTTATAGATGTGCACATCGGTGCCACAGATGGCGGTTTTATGTACTTTGATCAGTACGTCATTACCGCCCACCACCGGGATTGGGACATCTTCCAGCCACAACCCTTCTTCGGCGTGTTTTTTCACCAATGCTTTCATGACAAAAGCCACCCAATTTGTACTGATTATTGGGCTTTCTATGCATAATCGCGGCGTTTGGATGCCTTTATGACAAGTTTTTTCAATCCGCCTAACAACCTGCAGGGGTGTCTGAACCTGAGGTACGGATGGAGCGCTTTACGGAGACACCACAGGCCCCGACAGCTTGGCAGGATCAAGGTGCGCGTCCACGAGTGACGCAACATCATTGGGGATATGAATGGTCAGCCGGATGGCGCCCTCTTCGTAGTCGGGCCGAAAGGCGTAAATGCGCTGGCGATATATCTGGGCTGGATCGTCGTTGAGATGCCCCTGCACATAAAGCACGTGCTCACCAAAAGCGGGCAGATATACCGGCTCAAAAACATGGTGAATACGCTCGTGGCGCAGCGCCTCATCGACCTCTTGCTCTCGCTCAAAGTAGACCTGCTTCTGATTGTCATAGACCCCTGGAAACCAGGCCATCATCGCATGGAAGTCTTTATCGAGCACCGCCGCCTCGTCTGCATGTGCGCTGGTCATCACAGCCCATAACGCAGTGAATAAAAGTCGATTCATGTTGTTGCTCCTGACGGGAGGGAGTCCGCATGAGATTGTTATGGCTATTCATCCGAAAGGGTGACATTCGCGAGCCTGCTCCGCCAGCTCAGCTGAGATTGCCTTTGGCGAGATTAGGATCTAGGTTAGGGATAACCAACGCATCTAATAACATTTTCTAACAGTCGTAGGCCTGTTCAGCCGGTGGCATGCCACAGAGCAGAACAAAGCTTCACCGGGGTACGGATATGAAACCACTGGAAGGCATCACCATTCTTGAGTTCTCCACCATGATCACTGCGGCGCTCGCGAGCATGATGCTTGCAGAACAGGGCGCGCGCGTGATCAAGGTAGAACCCAGTGACTCGGGGGACCCCATGCGCTACATCGGGGCACGCAAGGGCGACATCTCCTCATTGTTCGCCGGTTGCAACCGTGGCAAGGAGTCGATCAAGATCGATCTCAAAACTGAAGCGGGTCAGGCAGTCATCCGCGACATGGCCTCTCAGGTGGATGTAATGATCCATAACTTTCGCCCGGGAACGATGGAGTCACTGAACCTGGGTTGTGACGCACTCAGGACCATCAACCCGCGGCTGATCTACATGGCGATTTCGGGGTTTGGCACCGAGGGGCCGCTCCGCCGGGCACCCGCCTACGACCCGATCATTCAGGCTCATTCGGGGATGGCGGCCACGCAAGGTGGCGATGACTCCCCCGCGTTTATCCGCTCTTTACTCTGCGACAAAATCACCGCATACACCGCCTGCCAGGCAGTAACCAGCGCCCTGTTCGCCCGTGAGCGGAGCGGAGAAGGCCAACTCATCGACCTCTCCATGCTCGATTCAGGGCTGTTTTTCATGTTCCCGGACGGCTTCCAGAATCATGCCCTGCTCGATGAGGACGCCATCCCTGGCGGTATGCTGATCGACATTTTGTATGATCTCACGCTGACCAAAGACGGCGGCATCACTGTTGCCGCAGCAAATCAGGAGATGCAGGGGCGCATGCTGAAGGCGATTGGCCTGCTGCATCTGCTGGGAGACGAGCGCTTCAGCACGATGCAGAAGCTGGTGGAGAACCTGCACATTTTTCGGGGCCTAGTCGCTGAAAAATGCCTCGAGTACACCAGTGATGAATTACTGGCCCTGTTGCGCGAGGTGGAGGTGCCCTGCGCGAAGTGTCTCAGCCGCGACGAGGTGCTGGCTCAGGAGCAACTGAGCGCTAATGACAGCATCGCTGAGGTCGACCATCCGCATCTTGGCACGCTCCGCCTTGTAAAGGCGCCGCCCCGGTTTGGGGGCGAGCGGCTGGAACCCTCGCGTCCGGTGCCGGCCCACGGCGAGCATACTGACGCGGTGCTCGCCGACTTTGGCTTGGACAGCCAGCGCATCAACACCTTGCGATCGGAAGGCGTGCTGGGCTGAGGCACCGCCCCGCTACTGGGCGGTGAAGCCTCCATCTACGCTGAGCACAGCGCCCTGACACAAGCTGGAATCTGCTGAGGCGAAGAACAAAACCGCGCTGGCCACTTCTTCTGCAGTACCCATCCGGCCAATGGGCATCACGCCACGCAGCATGGCTTTGGCTTCCTCTTTGTTGGGCATCAGATCTGTCCAGCGCTCCATCATCGGTGTTTCGATCACGCCAGGGCAGACACAGTTAATGCGCACGCCGCTGGTCGCCAGCTCAATGGCCATGTCACGGGTAAAGACCACGAGGCCGCCCTTAGCACTGCCGTACGCAGTCGATAATGGAAAGCCGACCAGCCCATTCAGAGAGGAGATATTAATGACGCTGCCCGAGCCGCGCTCCACCATAGCGGGCACAAAATGCTTGCAGAGAAGCCATGGGCCTTTGAGATCAGTGTCCAGCACCCGGTCCCACTCCTCGACCGTTGTTTCGTTATAGGTTTTGTTGAGCTCGGAGCCCGCATTGTTAACAAGTACGTCGATGTGGCCCCAGCGGGTATAGACCTCGCCCGCGGCCTGCTCGACCGCGGGCTCAAGAGACACATCGAGTTCAACGGCGAAATGATCTTGACCTAACTCCAAAGCCAGCGCCTGGGCCCCCGGCAAGTCTCGATCCAGAATGCAAACCTCGGCACCCTCTCCCGCAAATCGCCTGGCCGTCGCGGCACCGATGCCACTGGCGCCGCCGGTCACTACACACTTTAGACCCTGTAACCGCATCGTGATGTTCTCTTTCTTGGCTTGTAACAATCATCAAACACCAAGCAGCACCCACAAACAATATCTGCCAAAAAGGAGCAGTTGGGGAGTAAAACGCCTGGGTTGAGCGTCATCAGTATGGAGGAGCACACCATGACCACATTTGATACTTATTCGATTGTTACAGCAGCGGCCGTGCTGTTTGTAATGGCTGCCTCAACAATCTAAGACTGTCACCCGCCGACTGCTCTAATCCCAGCGTTGACGGCGCTTTGTTTGTAACAATAATTGGCCTGACGTTTTACAACTCGCTGAACCGAGGGGGTTAATGAGCGAACCGCTACTGTGGTTGTCACTTGGTGCCTTGGCGGTGCAAGCCGCGTTATTTCTCTCCAAAAATCTTCAACCCATCCATTTTTGGGTGCTGACGGTGTTCAACTGGAGCTTCCTCTTCGGTCTGCCCTATGCCATAAACGCTGCTTACCTGTAGCCTTTGCTCATGAAAACTAGCGCGATGCCGTGGATATCTCTTTTTCTGGTGGCGATTTCGATCTGGCGGCCACGCAGTCGATGAACCGCTCAGTCCTGCTTGCCGGCGCTCTATGTATTCCAGTGGTCTACGCCTTAGTGCATGGCGACTTTGTGGTGATCTTGATGTCAGTCGTTGCCGGCTATGTGATTCACACGCTACTTGGCTAAGTGCGGCGGATAAAAAAACGGGGGCAACGCCCCCGTTTCGTCACAGCCAGAAAAGGGCTCGAGCTGATCCTTTGCTCAATCAGCCTTCTTCATCCACACCTGCAAAAGCTGCATGAGAATGATAGACGCCACGAACACCATCTGGATTGGATTCATCGAAGGTGCGTTACTGGCTTGTTCAATAAATGCCTGAGCGGCACCAGAAAGCTCTCTCGTTTGCCCAACCGTGTTTAGCCCTGCTGCAACGTCTCTAAATAGCCCGTTGGTATTGACCATGAGCGTGCACATGAAAGCGCTGACACTTAAGCAATATAGGCTGACCAATATCTTGCCAATAATGGGTGCGCCGCCATTCATGTAGATGTTGCTTGTCATTCTGAAACCTAACCAGGTAGCCACGACATAGGCTAGAAACCAGACCGCATTGCCCGACATGAAGCCGGCCAAAATATTCCACATATCAAGTTCAGACATCATTTCCCCTTATCTTTTTATTTGGTTTGCGCCTTGCGGCTTTTCAAGTATGGACGGACACACTCCAGTGTCAAATCAACTACTTGCCAGGCCATGACGAATTTGTTGTGCCGGTCGACATGGTCGAAGCAGTACATGAGGTGAGGTATACGACGGGTTTTGAGAGGCTTTGGTGATTGAGACCGCTGCTACTTTTTTGCACTCAACTGATCTAATACGCCATTTAAATACGGACGATAACGTTTCCAAAGCTCAGAACTGCCTTGATAAACTTTTTTCCTCACTTGGGTGGCAGAAGCTGTAGACACCATCCTCTTATTATTCTCAGGCGATAAACAAGCGTCATCCCACACAAGACCCAAATGGCCAATTAACTTGCGGGTTTCTTCTTCCTGATTCTGTGTAAGGACCTCGTAATCTAGATCATAGATTCTGTTTGGCAGTACCTGATGCCAATATTTCATTAAATCTTGATAGAGCTCGTGATAATGCAAAATATCATCGAGCCCGTAGCAATACTTCAACGAGTTGCTAACAAAATATTGCGTGTAATTTGCCCAGCATACCGCCGCGGCGTCTCTTTTGACGTGGATAATTTTTGCCTCAGGTAACGCTGCAGTTATCAGCCCCAGCAACTGAAAATTATTAGGCGTTTTATCTATGACCACCTTTCTTCCCGCTGAGCGCTGCTGCAGGGCCTCCAGGTACCGTCCTCTAAAGGTTTTGAGTTCTTCGTCATTTGCAGGGGTTTGGCCAACCGCAATTGCACGTCCGAATTGGGACGCGAAAGGCAGCTCCCCGGCACCGGTAACCAGCATATGCGATGAAATGATGTGTTCTGCCAGTGTCGTACCTGAGCGAGGCATACCCACTATAAAAATAGGGACGTGCTTGGAGTCATGAATATCTGACTCAAGCGAATACGAATGCACGCGCGGGTAATTCGCTTTGACCTCCTCAAATAGCTTTTGATCGTATGCTTTGTGATAACCCAACTGCTTTTTGCGAAGCGCATTTCCCTCTTCATAGAACTGGAAGGCAGCAGCGAAGGCTTCCAGGTCCTCAGACGCCCTCGCTAGTGCAAAGCAAATATGGCAGCGATCATTCTCAGAAATGTTTGGGTCAAGATAAAGCGCTTGCATCTGCGTAAATTGCTCGTCGTTAGATGAAAAATCTTTGCTAGCTACGAGGTTTCTGTGAGCTTCCGCATAGCCAGGATCTAGAGCTATTGCTCGTCTGTAGCTCTCTTCAGCCTCGGTTAACTTGCCCAGACCTCGGAGTGCGACACCTCTGTTGTTGTGGGCTTCGGCGAAATCAGGCTTCAGACCTATTGCTTCTCCAAGGCTTACTTCAGCTTCATCTAATCTCTCCAGTTCTTTGAGCGCGACACCTAAGTTGTTGTGGGCTGCGGCATAGTCAGGCTTCAAAGTTATCGCATGTCGATAGCTGTTCTCGGCCTCGTCTAACCTGCCCAGTTCCTTGAGCGTGACACCAAAGTTATTGTGAGCTTCGGCATAGTCGGGTCTCAGAGTTATAGCTTTTCTTAGGCTCGCTTCAGCCTCGTCTAACCTGCCCAGTTCTTTGAGCGTATTACCCAAGTTGTAATGAGCTTCGGCATAGTCAGGCTCCAGAGCCACCGCCTGTCTGTAGCTTGCCTCCGCCTCGGCTGACTTACCTAATTTTTTAAGTACGACACCTAAGTTATTGTGGACTGCGGCATAGTCAGGCTTCAAAGTTATCGCATGTCGATAGCTGTTCTCGGCCTCGTCTAACCTGCCCAGTTCCTTGAGCGTGACACCAAAGTTATTGTGAGCTTCGGCATAGTCGGGTCTCAGAGTTATAGCTTTTCTTAGGCTCGCTTCAGCCTCGTCTAACCTGCCCAGTTCTTTGAGCGTGGCACCTAAGTTATTGTGAGCTTCGGCATAGTCAGGTCTATGTGCTGCCGCTTGCCTGAGGCTTATCTCAGCTTCATCTAATCTGCTCAGCTCTTGGAGTGTGCTACCCAAGTTGTAGTGAGCTTCGGCAAAGTCAGGTACCAGAGCTATAGCTTGCCTGAGGCGTGCTTCAGCTTCGGCTAGCCTGCCAAGTGCTCTCAGCGTGTTACCTAAGTTGTTGTGGGCTATGGCATAGTCGGGCTCCAGAGTTATGGCGTTTGTGTGGCTTGCTTCGGCGTCGTCTAACCTACCCAACTCTTGAAGCGCAGTGCCCAAGTTATAGTGAGCTTCGGCATCTTGTGGCGATAACCTCACGGCTGACTGCATAGGTGCCAAAGACTCAGCAAATTTGCCCGTTTTCTGCAACACCGCTCCTAGTGCCTTCCATCCAAATGGGTGTTCGGGGAAGTTTTGAGTGATTGATTTGGCGAGTGCTTCCGCTTCTTTTAATCTGCCTGCTTGGTAAAGCTGTAATAGATGGTTGCGCTGATCTAGTGACGGCTCCACATTTGATGCGGCTTGTGCTTTTCGCTTTTTACCTGGCTTTTTCTTTGCGCGCTTTTTCCGCTTTTCCGATAGCGTCTGACCCTGTTTGGGGCTCTCCTTATCCTGCGGCGGCGGTATCTGGATCTGCTGATGGAGAGACTCTAATTGCGCTGGAGACATTCCAGAATTTCCTGCCTCAACCAAGACTCGGTTGGCCTCATCAAAACGCTCTAACTTTATAAGAGCATCTATATAACTTAGCCAAAACTGCTCTATCTGAGGATTGGCGTCCAACGCCTGTTTAAACAGTGGTAATGAATCTATCGCCTTGCCGACTGCGACAGCCAAGACACCCAGATTGTGATTAGCATCAGGATGATTGGGCTGAACCTGCAAGATGGCGCGGTAAAATCGCTCGGCTTCCTGAAGCTTGCCTTGCCTGTGTGCCGCAATGGCTTGCTGTAAAGCTTGGTCCAGTGTCAGTTCCATTTAATCTGCGCTGGTCTTGACTCGCACTTAGATACTTTACACCTTCAACACCCCATCAAGTCCAACCAGCCCTATACATACCAGATGGGGGCTATGGCGACCTGCCCCGCCCCTTAAACTGGACACATGACGTTAGGACATTGTTAGGATAGATATGAAACAGAACCGCCGCGCGGAGCGAGAGATATTTAAAGTTGCTGATTATTTACAAAAGAATTGGTCGGTGTGAGAGGATTTGAACCTCCGACCCCTTCCTCCCGAAGGAAGTGCGCTACCAGGCTGCGCTACACACCGAGGCGCGCAGAATACCAAAAGGCGAAATTAGGGCCAAGGCGATACCTGCCTAGATCAGTAGATGCCAGCCCACTGGGCAATGCCCTGACTCAACAAACTAAATCCGGCCACTACCGCCATTAAGAGAAAAATTAAACGCAGCGGCCTAAAGGGTTTGCGTTCAACCGAGTTCACTCCCCGCTCTAAAAAACGGTCGACTTTGGCCTGATCGGCGTCCGAGAGCTTCTTCGCGTGATCAATATCAGTGGGGGATTCAGGTTCTGGCACGGCAGCATCTTGCGTTGGTTCAAATATTCACTGTATCGATTACGCATCGCTCTACCAAGCGTTCTTGAGCTTCAGCTGCCATGTATCTCTCTTCGCCGACTGTGACGTTCATTTATCAATAGGCGCGCGGCACACTGAATCGTCATACAAGCGACCCGTCGCGCCGACTTGAGAAGGCCGGCTGCGATATCTCTTTTGATACATAGCAACCAACACATAAAAACAATCGACGCGGATGTTTAAGGCAGTAGCACCGAGTCGACCCGAGTAGGGGCTATGGATATTCAAGGACAATGAATAACACAACGGCGATTCAACGCGGCATAGTGCAAGCGATACGGTGGCTGGCACTGGCTTGGTGATTGCTTTGTCGACGTCAGCACAACACTGCTCGCGCTATCTGTGCCGATTGCGAGGCAGCATTCAGCCGTAATCGCTGCGCCATGCCCCTCGAGACCACCCATTCATCAGAGGTCAACAGATTGGCGTTCGCGCAACTGTCGGCGCAGACGCTGTGTCCAACATGCATCAGACATTCACCCGCGGTGGTCAGCGCCCGCGCGCCCTGCCTGATACGAACCGGCATACGGGACCTGATTCACCTGTGGAAATTTCAGAATCGACCCCAACTGTCCTCGCTCGTCGCAGATCTCCTAGTCAACGACTTACCCCAATCCGCCAGAGACCTTGGAGCACCAGAGAGCACTGCCAGCCAGCGCGTGCTGGTGCTAATCACGACCCAATGGCGCCGCCAGGTGAGTCGAGGATTTGATCACACATGGTTACTGGATAAAGCAATCCGAACCCGCCGTGCGGAGCCGATGGCGGTGCGATCGTGGCTCAGTAACCAGCGCTTCCGCCCGCCACAACATGAGCTAAGCTGCAAAGAACGCCTCTCGGACGCAAAGAGCCGTTTTAGGGCGCATCCCAAAGTAGCCGGCCATCACATTACGCTGCTCGATGATTTGATGACCACAAGCGCTACGGTGAGAGGCGCTGCAGATGCCTTAAGACATGCCTGGGCGAGATTGCTAGAGATCTGGTGCCTCGCGAGAACGTCAGCGCCGTCGACCGCGAGGTAACATAGGCACTTTGAGTCAGGGGTGACCCATGACCCATCCCTTTGAAAGCCTGACACCGGACTGCGTGGTCGACTGCGTCGAGGCCATTGGCTTGCGTAGTGACCTGCGTCTACTCGCCCTAAACAGCTACGAGAACCGGGTCTATCAGGTTGGCATCGAAGAGGCCGACCCGGTCATCGTCAAGTTCTACCGACCAGAGCGCTGGACTCGCACACAAATTCTGGAAGAGCACGCCTTCGCGCAAGAACTGGTCGACAACAGCCTCTCTGTGGTCGCACCCATGGAAATTGATGGTGCGACACTACAGGAGGCGAAGGGCTTTTTGATTGCGGCGTTCCCGCGTCGGGGTGGTCACGCACCGGAGCTCGATAACTTTGACCATCTGCTGGGGCTGGGTCGCACGCTAGGGCGCATGCATGGCGTGGGCCGCTCGTCCGACTTCGCGGAGCGTGTCGATTACACGCTGGAGCGCTGGCTGATCGAACCCCTCGACTACCTCAGCACCGAGTGGGTACCCAGTGAGCTCCGCCCCGCCTGGGATAGTCTGGGCAAGGATTTGGTGGATCGCGCAGCGCGGTTGATGGCAGACTACACGCCACAAGAGGGCATTCGGCTGCACGGTGACTGCCATGTGGGCAACATTCTCTGGCGCGACGATACGCCGCATTTCGTCGATCTCGATGACTGCGTCACAGGACCCGCGATTCAGGATTTATGGATGTTTCTATCAGGCGATCGCGCGCAAAAAGAAGTGCAGCTCGCGGAGCTCATCGCGGGCTATGAGGAATTCAATGACTTTGATCCAAGAGAGATCAAATGGATTGAAGCACTGCGTACGGCCCGGATGGTCTACTATAGCGCCTGGCTCGCGCGACGCTGGGATGACCCAGCCTTTCCGGCCGCCTTTCCCTGGTTTGGGCAGGAGCGTTACTGGGCTGACCAGATTCTGGCACTTCGGGAGCAGCTGGCTTTGCTCGAGGAGGAACCACTGCGTCTCCTGTAATTACTGTCGGCTGGATCGAGGCCGCCTCAGCCCCTGCGACGCGCGCCCGGATAAATCAGCGTCCAGACCCAGAACCAGAAGCGGTTTTTCCCGAGCACATAGCGATCAAGCTCTTTAAACTGTTGTGCTGTTTTGTCAGGGTCGGCGTAGAAATCGGCCCTGGTGTAGCGCGGTGTATCCGGATCGAGGGTCTTCACCACTTTCGCCGGATTGCCAGCGACCACCACATTGGCTGGCACATCGCTGGTTACGACTGCTCTAGCAGCGACCACGCTGTTATCCCCAATCGTCACGCCTTTTAATACGGTTGCATGGTCACCGACCCAGACGTTATTGCCCAGCTTGACCGGCGTGGGCTCGGCAGCACGCTCAACGCGATCGTAGAGACCATGCCAATCTGAATCCGTAATGTACGCACCGTTGGCGAGCATGCAGCCATCACCCAGCGCGATGTCGTCGCTGGCGCTGATACGTGAACCCGGACTCATCAGGCAAGCGTTACCGAGGGTGATGCGGCCCTGCCCCGCTTCGCGGCCCCAGACACCTATCTGCACTCGCTGACTGGCGGTGTTGATTGCGGTAAACGAATGGCCGATGCGGATGTTGGGCCCTGAGATATCGACATACCACGGAGCCATGATGGTCGCGTGACTGCCGAGGTGAGCACATCGGGATCGCACAAACCAGTCGATCCAGGCCGCGCGGAAAGCGAGATAGGTGCGTTTGACCCAAAAAGGGCGGAGATCTTCGCGCATGCTTTCAGTATGGACCAGACAGGATCAGGTAGCGGGGTATGATGGCAAGGTGACTAACACTCCGCAAACAAATCAGCCTGCGCAAGCTGCGACTGTGCTCTCAACGGACCAGCTGGGACCCTATCCTGATCTCGCAAAGATTGTGCTACGCCATCAAGATAACCCATGGCGTAAACCCTGCCCCGCGCATACCCGGGATGCTTTCGAGCAACTACAAAAGCGCCTGAAGGGTGACAACCGGCCGCTCATTCTCGATTCATTCTGCGGCACCGGCATGAGCACCGCGCTCATCGCGGTAGCACACCCTGATGCACTGGTGGTCGGCATCGATCAGTCCCCTCATCGGCTGGCTAAACATCAACCCAGTGACGCGCAAAATTATCTGCTGCTTCGCGCGGAAGCCGAGCCGTTTTGGCTTTGCCTAGTGGAGGCTGGCATCACACTGCACAGCCATTGGCTGCTCTATCCCAATCCCTGGCCTAAGACATCGCAGTTCAAACGACGCGTTCACGGGCATGGTGCTTTTCCCGTGCTATCCAGGATGGGTGGGGCGCTGGAGCTCCGCACCAACTGGGAGATTTACGCGCAAGAGTTCGCTCAAGCAACCGGCCTCATCGGTATCCATGGACAAACCGCATCCTTCACCCCCAATACGCCAATGACACTATTCGAACAAAAGTATTGGGATCGCGGCCAAAAACTGTGGCGTTTCCGAGGGAAATGCGTCATCTAGCTAAGCCCCGTCTAAAGCGCTAACCTTCGCCTCACTGCCATGGGGCCCTGATAGGCGCGGAGCGGAACCGATGACAGCCACGCAGAGCGACGGTATCAAGCAAATGCAAAACGGCGATCCCATTTGGGAGCGCATCCGCGGTGAAACTCGCGAGGCCGCTGCCGCGGAGCCTATTCTGGCCAGCTTCCTGCACGCGACTATTCTCAATCATGAGGAGTTGGAGAGTTCGCTGAGTTTTCATCTGGCTAACCTGCTTGATAACACGTCCGCCCCGGCAATGATGTTGCGCGAGCTGATCCTCGAGGCGCTTCGCGATGACAGCAATATCCGAGGGGCGATTCGGGATGATCTGAACGCCATCCTCGATCGGGACTCCGCCTGCCACGAGCTGTATATCCCGTTTTTGTACTTCAAAGGCTTCCAGGCGCTGCAAATTCACCGCATCGGTCACTGGCTGTGGACACATGATCGACGGCCACTGGCGCTGTTTTTGCAGAGCCAGATGTCACGACAGTTCGGCATCGACATTCATCCCGCCGCCCGTTTTGGGCACGGCATCATGCTGGACCACGCCACCGGCCTGGTGGTGGGTGAAACGGCGGTTGTCGGTAACCGGGTGTCGATTTTGCAGTCGGTCACACTGGGCGGGACAGGTAAAGAAGATGGCGACCGTCACCCCAAGATTGGCGACGGCGTACTGATCAGTGCGGGAGCAAAGATCCTCGGCAACATCCATGTTGGCGAAGGCGCAAAAGTGGGGGCCGGATCGGTCGTGCTACAGGACGTGCCAGCACATACCACGGTGGCTGGCGTCCCGGCGAAGGTCGTCGGCAAGCCGACCACCAACTCTCCAGCGCTCGATATGGATCACGCCATTCCCGAGTCTCAGTGGTAAGCCGGCGAGAGCTCTACGACTGCATTGACCATCGCGGCCACATGCTCGGGATTAATTCCCGGAGTGACACCGTGACCCAGATTAAAGACGTGACCGCTACCCTCGCCGAATGAACTGAGGATCTGGCCGACCTCTGTGCGGATGCGCTCCGGTGAAGCATTAAGCAAGGTAGGATCCATATTCCCCTGCAGGCAGACCTTGTCACCGACCCGGATACGGGCCTCGCCAATATCGGTGGTCCAATCCAGTCCCACAGCATCAGCACCACAATCGGCAATGGCTTCGAGCCACTGGCCACCACCCTTCGTAAAGACAATGACCGGCACACGCCGACCTTCGGCCTCCCGAGGCAATTGCTCGATGATCTCGGTCATGTACCGCAGTGAAAACTCACGATAGGCATCGTGGCTGAGCGAGCCGCCCCAGGTATCAAAAATCTGCAGCGCCTGCGCGCCGTTGCGCACCTGCTCAGAGAGGTACGCCGCCACCGACTTGGCCAGCTTCGACAGCAACTGATGCATCACCTCGGGTTCGTTAAAAGCCATTGACTTTACCTTGGCGAAATCCTTACTCGATCCGCCCTCGACCATATAAGTTGCCAAGGTCCAGGGGCTACCGGCAAAACCAATCAACGGGATGCTGCCTTTTAGCTCCTTGCGAATCAGCGCGACGGCATCCATTACATAACCCAACTCATTCGCTGCACGGTCAGGATCCAACGCCGCGATCTCCGCGGCTGAAGAAATGGGCCGCTCGAATCGCGGGCCCTCGCCTTCCGAGAAATACAGCCCCAGACCCAGTGCGTCGGGCACAGTCAAAATATCAGAGAAGAGAATCGCCGCGTCCATCGCGTAGCGTCTGAGCGGCTGCAGCGTGACTTCGCAGGCCAATTCGGGGTTTGTGCAGAGCCCCATGAAACTGCCCGCCTCGGCGCGGGTCTCGCGGTATTCGGGGAGATAGCGCCCCGCCTGACGCATCATCCATAGTGGGGTCCGGTCCACAGGTTCACGCATCAGGGCGCGAAGGAACCGGTCATTTTCCAAGCTGACCATGCTATCGACTCTCTTTTGGCTATCTCTTTTATTCTGCTTTTTTCAGTACTGCTTATTTCGTTTTTATCTTGTCCCGCTGATCTGTCTCTTGCAGATCTCTCACCTCCAGATCTCTCTGGTCATGACGCCACGGCTACCCCCCAGCTCGTGACGTCACTGTGATGGAGTGTAACCTGCGCGGCTAGGCCAACACGACCCGCCGATTACACCTCCAAATAGTCCAGTATGCCTTCCGCTGCCTGGCGACCCTCCCAAATAGCAGTGACCACCAGATCAGACCCCCGCACCATATCACCGCCGGCGAAGATCTTGGGATTCGCTGTTTGGAACTTAAATGTCTGGTGCTCGGGCGCAATCACGCCGTCCCAGTCATTGCAGGTAACCCCTGCCTCGGAGAACCAATCGGCCGGACTGGGCTGAAATCCAAAGGCCATAATGATGGCATCGGCTTCAATAACCACCTCACTGCCCGCGACAGGCTCCGGTCGACGACGACCATCAGGGCCAGGCTCGCTGAGTTGCGTTTCAACCACTTTGACGCCGATGGCCTCGCCAAAACAATCCATCACCTCAACAGGCTGGCGGTTGAATAAGAACTGCACGCCCTCTTCCTTGGCGTTCGCCACCTCTCGGCGGGAACCCGGCATATTCTCTTCATCGCGACGATAAACGCAGTAGACGCGATCCGCCTGTTGACGCACTGCAGTGCGCACGCAGTCCATCGCAGTGTCACCGCCGCCCAGCACCACCACCGTCTTTTCCTTGAGGTCGATGTACTCCTCGGGCTCATGGGGATAGTCCATTTTTTCATTCACATTGGCGATCAGGTAATCGAGCGCCTTATAAACACCCGGCAAATCCTCGCCGGGGAAGTCGCCCTCCATTGCCTTGTAGGTGCCCATACCCAAGAAGACGGCATCGTAGTCAGCCAGCAACTGGTCAATGGTGATGTCACGGCCCACTTCAGTGTTCAGCCGGAACTCGATGCCCATACCCTCAAAAACCTCTCGACGACGCTCCATCACCTGCTTTTCGAGCTTGAACTGCGGGATGCCAAAGGTCAGAAGACCACCGATTTCAGGATAACGATCGAAGACCACGGCATTCACGCCGTTTCGCGTCAGGATGTCAGCACAGCCCAATCCGGCGGGCCCTGCGCCGATGATCGCGACCTTTTTGTCGGTAGGCACCACGTCGGAGAGATCAGGTCGCCAGCCCATGGCCAGCGCGGTATCGGTGATGTACTTCTCCGAATTGCCGATGGTCACGGCGCCGAAACCATCATTCAGGGTGCACGCCCCTTCACAGAGGCGGTCTTGCGGGCAAACGCGACCACACACCTCGGGCAGGGTATTGGTTTGATGACTGAGCTCTGCCGCCTCAAATAGGTTGCCCTCAGCCAACAGCTTGAGCCAGTTGGGAATGAAGTTGTGTACGGGGCACTTCCATTCACAATAGGGGTTGCCGCACTCCAGACAGCGGTGAGACTGCTCAGCGGCTTGCACTTGCGTATAGGGATCGTAGATCTCTACAAAAGCCTCGGTGCGCGTCTCCATGTTCTTTTTGCCGGGATCCTCGCGGTCGACATCCAGAAACTGAAACGGATTGGCCAGTCGAATACTCATGTGTGGTGCCTCAGTCCGTATCCCGCAAACGCGAGAGCAACTGGTTAATGTCGGCAGCCTTGGGCTTTACCAGCCAGAATTTGCCGACGTAATCCTCAAAATTCTCGAGCAGATGCTTGCCCCACTCCGAGCCTGTCTCGGTCACAAACTCGCGAATGTTGTCACGCAGGAAATGGCGGTGCGCCTCCATGGACTCGGCGGCCACCCGGTGAATCTCCACCAGTTCACTATTGTAACGGTCAATAAAGGCGCGGTCTTCGTCTAGCACAAAGGCTAGTCCGCCCGTCATCCCCGCACCAAAGTTCACGCCCGTGGCGCCCAGTACTGTGACCAGGCCACCGGTCATGTATTCGCAGCAATGATCGCCCGCGCCCTCTATCACGGCATGCGCACCTGAGTTCCGCACCGCGAAGCGCTCGCCCGCAACACCCGCGGCAAACAAACGGCCACCGGTAGCACCATAGAGACAGGTATTGCCAATGATGCTAGTTTTGCGACTCTCGAAACGGCTGCCCTCTGGTGGCGCAATGACCAGTTTGCCGCCGGCCATGCCCTTGCCGACGTAGTCGTTGCAATCACCGCGCAGGTACATGTGCAGACCGCCGGCGTTCCACACGCCAAAACTTTGCCCCGCTGTGCCAGTAAGGTTAACGGTAATAGGGTTCGATTCCATACCGGAGTTGCCGTGACGCTTGGCGATCTCACCCGAGAGACGCGCGCCAATCGATCGGTCGCAATTGGTCACCGCGTAGGAGAACGCGCCTCCGCTCGCCGCCTCGATCGCGGGCAAGATATCCGCGACCATCAACCCGGCTTTCTCAGCAGTATCAAAGGGGTCATTACTGTCTACCTGGCAGCACTGTGGCTGATCCGCGGCCTCTTCGTCTACCCAGAGAATCGGATTCAAATCGAGGCTTTGCTGTTTAGCTGTCTCTCCCGGCAAACATTCGAGCAGGTCGACTCGGCCGATCAGCTCTTCGAGGCTCCGCACCCCCAGCTTGGCCAACCACTCGCGGGTTTCCGTTGCCACGAAAGTGAAGAAGTTCACCACGCGCTCGACGTCCCCGACAAAGTGCGTCTGACGGATTTGGGCATTCTGGGTTGCGACACCGGTCGCACAGTTGTTGAGATGGCAAATGCGCAGGTACTTGCAACCCATAGCGACCATGGGCGCAGTACCAAAACCGAAACTCTCGGCGCCCAAAATGGCCGCCTTGACCACATCAAGGCCGGTCTTCATACCCCCGTCGGCCTGCACCCGCACCTTGCCGCGCAAACGGTTGCCGCGGAGCGTTTGATGCACTTCTGCTATGCCTAATTCCCAAGGGGAGCCGGCGTAGCGAATCGACGTCAAAGGGCTGGCAGCGGTGCCGCCGTCATAGCCCGAGATTGTGATGAGATCCGCGTAGGCTTTGGTCACACCCGCTGCGATCGTGCCAACTCCGGGTTCTGATACCAGCTTCACCGAAACCAGAGCATCGGGGTTGACCTGCTTCAAGTCGAAAATCAGCTGAGCCAAGTCCTCGATCGAATAAATATCGTGATGCGGTGGCGGCGAGATCAAAGTCACGCCCGGCACCGAGTAACGGAGCCGCGCAATAAGGTCATTCACCTTGCCACCCGGTAGCTGACCGCCCTCACCAGGCTTGGCCCCCTGAGCAACTTTAATCTGCAGCACCTCGGCGTTCACCAGATAGTGCGGTGTCACACCAAAACGACCCGAGGCAATTTGCTTTATCTTGGAGACCCGATCGGTACCGAAGCGGTTCGGATCCTCGCCCCCTTCACCACTATTGGAACGTGCGCCGATCTGATTCATGCCCATCGCCAGCGCCTCGTGGGCCTCGGGAGACAAAGCACCCAAGGACATGCCTGCCGAGTCAAAGCGGCGCAGAATATTGTCGATCGGCTCGACCTCATCGAGGGGCACAGGGGTATCGGGTAACTTGAGCGTCAACAGATCACGCAGCGCCGCTACCGGCCTGTCGTTACAGTGGCTCGCGTACTGCTGGTAGTCCGCGTAATCACCACTGACCACGGCGGCCTGAAGGCTCATCACCACGTCAGGGTTATAGGCGTGGTACTCGCCGCCATGCACATATTTCAGAAGGCCACCCTGATCGAGTGACTTGCGCATGGAGCGTGCACGGCTCGCCACCTGCCAATGGTCTTTCTCCAGCTGATCGAGGGTCACTCCGCCAATACGCGAGGTCACGCCGGTAAACGCGATATCTACCAGTTCACTGTCGAGACCCACCGCTTCAAACAGCTGGGCGCCACGATACGAATTCACCGCCGAGATACCCATCTTGGACATGATTTTCAACAGGCCCTTGTTGATGCCCTTGCGGAAGTTTTTCTGGCACAACTGGGGATCACCCAACAGTTCGCCCGTAGCCAATAAATCTTCAATGACACTGTAGGCCAGATAAGGGTGCACGGCGGTCGCGCCAAAACCGAGCAGGCAAGCCACATGATGCGAGTCTCTGGCGCTCCCGGATTCAACCACTAGGTTGCACTCAGCGCGTAGCCCAACACGAATCAGGTGATGATGCACAGCGCCCGTGGCCAAGAGACTGTGCAGGGGAACACGGTTTTCGTCAATGTTTCGGTCAGAGAGTACGAGAATAGTCTTGCCTTCGCGAACAGCGGCCTCGGCACTGGAGCAAACCGCCTCGAGGGCCTGGCGCAAGTTGGCGTCGGCCGGGTCGTAGGTGGCGTCCACGGTCACAGCGGTGAAGCTCTCCTCCGACAGCCCGGCAATGCTCCTGAACTTAGACTGGGACAGCACGGGAGAGGTCAGGCTGATGCGACGGGCATGATCCGCCGACTCTTCAAAGATGTTGCGCTCTGGGCCCAGATCCACTTCGAGGGACATTACGATCGACTCGCGCAGCGGGTCTATCGGCGGGTTGGTGACCTGAGCAAATTTCTGGCGGAAGAAGTCATAGAGTGAGCGCTCCTGGCGCGACAGCACCGCCATCGGCGTATCGTCACCCATGGAGCCCACTGCCTCGTTACCCGACTCTGCCAGTGGTCTGAGTACCTGATCCCGCTCCTCGAAGCTGACCTGGAACATCTTCTGATACACATCCAGCTCGGCACCGGAGATCGCGGCCACAGGCTCTCCGGTATAGCTGCCTTCAATCAAGCGCGCGTTGTCCCGCAGCCACTTTTTGTAGGGCTGGCGGGTTTTCAGCAGTTCATCGATGTCCTTGGTGTGCAGCACCTTGCCTTCCTGGGTATCCACCACAAGAATCTGGCCCGGGCCGACCCGGCCCTTGGCAATCACCTGCTCGGGCTGGTAGCCATGGGTGCCGACTTCCGAGGCCAGCGTGATAAAGCCGTCGTCCGTCGTGACCCAGCGCGCCGGGCGAAGTCCGTTGCGGTCCAGCAGGCAGCAAGCATAGCGCCCGTCGGTGAGCACGATCCCCGCGGGGCCATCCCAGGGCTCCATGTGCATCGCGTTGTACTGATAGAACGCCTTGAGATCTGGGTCGATACCCTCGATGTTTTGCCAGGCGGGCGGAATCAGCATGCGCAATGCACGCGGCAATTCGACACCCCCGGTGGTAAGGAGCTCCAGCATGTTATCGAGGCTTGAAGAGTCTGAGCCCTCGGTATTCACCAAAGGCGCCAGCGCTTGCAGGTCAGGCAGTAACGGCGAATCGAGTTTGGCGCTGCGCGCCCTCGACCAACTGCGATTACCCTCGATTGTATTGATTTCGCCGTTGTGGGCCAGCATGCGGAAAGGCTGCGCCAGCGGCCAACGCGGCAAGGTGTTAGTGGAGAAGCGCTGGTGGAACACGCAAATTGCGGTCTCCAGCGAGGGGTTATTCAGATCGGGGTAAAAACGCTCCAGATCCGCAGGCATGACCAGACCTTTGTAGGACACCACCCGATCAGACAGACTACAAATGTAGAAATCAGGATCGCTTGCCAGCGCCATCTCGGCGCGTCGGCGCGCGGTGAACAGCTTGCCGAGGCAGTGTTCGTGGTCAACGCCGCTGGCGTCCACAAACACCTGTTCGATGCGCGGCAACTGATCCAGCGCGATCTCGCCACAGACGCTTTCGTCGATAGGAACTTCTCGCCAGCCAAATACCGGCAGCCCTTCTGCAGTCAGCGCGGCCTCCATGGCCTCGCGGGATGCTTGTTGCAACGCTTCATCACGACTAAGGAAGAGCATGCCGACCGCGTAATGCTCTCCCAGATCGACATCGAGCATCGCTTTGGCTTCGGCGCGCATGAAAGTATCGGGCATCTGCAGCAATAGACCACAGCCATCCCCCGTGCGGCCATCTGCGGCGATACCGCCGCGATGGGTCATACAGGTCAGCGACTCGATCGCCGTTTGCAACAGGCGATGGCTGGCCTCGCCCTCAATATGGGCGATCAGTCCAAAGCCACAGTTATCCCGAAATTCTTCGGGACGGTAGAGCCCGCGGGAAGGTGCCGACCGTTCACCGGCATCGCCCGCTGCTACAGCATGATTCATAAACCGTTTCGCTTCTGAACCGGCGCACAACACCGGCGAAACCGCTCCTTACGGAGCAAGAACAAAAAAGGCGCGTAGTGTACACCCCCGAAAAGGGGCACTCAATTAGCGCAAACTTCGCCGATCAGGCGTCGATCACGCGGGCAATGTCGCCATCTGTGACGTTTTCAGCCACCACCGCCTCACCCAACTGAGCGAGCACAATATAGCGAACTTTTCCGCCGCTCACTTTTTTGTCGCTACCCATAGCCTCCAACATCGCTTGGGTTGTGACACCGGCCTGGGGAGCGACCGGTAAACCGACCGCCTGATTGAATGCCGTCAGTTGATCAACCACCTCTGAATCCAGCGTGCCGCGAAGCACTGACAGCCGACTGGCCAGCACCATTCCCGCGGCCACCGCCTCACCATGCAGCCAGTCGCCATAGCCCTGAATCCGCTCGATGGCGTGACCAAACGTGTGTCCAAAATTCAAATGTGCCCGCACGCCACCCTCGCGTTCATCGGCTGCCACGACGAAGGCTTTGATCGCGCAGCTGCGCTCGATCGCAAACGCCAGCGCCGCCTCCTCTCGGCGCTTCAGCGCTTCGACGTTATCGATGAGCCAGGCAAAGAACTCGGCATCACGAATAAGACCGTACTTGATGACCTCAGCCAGCCCTGCCGCGTATTCTCTGGCGGGCAGGGTTGCGAGTGTGTCGAGATCGACCACCACTTGCTGCGGCTGATGAAAGGCGCCGATGAGATTTTTGCCCATCGCATGATTCACGCCCGTCTTACCACCCACGGAAGAGTCCACTTGAGCCAATAGCGTCGTCGGCACTTGTACGAAATCCGCACCGCGCAAAAAACAGGCCGCGGCAAAGCCCGTCATGTCACCCACCACACCACCACCGAGGGCAACAAACAAGCTGCCTCGCTCGTGTTTTTCCGCGAGCGCCGCATCGAGTATCTTCTGAATAGAGGTCATATCTTTGTGAGACTCGCCAGCCGGCAATACCACCTCGGTCAGCTGGCTGGCACCCGTGAGCGCTGCCTGAACGGCTTCACCATACAGCGGGCCCACGTGGTCATCCGTCACCAAGATCACGCCTCTGCCCTCGACCAGCGGCTGCCAGGTCGACGTATCCGCAATCAGCCCGCGACCAATCTGGATCGGATAGCTGCGGTCAGCCGTGGCCGCGGCGAGATCAACTTGGAGTGTGTGCAGCAGCTCTGGCATGGAAAGGAGATTCCGGTTCAGTTATTAACCATCGTGGTGGGGTATCAGTCCGCGCTCACGCAATACCGCTTCAATCTGGCGAGCCACTTTGCGCGCGTTACCCCCTCCAGCAGAGATGATGACATCTGCCAGCGCCCTGTAAAGCGGCTCGCGTTCCGCCATCAGCTGTTTTAGGGTCTCCTCGCGGTCCCCCCGCTGAAGCAGCGGTCGGCCTTCACCAGATCCAGTTCTTTTTAGTTGTTGCGCCACAGACACATTGAGGAAAACAACCACGCCTCCGCGCGCCATCATTTCACGGTTTTCAGCCGCCAGTATTGCACCGCCGCCGGTCGCGATAACCGCTGTCGGATACTCAACAAGGTCCTTAAGCACTGTGGTCTCACGGCGGCGAAAACCCGCCTCGCCTTCGACATCAAAGATCCAGGGTATATTGGCACCCGCCCGGGATTCGATCTCGGCATCGGAGTCGATAAAGGGACAATCCAGCAGGTCCGCCAGATGCCTGCCCACCGTCGACTTCCCGGAGCCCATCGGGCCAACCAAAAATAGCCGCACATCCGCGGCACTATTAGCCATTGTCTCGCCCGTCAGTTCACCAGCGTGTCAGATATGATTCTAGGCGTAATAAAAATGAGTGTCTCGGTTTTCTGCTGGGCATTAGCAGGGCTCTCAGATGACAGGAGAACGGAAATGCTTACGACGCACTTCTGGAATGTCAAAGTCGGTAAAAGGTCACTTCCCGCACGCTATTGTGTAAAAACTCGATAAAAGCCCTGATATCTTAGTATTGGCAGGCCATGTGGATGGGTCGCCCGCTAGCCGGATACATCGTATGGACCCAACCGCAGAGACAATACGCCGGAGAATCCAAAGGTGCCGAAAGCCGAGAAAGTGATGCGATATAGCGCGCTGATAGCCTGTGCGGCAATCTGGTGGCTTGCAGGGCTCTACCTTTATCTCAGCCCTAACCTCCCAGGGGAAAGTGCGCTCCGCAACATCACCTTGCGCACCCCCATGCGTGTGCTCAGCCGCGATGGCGCACTGATCGGGCAGTTCGGGGAACAAAAGCGTAAACCACTCCAATTTGAACAGATCCCGAATACCTTCATCGATGCGCTATTGGCTGCAGAGGACGACGGCTTTTTCGAGCACGGAGGCATCGAACCGCTAAGCCTGATGAGAGCAGTGTCGGAGTTATTACTTACCGGCAAAAAAGGCAGTGGTGGCTCCACGCTGACAATGCAGGTGGCGAGAAACTATTTTCTGACGCTGGATCAGACCTTCCTCAGGAAGTTCACCGAAATCCTGTTGGCGCTTCAGATTGAGGCCCGACTGAGCAAAGAGGAGATTTTTGAGCTGTACGTCAACCGGGTCTTCCTCGGTCATCGCGCCTATGGTTTTGAGGCTGCGGCCGAGACCTACTACGGGAAACCCCTCGCGGAGCTGACGCTTGCCCAACACGCGATGCTTGCGGGTGTACCGAAAGCGCCATCGCGCAACAACCCGTTGAGCAACCCTGAAAAAGGCAAGATCCGCCGGGACTGGATTTTGGGTCGCATGGCGAATCTCGGCATGATCACTGAGACCGAACAGCTCGCAGCAGCCAATACCCCCGTCACCGCCTCTTTTTACGGGCAAGTTGTTAAAGTCGACGCCGATTACATCGCCGAGATGGTCCGCCGTGAAATGGTCGAGCGCTTCGGTAATGCCGCCTACAACGACGGCTATGTCGTCTACACCACGGTTGAGGCCGAACTACAACAGGCCGCCCACGATGCGCTGCTCAGCGGACTGAGAACCTACGACTGGCGGCACGGCTGGCGTGGGCCGGAGCGACGCCTTGCACCGCGCGAGGGTGAGTCGTCTGAGGAAACCCTCGCGCGCTGGCAAGCGGCACTGGGCGACATGCCAACCATTGCCAAGCTGCCACCCGGCATCGTCACCGCGGTTGGTAACGAAGCCGTATCAGTACTGCTCAAGTCAGGCGATGCGATTGCCCTAGCATGGGAGGGAGACCTTGAGAGAGTGCGACAGTACCGATCGGTAAACCAAACGGCTCCGCCCGAGAAAACGCCAGCAGCACTGTTGGCCCCGGGTGATCTGATTCGCGTTCGCGAGACGGGTGAGGGATGGCGACTCGCGCAGGTCCCCAAGGCGCAGTCCGCGCTTGTATCGATGGACCCTAAGCACGGCGCCATTCGGGCTCTGGTCGGCGGCATGGGCTTCGAGCTGTCCAAATTCAACCGTGCGACCCAAGCAAAACGCCAGCCGGGCTCAAACTTCAAACCGTTTCTGTATGCCAGCGCATTGGAAGCAGGCATTACGCCCTCTACGGTTATTAACGATGCGCCAGTGGTACTCGACAACCTCTCTGCCGCGGAAATCTGGCGGCCAGAAAATGACAGCGGGAAATTTTACGGGCCGACACGGCTTCGTGAGGCGCTGACCTTCTCGCGCAATTTGGTCTCGATCAGAGTGCTGCAACGCGTCGGCGTGCGGCGCTTCATACGCTACGTAGAAGGCTTGGGGTTTGATACCGAAGGCATACAGGGCAATCTGACCCTAGCGCTCGGCACGCATACTCATACTCCGCTCGAAATCGCGACGGGCTATGCCATCTTGGCCAATGAGGGCTTTAAAGTGGAGCCCTGGCTGATTGAACGCATTGAAAACGCAAAAGGTGAGATCGTCTACGCCGCCGATCCATTGGTGGCGTGTGCCGAGTGCGCCTATGCCGAGGGCAGCGAGCCCGAGGAAATGCGAATGGAAGATATACTAGGTACGGCAGTGCCCGAGGTGCGCGCTGCCGACCGAGTCATGGACCCCCGGGTCGCCTTCATCATTTCCTCTTTTCTCAACGATGCCATTCAGCGCGGTACAGGCCGCCGCGCGCGGGTGCTAGACCGGCAGGACATCTCTGGCAAGACGGGCACCACAAATGGCCCGCGGGACGCGTGGTTCTCGGGTTTCAATCGAGACCTGATTACAACCGCCTGGGTGGGCTTTGACGATTACGGGCCCCTGGGGCGTCGCGAGTTTGGAGGCACCGCCGCACTGCCCATTTGGATCGACTACATGCGCCAGGCACTGCCTCCTGCGCAACCGGCACCACCCATGCCGCCCGGCATTGTCCGGCTGCGTGTCGATCGGGAATCCGGCCTGCGGGTGCGGGGACAACCCAAGGGCAGTCTGATGGAGTACTTCCTCGAGGAATCTCTACCGGATTGGGACACCGACTCGGGTGGCGCCATCGATACGGAAAACCTCGAGCAGATTTTTTGAAGCAAAAAAAACGCCGGCAGCTGCCGGCTTCTTCGTGATAACCACTCAGTTCTTCAGGCTTCGGTCCCCAAAACGCTTATTGAATCTCGCCACGCGGCCGTCGCTCTGAGCAACCTTCTGCTTGCCCGTATAAAAGGGGTGGGAAGCACTAGAAATATCCAGAGTCATGTAAGGGTAGGTTTGCCCTTCGTGCACCTTAGTCTCACTCGTCTGCACCGTTGAACCCACAACAAAGTAGGTGTCCGATGAGGTGTCGTGAAAAAGGACGTCACGATACTCAGGGTGAATGTCCGGTTTCATGCCAACCTCCGCTAGCATCTGTCATGCGAAAAAGAGCGCGGATCATACCAGAGCTCGCCCCGATAGCAACACGGAATACGCCCGCTCCCCGGCTTTAGTACACTGCGCCGGAAAGCCAGCGCGCCGAGCAGACCTTGAGCCAAAATACAGCGAAAACCCCCGTCGAACCTGCGATCTGGCGCTGCGCGGTCCCTTCCCCTCTGCGACGCACTTTTGATTACCTCCCGTCCGAGGGTTGCCACGGTGCCGCCACGCCTGGCGCTCGGGTCACTGTCCCTTTCGGCAAACGCAGTGTCACCGCAGTCATCCTCTCGATTACTGCGGAATCCTCAGTAGAACCGGCGAAGCTTAAAGCCGCCACAGCACTACTGGACAAGCAGCCGCTCTATATCGACACCCAGCGAGCATTGCTTTCCTGGGCCGCTGATTACTATCAGCATCCTCTCGGCGAGGTATTGCCTTTGGGCCTTTCCCCTCGCGAGCGTCGCGGCCAACCCGAGCGCGCGCTGACCGAGACAGGGATCAGACTGACCGCTCGGGGTCAGGCTCTGCCGGATGGCGCCCCTCATCGCGCACCCAAACAGGCGGCGCTGGTCTCCAGACTCAAGTCGGGCCCCCTGCCCCTGGCCGAGCTCAAAACCGAAGGTTTCAGCCCTGCTTTGATGAGGGCGCTCAAAGACCATGCGCTGGTGGAAGACTGTGAGCTCGCCACTGAAGCAGCCTGGCAAACCCGATCTCCGCCACTGCCCGCCAATGCGGAGCAGCAGTACGCGATCGATCAGATCGTGGCCGCGGCAGAGACCTTCTCGGTGCATTTGCTTTACGGGGTGACTGGCAGCGGGAAAACCGAGGTCTATCTGCAGAGTGTTGCCGACTGTCTCAACCGGGGCCGGCAGGCACTGGTGTTGCTGCCCGAGATCGCACTGACGCCGCAAACACTGGCGCGATTCGAGTCTCGGTTCGAAGCGCCGGTGATCGCACTGCACTCTGGAATGGGCGATGCGGAGCGTGACCGCGCCTGGGCGGCTTCCCGCAGAGGTCACGCAGCGGTGATTCTCGGCACCCGTTCCTCGGTTTTTGTCCCTCTACTAAAGCCCGGCCTGATCATTGTCGACGAGGAGCATGACGCGGCGTATGTGCAGCAGGATGGCTTCAGATATTCGGCACGCGATGTAGCGATAAAGCGCGGGCAGATGGAGCAGTGCCCAGTCGTGCTCGGCAGTGCCACACCCAGCTTGGAGAGTTGGCATAACGCTGAACTGGGGCGTTTCCAGCGCCATTCACTAACGCAAAGAGCGGGCGCTGCGACGCTACCCGCGCTGCGGCAGATTGATATCGCGGGGCTTGAGCTGTCTGCGGGCCTGTCGCCAGAACTGTTAAACAAAATCGAAGCAGCGCTGGAGCAACATCATCAAGTGCTGGTATTTCTCAACCGCCGCGGTTTCGCCAACGCTCTGCTTTGTCACGATTGTGGCTGGAGCAGTGACTGTGCGGACTGCGATGCGCGCATGAGGCTGCATAAAACGCCGCCAGGACTGCATTGCCATCACTGCGGTCGACGTTCAGCACTACCCCGCCAGTGCCCCCGATGCCAGAGTCGTCGATTGGTCGGCACCGGTATCGGTACCCAACAGACCGAGACGTTTCTCACCGAGCGCTTTGCTGATTTCCCAGTGATTCGTGTCGATAGCGACACCATGACCAGCCGCCAGTCGATGCCTGACCTGATTGAGCAGTTGGGGAGTGGAGACCCTGTACTGATGATCGGCACGCAAATGTTGAGTAAAGGCCATCATTTCCCTCACGTGACATTGGTGGCGGTCGTCGATGCTGACGCCCTGCTGTTCAGCCCGGATTTTCGAGGTGAGGAGCGACTATTACAGTTACTGACGCAGGTGGGAGGTCGCGCCGGGCGAGACGGGACCCCTGGCGAGGTGCTGATTCAAACAAGACATCCCGATCACCCGCTCATGCAGCATCTCGGCAGGCCTTATCACACCGCGCTGCCCGCCCTGCTCAATCAGCGGAGTCAGGCAGGCCTGCCGCCCCACGGAGCGCTTGGCGTCATCCGCTGCGACAGTCAGGACCGACAGGAGGGGCTGGGCTTCCTCTCCCAGATCAGAAACGGTGTCACCGCGCCCCGGGGTGCACAGATCATCGGCCCACTGCCCGCCGCGATGGCACGACGGAAAAATCGCTATCGCTCGCAATTGGTCATCTCGGCAAAGAGTCGCTCAATGCTGGCTAAAGTCATGGCGGATCTCATTACCGCGGCAGAGGCTACCCGACAGTCTCACCGTCTGAGCTGGTCGGTGGACATCGACCCCTACGAAAGCTTGTGACTTCCTCCGCTGGAGCGATACCCGCCGGTTAGTGATAATAGCCCCTCAGTCTGTGTTGTTCGCTGCGCAGACCTACCTGAAAGGATGCTCATGAAACCCGAACTGGCTGCGCTCATTAGCGAGGCGCTGGAACAACTCGTATCAGATGGTGTGCTGGCTGAGGTGCCCGAGTCGGCGCCCCAGATCGATCGCCCGAAAGATTCGAGTCACGGTGATCTGTCGTGCAACATCGCCATGGTGCTGGCCAAGCGCGCGGGCATGGCGCCCAAAGAGCTCGCCTCAAAGCTGATCGCGGCGCTACCTGACAACGCATTGGTTGACCGCTGCGACATCGCCGGCCCCGGCTTTATCAACTTTTTTATCAACCCCGGCCACCACACCGGGGTCGTGCGCACCATTCTAGAGAGTGGCGCGGCATATGGGCGGACTGACAACGGCGGCGGGCGGCGAGTGCAGGTGGAATTTGTGTCCGCCAATCCAACAGGCCCCCTCCACGTGGGCCACGGGCGGGGCGCAGCCATTGGCGACTCGCTGGGCAGATTGCTGGAAGCCACGGGCTGGTCCGTGCAACGCGAGTTCTACTACAACGACGCCGGCCAGCAGATCAATAATCTGGCGCTGTCGGTGCAGGCCCGCGCGCTGGGTAAAGACCCCGACCACCCCGACTGGCCCGCCGATGGCTATCAGGGTGGCTATATTGAGGATGTGGCCAGCGCGTATCTGTCGGGCGAAACGGTGCAGGCCGCTGATCGAGAAATCACGGGCGGCCGCGATCCAGAGGATCTGAACGCCATACGGGATTTCGCGGTGGCCTGCCTGCGACGCGAGCAGGATCAGGACCTGAAGGCCTTTCAGGTAATTTTCGATGAGTATTTCCTGGAGTCGTCACTCTATGACAGCGGTGCCGTCGAGGAGACCGTCGAGACCCTGCAGCGTGCCGGCCATACTTATGAAGAGCAGGATGCACTGTGGTTGCGCACCACTGACTTCGGCGATGACAAGGATCGCGTGATGCGCAAGAGCGAGGGCGGCTATACCTACTTCGTGCCCGATGTCGCCTATCACCACAACAAATGGCAACGCGGCTATGAGCGTGTAATCAACGAACAGGGCGCCGATCATCACAGCACCATCACCCGCGTCAGGGCGGGGTTACAAGGCCTTGATGTGGGCATACCCGAGGGCTGGCCAGAGTATGTGCTGCATCAAATGGTGACCGTCATGCGCGAGGGTGCAGAGGTGAAACTCTCCAAGCGTGCAGGCAGCTACGTCACGCTCCACGACTTGATCGACTGGGTCGGCTGCGACGCCACCCGGTATTTTCTGGTGGCGCGAGCGCCCACTTCGCAACTGACCTTCGATGTGGATCTGGCGCTGGCCCGCAGTAACGAGAACCCCGTCTACTACATCCAATACGCCCATGCACGATGTGCGAGCGTGCTGCGCAAGGCACAAGAAACGGATTCTGGCTTGAAGATTAATGAAGGCTTGGCACACCTTAGCTGCTTGAGTGAGGCCGAAACACTGGCACTGGCCATCACGCTGGGGCGCTTCCCAGAGGTCGTGGTCACGGCGGCCGAGCGACTGGAGCCCCACGATGTCGCAAACTATCTGCGCGATCTCGCCGCTGATTTTCACAGTTTCTACAACGCCCACAAGGTGTTGGAAAGTACCGCCGAGACCATGGCAGCCAGATTGGCTTTGGTTGCGGCAACGCAACAGGTGATCGCCAGCGGTCTCGGGTTACTCGGTGTGTCTGCGCCGGATGTGATGTGATGGCAGTGAGCCCCGCCAAACCCAAGCGTAAAGCGTCGGCCACCCGTGCGGCAAATGATCAGGCCAGCAGCGCCCCACCCACCTTGACGCGCGCGCATCTGCAGGGTTTTGTTGTGGGCTGTGTCGCCGGGGGGGTTGGCTGTCTGGGGCTTTTCAATGCACTGGAAGCGGACGAGACGGTTGCCAACACACCGCTTGCGGCGGCGCCGGCGCTCGAGGTCACGGTGGGTCCGCGGTTCGATTTCTATACGGTGCTCCCGAATCAGGAGCTAGACCTGAATCCCGATATCGAACCCGCCGATCTGCAGTTAGGCGACACGAGTAGCGCGCAGTATTTATTGCAGGTCGGATCGTTCCGTCAGCAAGCTGACGCCGATCGCCGCCGCGGCGAGCTGGCGCTGCTGGGTCTTGAAGCCACTGTGGAGCCGGGCGACGGTGACAGCGGACGCTGGTACCGGGTCTATCTCGGTCCTTTCGAGAGCCGCTCCGAAATGGCGCGCGCACGGTCTCTCACCGCACAGGCCGACATGGACACCCTGTTGCTCAAACGCGAGTCACCTTGAGCATGGCGGATCCACATCTGGTCACCCATCTTCACTACTCGCGTAGCAAGCGTCGTCTGGCGCTGACTTTTGCAGATGGTGCCGACTACCACCTTAGTGCCGAATTTCTGCGTGTCTTCTCCCCTTCTGCTGAGGTCAGAGGTCACGGTCCGGGGCAGGAAGTCCTGCAAACCGGAAAATCCTCGGTGGCCATCGCCGGCATTGAACCCGTTGGACACTACGCGGTGCAGATCACCTTCGACGACGGCCACGACTCGGGGCTCTACAGCTGGCGCTACCTGCGCGATCTGGCGGAGCGACAAGACCATTACTGGCAGCAGTATCTGCAGCAACTGTCTGCGGCCGGTAAATCTCGCGATCCCGAAGTTCAGGTACTGCATTTCGACCCCTAGAGCGCCTGAACACACCCTCTGAACACAGACCGCCTGCTCAGGTACACTTGCCGGCCCGCCGGAACACGACCGGCGTGATTGCGGGATACGAGTAATGAATGACGAGGCAACCAGCAGCGCGGATCGCGACGACGACACCACGGATTTTGGCTTCACCCGGGTAGATCGGGAAGCCAAAGCAAGCATGGTGCGCGGCGTCTTTGACTCGGTAGCCAGCCGCTATGACCTGATGAATGACCTGATGTCCGGTGGGGTTCATCGTCTGTGGAAGCGTTATACGATCGAGCTCAGCGCTGCGCGCTCCGGGCAGACCATTCTCGATATCGCTGGTGGCACCGGCGATCTCGCCGCCCGATTCTCTCGCCTGGTGGGGCCCGAGGGCAAGGTGATTCTCGCGGATATCAACGCCGCCATGCTGGAAGTGGGTCGCGATCGGCTCATTGATAAAGGGGCGACGGGCAACATCGAAGTCGTGCAAGCCGACGCACAGGCGCTCCCTTTCAAAAACAACAGCGTGGACTGCATCACCATCGCCTTTGGACTACGTAATGTCACCGATAAAGCGCTGGCATTGCGCTCCATGCTTCGGGTGCTGCGTCCGGGCGGTCGCTTGCTGGTACTCGAATTCTCCAAACCCACCTCGGCGCTTCTGGGAAAAGTCTACGACCAGTACTCGTTCCAGATCTTGCCGGCAATGGGTCGTCTTATCGCACAGGATGCAGACAGCTATCGCTATCTCGCAGAGTCGATCCGCAAGCATCCTGATCAGGAAACCCTGCTGGGCATGATGGAGGACGCCGGTTTTGGCGAGTGTCGCTACCATAACATGACGGGCGGTATTGTCGCGCTGCATCAGGGCTTCAAACCGTGACACAGCACGACCCGGCGTTGCTCAGTGCGGCACTGGCGGCCGCCGAGCAGGCCCTGAATCAGGCCGTTACGCTGGCGCCCTACTCGCATCAGGAACTCGATGCTGTCAGTGGCACGCTGCTGGGGATAGAAATCACCACCGTGGATCTAACCGTTTATATCGAGATAGTCACAGATACTGAGGTCCGACTGATGGCCCACTGCGAGCGAGACACCGACACCTTCGTGCGAGGCACGCTCGAAGACTTCGCCGCGCTGGCGACCTCCTACGACCCCGCGGCCACCCTGATCAACAGCGGTATCGAACTCGAGGGCAGCAGCACCAGCCTTATTACACTGCAACAGGTGATCGCTCGCATGGAGATCGATTGGGAGGCGCCGTTGGTGGAGCTCCTGGGGGATGTCGTGGGCCATCAAATCGCCGAGGGGCTCCGCCGATTCTTGCGCTGGGGCGAAGGCGCCCGCACCAGTCTCAAGCGGCAGGTCTCCGAGTACCTGCAGGAGGAAGGCGGACTGACCCCGCCGAAGGCAGAACTTGAGCACTTCTATGACGCGGTGCAGTCTGTGGCAATGCGGACCGAACGCGCCCAAAGTCAGGTCGAGAAGCTGTTGGCGAAAGCCGCCGCCCGCGAGACACCACAATGAGTCGAGTCGTTGCCCTCTATCGCGCCGTCGCGCGCTACCGACTCGATCAGTTGCTCCCCGCGCATCAGCGTCCCCGACTGTTCTCGCTATTGTTGCACGTGTTCCCCGTACTCTCAGTCCCCGCCACGACACCGCGGGGAGAACGCCTGCGTCGGGCGCTGGAAGATCTTGGCCCTATATTCGTCAAATTTGGTCAGTTGCTCTCGACCCGGCGCGACCTGCTCCCCCACGACATCGCCGATGAACTGGCGCTACTTCAGGATCAGGTGGCGCCCTTCCCGGCAAAAGAGGCGATTCAACGGATCGAGGGCGCCCTGGGCAAGCCGCTGAATGAATGCTTTGCCGAGTTTGATGCCAACCCGCTGGCCGCCGCATCGGTGGCGCAGGTGCACGGCGCGCGATTGCCCGATGGCAGTGACGTGGTGGTGAAGGTACTGCGGCCGGGCATCGAGAAAACCATCGATCAGGATCTCAGGCTCCTCCGACACGTGGCGAGGCTGTTGGCCCGCTGGTCGCGGAATGGACGTCGCTTGAAGCCCGTGGAAGTCGTTGCAGAATACGATCGCATCATCCACGATGAACTCGACCTGCAACGCGAAGCCGCCAACGCCTCGCAGCTGCGGCGGCACTTCAAGTCAGGGGATCTCGTGTACGTACCTGAAGTGCACTGGCCACTGACCTGCGAGCAGGTCATGGTCAGTGAGCGGATCTATGGAGTGTCCGTGAGCGATATCGAGACCCTGCAGAGCAAGCAGGTGGATATCAAGCTACTCGCCGAACGCGGCGTGGAGATTTTCTTTACGCAGGTGTTCCGGGACAGCTTCTTTCATGCGGATATGCACCCGGGCAACATCTTTGTCGACTGCACCAAGCCTGACGACCCGCGCTACATGGCGGTCGATTGTGCCATCGTCGGCCAGATCGACGAGCAGGATCTGTATTACCTTGCGCGCAACCTGCTGGCCATTTTCCAGCAGGACTACCGGCTCTGCGCCAAGTTGCACGTTGAATGTGGCTGGGTGCCGCCCGACACGCCGATTGCCGAGCTCGAGTCAGCGCTGAGAACCCTCTGCGAACCGGTGTTTGAACGGCCGCTGTCCGACATATCCTTTGGTCACATGCTGGTCACGCTGTTCCGCACCGCGGGCCAGTTCGATATGCAGGTGCAGCCGCAATTGGTATTGCTGCAAAAAACCCTGCTGAACATTGAAGGGCTAGGCCGTCAGCTCTACCCCGAGCTCAACCTGTGGGACACCGCCAAACCGTTTCTCGAGCAATGGGTCGCGGATCGCTATTCGTTGCAAAACATCAGCCAGCGGCTGCTGCAGGACGCACCCGCATTGCTGGAGACATTGCCCCTGCTCCCCGACCTGATCCTGAATCGACTCCGGGAGACACCCCGGGCGGAGCAAGGCCCGCCTGCGCGGGCACCTCAGGCGCTGCCCCTTACTACGTTGGGCGCACTGGCGCTCGGGCTGGGCATTGCGGGAAGCGGCACCGGATGGCTTATCCTCGGTAGCGGCTGCCTGTTCGGCGCGCTGTTCATACGGAAGCGGTAACGGCTACTGAACACGTCTGGCATACTGCGGCCATGAAAGACGCCACCTCCACCGCGCCCGACACCCTCTCACCCAAGTGGAATGAACAGGGGCTGATTCCGGTTATTGCCCAAGAGGCCGACACTGGCGAGATCCTGATGTTGGCGTGGATGAACGCCGAGGCACTGGAGCAAACACTGACGAGCGGCGAGGTCACCTATTGGTCTCGCTCAAGACAATCACTGTGGCGCAAGGGCGCGACGTCCGGGAATACTCAGGATCTGGTGAGTGCCTGTCTGGACTGTGACGGCGACACCTTGCTGCTCCAGGTCAAGCAGCACGGTGCAGGTGCCTGCCACACAGGCCGGCGCACCTGCTTTTTTTACCACCCTGAAGATGGAAGCTGGCGACTCAGCGAGGACGACTGAATGAATGACTTACTGACGGCGCTCGATAAAGTGCTGGCGGAACGCAAAACCGCGTCTCCTGAGAGTTCTTACGTCGCCGCGCTGAATGCTGATGGCCTCAACAAGATCCTCGAAAAAGTCGGTGAAGAAGCCACCGAGGTGATCCTGGCGGCCAAGGATGCTGCGGAGAGCGGAGACTCGGAGGCCTTGGTGAACGAGGTAGCCGATCTCTGGTTCCATACCATGGTGATGCTCGCGCACCTTGACCTCGACCATACCGATGTCCTCACCGTACTCGACGCGCGCATGGGGCTGTCGGGTCTGGCAGAAAAAGCCGCCCGAAAAGGCCATAATGCGGCCTTGGAAGACGCTTAAACACAAGGAGAGGGACTATGGGCCTGGGCGGAATCAGCATCTGGCAGCTCCTGATCATTCTGGCGATTGTCGTCATGCTTTTTGGCACGTCGCGCCTGCGCAACATCGGCAGCGATCTGGGTAGCGCCATCAAAGGCTTTCGTAACAGCATGAGTAAAGACGAAGCCGAGAGCGAGAGTGTCGGGGGCAACTCCGCCTCGCAAGACGAGAGCGACACCGACAAACCCGCGACCTAAACGAGGCAGTTCACCGTGTTTGACATCGGCTTTGCCGAGCTCCTGCTGATCGGTGTTGTGGGCCTGTTGGTGGTGGGTCCAGAGCAGTTGCCGGGCGCGGTCCGTACCGTATTGGCCTGGGTGAATCGATTTAGACGCAGCTTCGATCAAATCCGCACCGAGGTCCGACGCGAGCTGCACAACGATGAAATCATGCAAAAGCTGAAGGCCGAGTCGCAGCAACTTGAGCAGCAGGTACGCGACACCACCCAATCGGTCGAACGAGAGATTCAAGCGCTCGGCAATGAGGCCAGCGAATCGCTGCAAGGCGCATCACACGCCGAGAATTCCATATCCTCATCGCCTTCAGCCTCGTCATCTGCAACTACATCAACTGCAACCCTGGCGGCTGAGGCTAACGCTGAAGAGAGTGGCGACCCGCCGTCAAAAACCGCATGACCGAGCAGACCGAACACGACGACCCGCCCATGTCGCTGGTGGCACATCTGACGGAGCTGCGTGACCGGCTGTTGCGGGCAGTGCTCGCCGTATTGATCGGATTCATCATCCTGTTTCCGTTTGCCAATGAAATTTATGGCTTTGTATCGGCGCCGCTACGAGAGCTGATGCCCGAGGGCTCGACCATGATCGCCACCGGCGTGGCATCGCCTTTCCTGACTCCCTTCAAACTCAGCCTGGTGCTCGCCATTTTTATGGCGATACCCGTGATCCTCTATCAGATATGGGGATTCGTGGCGCCTGGGCTATACCAGAAGGAGAAACGCATTGCGTTGCCGCTACTCGCCTCCAGCGTGCTGCTCTTCTACGCAGGAGCGGCGTTCGCCTACTTCGTGGTCTTCCCACTCATCTTTGCCTTTTTCACCAGCGTGGGCCCCGAAAACGTGCAGGTAATGACCGACATCAACAGCTACCTCGATTTCGTGCTGAAACTGTTTTTGGCCTTCGGTATTGCCTTTGAGATGCCCATTGCTGCGGTCATCTTGATCTGGACCGGTGTTACCAGCCCTGACGCGCTCGCCAAAAAACGCCCCTACATTATTGTTGGCTGCTTTATTTTCGGCATGCTGCTGACGCCACCCGATGTGATTTCACAATCACTGCTGGCCATCCCCATGTGGTTGCTCTTTGAGCTGGGCGTGTTTTTCGGCAGACTACTGGAACCCAAAGCCTAGTGCGGCAATGCGCCCGTGGAGGGCTGAGCATGCGGTGGCAAAAATCAGCCAGAGTATCCTGACCGCGATCCAGCTTGGATGAGCAGCCATCCCGCAGATGTGTATCCTGAAATGCATATCATTGCTGCCGGCGCAAAAGCCAAGGAAACATAGACCAATAATTGGAAATCGATCGTTCAGTCATCTGCTGCTTGTCCGAGGAATCGATCCGCCCGCGATTGAAATCCGACTTCCACTGCCCTAGCCGCAGAAAAAGCTGCCCACCCAGCTTCAAGGTCGCCCTAAGGTCGAGCGGGTCATCACTGGGCTGGTCATACTCAAAGTACACGCCCAGCCACTCGGCGCCGAGTAGCGCGCCCCCCTCAGACGCCCCCGATTCAGATCGAGCTCCGAGTCCCGCTCTTGCCGCAATTCGGCATCGCTGGAATTTTGCCCCGAGTAGTCATCGAATCGGGTTTGCAAGCGGACGCCAATCCAGAAGTTAGTAAGGCCCTCGGGGTCGTAGGTCAGCCCTTTTTTCCTTAGTAAAAGTGCTCCCGGGACGCGTCGCTGTCTGGCACCGCATCGGTATTCGGCTCAACCGTCTTGGTCTGCGGAGATTCAGCCGCTGTGCTCATCGCCAGCAACAACCAAATTATCCCTGCCAGTGGCCAGAGTGCTCCGCGGGTGCGCGCTTTTACTGAGCGGCGAGCTACGCCGGCAGTTCGCGCCGCCAAAGGCAATGTTGTCTTCACTATGGGCAACATCAAAGGAGGCGCGTCACGTCTCGCTAACGGATTGTACTCAGCTTGTCGCGAGTTGCGCCCAGCGCCATGCGCTTAAGATGACAATCGCGGCACCCAGAGAATTCATTAGCCCGGGCACCTTGCGATCTTTTTGGCCGCGTCCCGCGTAGACTGTGGCTTCACAGGCATGACATCAAACCATCGAGCCAAACCGTGACTGAATCGTCTATCGACACGCCAGCCGATCACACCGCGACCGACCGCAGCGACGAGCCGCACCGCGCCAAATCGCTGGCACCGCTCCGGCAGCTGCTCGGCTTTCTTTGGCCCCACAAGGGCCGAATGATCGCGGCGGGCACAGCATTGGTGTTCACAGCCGGGGCGCAGCTAACGCTGGGTTACGGCGTGAAGATCCTGATCGATGAGGGCTTTGCCGGGCCGGACGCATCGGGGCTATATAGAGCCGTCACCTTCATGTTGGTGATCGGCATCGCCATGGCCATTGGCGCCATGACGCGTTTTTATCTGGTGTCCTGGCTGGGGGAGCGGGTCAGTGCGGATCTGCGCAGTGCGGTGTTTAACAATCTGGTGCACATGCAGCCGAGCTATTTTGAGAGCAATCACTCGGGCGAGATCATGTCTCGCCTCACCACTGACACCACCTTGCTGCAGACACTGATCGGCTCTTCAGTAAGCCTCGCGGTGCGCAACGCCCTCACCCTCACCGGCGCGCTGACGCTGATGGTTATCACCAACCTCAAACTCAGCCTAGTGATTTTGATTGCGGTGCCGGTAACGCTCCTGCCTATTCTGATATTTGGCCGACGGGTGAGAAAGCTCTCCAACAAAAGCCAGCAGACCATCGCCGAGGTCGGCAGTCACGCCGGGGAAATTTTCCAATCGATCAAGGTCGTGCAGAGTTTTAACCGGGAAGTCGCCGAAAAAACCGCCTTTGGGCGCGACGTCGAGCAGGCCTTTGTGGTCGCCCGTTCCCGCGTCCTTCAGCGCGCCCTGCTGACAGGCTTTGCCATTTTCCTCTTGATGGGGGGTATGGTGGGCATGATGTGGTCGGGGGGCGTGGATGTGATTGAGGGCCGCATGACCGGTGGCGAACTCGGCGCCTTCGTGTTCTACGCGATCATGGTTGGCACCGCCTTCGCCACCCTGTCAGAGGTTTGGGGCGATCTGCAACGCGCTGCGGGTGCGGCGGAACGTCTGATGGAGCTCCTTGCCGAAACCAGCGAGATTCCAGACACCGGTACGCAAACCCCTGCCAGTAATACCGCGTTGGCCTTTAAGGGGGTGCACTTCGCCTATCCCAGCCGGCCTACTCACCCCGCATTGAGTGACTTTACGCTGGAGATTGCGCACGGCGAGTCGGTCGCGCTGGTCGGACCCTCGGGCGCCGGCAAGTCGACAGTATTTGAGCTGATGCTGCGCTTTTACGATCCGATTGCAGGCGCGATTCGCTTCGGCGGTGCGGATCTGCGCGAGATGTCGCTAGATCGCTGGCGCCAGAAGATCGCACTAGTGCCACAACAGCCCACACTGTTCTCGGGGGATATCTTCTACAACATCGCCTACGGCGCCAACGAGCCGACTCAGGCGGCGGTGGAAGCCGCAGCGCAAATGGCCCACGCCCACGAGTTTATTCAAACACTGCCCGAGGGCTACCAGAGCCATTTGGGGGCGCAGGGTGTGAGGCTCTCGGGGGGACAGCGCCAGCGCATTGCGCTAGCCCGCGCCATACTCAGTGACCCGGAGCTGTTGCTGCTGGATGAGGCCACCAGCGCGCTCGATACCGAGAGCGAGTGGCACGTACGACAGGCGCTCACCGACATCATACAGGAGCGCACCACGATCATTATTGCTCACCGCCTGTCCACGGTGATCAACGCAGACCGCATCGTGGTGATGGACGAGGGCCGCGTCATCGACAGCGGACCCCACGATGAACTGATGACAAGCTGTGAGCTGTATCGACGTCTCGCACGGCTACAGTTTCAGACCGAACAAGCCACTTAGACAGCCACAAAAAACCCCGCGCTGGGCGGGGTTTCGATCGGCAGTGAAGAGATCAGCTGAATTCGCGTATCAGACCACCGATGCTCTCTTTCGCATCACCGAACAGCATGCGGGTGTTCTCTTTATAGAACAGCGGGTTCTCGATACCAGCAAAGCCCGACGCCATTGAGCGCTTAAGTACAAATACCGTGCGCGCATCAGCCACGTTGATCACTGGCATGCCATAGATCGGTGAGGACTCGACCTCGCGTGCTGCAGGATTCACCACATCGTTCGCGCCAATCACGATCGCGACATCGACGGTTTCCATGCGCGGGTTGATCTCGTCCATCTCGAGCAGTTGGTCGTAAGGCACGTCCGCCTCCGCAAGGAGCACGTTCATGTGGCCCGGCATTCGCCCCGCGACGGGGTGAATGCCAAAGTTGACCTCACAGCCATTGTTCTCAAGTAGCTCGGTAAGCTCCTTGACCACGTGCTGCGCCTGCGCAACCGCCATACCGTAGCCGGGTATGATCGCCACGTTAGTCGCCGCTTCCAGCACGTAGTAGGCGTCGTCTACGGAAATCGGCTTAATCTCGCCCTCTATCACCGTCTCCTCACTAGAAACGCTAGCAAAGCCAGAGAACAGCACGTTGGAGAGCGATCGGTTCATCGCCTTACACATGATCTGGGTCAGGATGATGCCCGAGGCACCCACTAGTGAGCCCGCCACAATCAACACATTATTGTTGATCGCAAAACCCGCCGCACAGGCCGCAAGGCCCGAGTAGGAGTTCAGCAGCGAGATCACCACCGGCATGTCGGCACCACCAATAGGGATGACTGCCATAATGCCAAAGACCAACGCCAGGCCAATGACAATGTAGAGCCAGGTGGGGTCAGCCGGGTTCATGCAGAACATCACAGCGCCACCGAAGATGCCAAGCACCACGAGGGAGTTGACGATCTGCTGGCCAGAAAAGGTGATGGCTCCGCTACCGATGGTCTCGGACAGCTTGCCGTAGGCGATGAGCGAGCCCGTGAGGGTCACGCCACCGATCAAGATCGACAATACGATTGTGATCAGGGTGAAGGTGCTGGAATCCGGCGAGAGCGCGGCCCAGCCGACCAAAAGTGACGCTGCGCCACCGAAGCCATTGAACAGTGCCACCATCTCGGGCATAGCCGTCATCGCGACCGCGCGTGCGGCGATGGCACCGATGGCACCACCCACCACCATACCGGCGGCAATATAAGTGAAGTCGACAATGCCCTGATCAAGCAGTGCTGAGACAATTGCCACTAGCATACCAATGGCAGAAATCATGTTTCCGCGACGGGCCGTTGCAGGAGACCCCAGCATTTTCAGGCCAAAAATAAAGAGGCCTGCAGCGAGGACGTAACCCAGTTGTGTCATTAATTCAGTCGTCATGATCAGTCCTCCTTCTTCTTGAAGAAGCTGAGCATGCGGTCGGTCACCATGTAACCACCCACCACGTTAATGCTGGCGAGGGTCACAGCACCGACACCCAGCCACATGGCCGCGTTCTCGTTACCCGTGCCGGCCAGTGCCACTGCACCAACCACGGTGATGCCCGAGATCGCATTGGCACCCGACATCAGCGGGGTGTGCAGCGTGGCGGGGACCTTATTGATCAGTTCAAAGCCGAGGAAAATCGACAACATCAAGATAAACAGCAAGTACTCTGCGCCGGACATATCAGTTGCCTCCCTCGATAATGTTTTTAATGGTGGGGTGAACAACGGCGCCGCCATGGGTAATCACACAGCCAGGCAGAATGTCGTTCTCAAGGTCGAGCACAAACTGCTTGCCCTCCTCGTCCCAGGTGTCCTCGACGAGGTTGAACATGTTGCTCGCGTACATCTGGGTCGCATCGCGCGGCGCCAGATTGGCAAGGTTGGCGGTGCCCACGATGGTCACGCCGTTGACGTCAACCACCTCGTCGGGCACGGAGCCTTCGACGTTACCGCCAGTTTCAGCGGCCATATCAACAATCACGGAACCGGGTGACATGCCTTCAACCATGTCGGCTGTGACCAGCACCGGCGGCTTGCGGCCAAAGACCTGCGCCGTAGTGATTACTACATCGGAATCAGCAATCACCGCTTTCTGGGCCTGACGCTGCATCTCGACCTGCTCGGGAGTCAGCTCTTTGGCGTAGCCATCCGCCGTCTGACCGGTATCACCCAAGTCGATCTCTAGAAACTTCCCACCCAGTGATTCCACCTGCTCGGCCACAACGGGGCGGGTATCAAACGCGGTGACCCGAGCGCCGAGGCGCTTGGCCGTGGCAATGGCCTGCAGGCCCGCAACCCCAGCACCAATAATGAACACCTTGGCGGGCTTCAGTGTGCCGGCTGGTGTCATCATCATCGGCATGATGCTGGGCATGTTGTTAGCCGCCAACATGACTGCCATGTAGCCCGCGAGGTTTGCCTGGGAACTCAGCGCGTCCATCTTCTGGCTGCGAGTTGAGCGAGGGATCATCTCCATACTCACCGCCGTCACATTGTGACTGGCAAAGGCCTTAATCAGCTCTTTCTCGTTGAATGGATCGAGGTAGGAGACGTGAATGCAACCGCCTTTGAGCTGACTGATCTCTTCGATCTCGGGCTTGCGCAGTCGCAGCACCATATCGGCACTGCCCAGCAGTGCTGAGCGATCAGAACCGATGCTGGCACCCGCTGCTTCGTAGTCTGCATCGCTGATGCCGGCACCCGTGCCTGCCCCCGATTCGATAACTACTTCCGCACCGAGCCGCACCAATTTTTTCACCGTCTCGGGAGTCGCGGAGACGCGATCCTCTCCCGGCTGGGTTTCACGGGGTATGACTAATTGCATAGTGAATTTCGCCTGGTTTTATGGGATCACCTCGATCCCGGTATTATTGGAATTCCAGTCGGCTGATTATTGAGGCGGTCGCTTGGCAGGAGCAGGGCCCACAGCGCCACTGGAGACGAGTCGGTGAAAGATCAGCCCGCGTGAAGTTTCAGGAGCGGGTTGAGCCAGCGGTGTCGCAACCGAGTGAACTTCAGGGGCGCATCCAGCACCGCCAGACAGATACACTCTTCACCTTCCAGTGCGACCGGGGTGTGCTTGTCCCACCCCTCCCGAACGAGGAAATCACCCGGGTGGTACTCGCCGCTCTCATCGGCAAAGCCGCCGCGCAGCACCAGCGTCATCTCGCTGCCGCCATGGGTATGTTCGGGGATGCGACCGCCCTCAGCGATGCGATACAACGCAAATTCGTGATTGGGGTCGCCGGTTTTGAGATAACTGATACTTAGAGATTGCGTGACACGCTTCCATGCCAAATCAGCATAATTGCCGTTGATGAGGCGATCCAGCAGGCCGGGAAGCTGCGTGTCGGAAACTTCATTGGGCGCATAGCGAAGGGGCTTCGGATCGTCGAGGCGCGCCATGACGGATTCGAGTACCGATTCGCCCACGGGTTGCGGATCTAAACGCTCAAGATGCGCACCGCCGACATCCTCTAACCTGTCGACCACCTGCCGACAGCGCTGGCAGTAACTCAAATGCGCAGCAACGCAGGCTGACTGCGCAACGGGAAGCGCGCCAGCCGCATACTCTAAAAGCAAATCCATTGGGGGGTGATGATGTGCCATCGCTATTTAATCCAAACCACTCTCACGTACGTTGACATTACGAGGGTCACGCGCAAACGGTTTACTTCCCAACACCAATAAAACTGTGACTTTCTGAGGAATTACCATCACCATTTAAGCCTCCATTAGCCCTTGGAGCTTCTGGATAGCAAGGCGCACCCGTGATTTGACCGTGCCTAGTGGTAGATCGAGCTCTGCCGCGGCTTCGGAGTGGGATTTGCCCTCCATATAGACCTTGGCGAGTATTTGCGCCTGATCCGGCGGCAAATCGCTCATCAACTCACGGACCCGTTCGGCACCGCGGCGGGTGTGCAACACCACGAAAGACTCCTCCTCCTCGCTTTCCAGCTCGAAGTCATCAGAGGCCAATGGCGTATCAAACTTTTGCAAACGCCGGAACATATCGGTTCGGCAGTTCCGCGCAATGGTGTAGACCCAAGTCGAGGCGGCCGCCTTCTCCGGGTTGAAGCCCCCCGCCTTCTGCCAGACCTTAAGCATCACTTCCTGAACAAGCTCATCGGCATGGGACGCTGACAAACTAGAGCCTGAGAGAGCAAATGCTTTGATCAACGGGGCAAAATGACGGAAAAAACGCGTAAAGGCGCCCCGGTCCTGGCTTTCGCCAATCTGCACCAGCGCTGTGCTCCACTCGTCCGTGCGGCGGCCCGTCGGGACATTCCACTTCCCGTTGCCGCTCGACGTAGGAGAGTTACCTGCGTCTTTGTTAATTGCCATGAAAAGTCAAACCATCATCCCGAAAGGACAGGATACACCTGGTGGCAACGCCTTGATACCTCCCTCAACAGCTTATTTTCTACAGATTTGAGCGCGCAAGCGGTAGTCAAGCACACTTGCTTTGGGCTGATCCGGCACTCTCTGCGGGCCGTAACAGCTGAAACCATTCCCTATCTGGTGGCCGGAGGTCGTCAGCGATGCACATTGCCGTCATTGGAGCGGGCATCTCCGGGCTCGGATGCGCCCACCAGCTCGTCAGACGCGGCCACCGCGTCGACATCTTCGAGGCCCGGGACCGGATCGGTGGCCACACAGCTACCTACGACGTGCAAATCGGTACGCGTCGCTTCGCCATCGATACCGGCTTCATCGTCTATAACGACCGCAATTACCCCAACATGATCGACCTGTTCGGCGAGCTGGGTGTGGCGAGCAAGCCGACCTCAATGGGTTTCTCTGTCTGCGACGAAACAAGCGGTCTTGAATACGCGGGTAACAACCTAAATACCCTGTTTGCGCAACGCGGTAATCTGCTCTCACCCAGCTTTCTCAACATGATCAGAGAGATCCTGCGCTTTAACAAACTCGCCATCGCAGAGTTAGAGAGTGGCAAGCTCCCCCAGGATCAGACGCTGGGCGAGTATCTCTCGCATCACGGCTTCGGCGAGCACTTTAGTCGCAGCTACTTGTTAGCGATGACTTCTGCGATCTGGTCGGCAGACTTCGAGGACACCCAAGATTTTCCGGTCGAGTTTTTTATCCGCTTCTTCCGCAACCACGGCTTGTTGTCACTGAAGGACCGGCCGCAATGGCGCGTAGTAGAGGGCGGCAGCCGGGAGTATCTTGCTCCGCTCACGCAGCGGTTCGCAGACTCCATTCGCACGCGTATGCGGGTCGAAATGATCCTTCGCCCGCCCGGCAGACCAGTTGTGGTGCAGTTCACAAATGGCCTGCAGCGCGAGTTTGATGAGGTGGTGATCGCCACGCACTCAGACGACGCGCTGGGCATGCTCGGTGACCCGACCGAGTCTGAAAAGTCGGTGCTTAGGGCGCTGCCCTACCGGGACAACGAGGTAATCCTGCACACCGACACACGGTTACTGCCCAAGACACAGCGCGCCTGGTCCAGCTGGAACTACCGATTGAAGCCGGGTAGCGGGCGCGCCACCGTCACCTACAACATGAATATTCTGCAGGGATTGGATGCCCCCGAGACCTTCTGCGTGACGCTCAACGACACCGCTTCAATTAACCCGCACCGTATCCTAGGCCGCTTTAATTACGCGCACCCACAGTTCACACTGGCGGGTATAGAAGCCCAGCAACGTTGGGGCGACATCAACGGGCAAAACGGTACATGGTTCTGCGGCGCGTACTGGCAAAACGGTTTTCACGAGGACGGTCTGACCAGCGGCCTGCGCGTGGCCGAGAGCCTGTGCGCAGCTGCACAGATGGCGGCGTGAGGGCCAAACTTTACTCGGGCACCCTCCGCCACGCCCGCTATTCCCCCAAGAAACACGCCTTCTCCTACAAGGTGTTCATGCCGTTTGTCGAGCTGGAGACGATCCCTGAACTCACTGCACGCCTGCCGCTGTGGTCGACCAAACGGTGGGCACCCGCACGTTTCCTGCGACGCGATTTTCTGGGCGCACCCGAGATACCGCTGGCTGACGCCGTTCGCCAGCGTATTAAGGAAGAAAAGGGGAAAGATCACGCCGGGCCAATTTATCTACTGGCCAACTGGCGATACTTCGGCTATCAGAACAACCCAATTGCCGTTTATTACTGCTACGACGCCGCGGGGGAGCAGTTGCAGTACGTGGTGGCAGAGGTCACCAATACCCCCTGGGGTGAGCGCCATAGCTACGTGCTCGAAGCACCTGATGCCGACCAGCCTCTGGCAACGGAGTTCCAGAAAGCGCTGCACGTGTCACCCTTCAACCCAATGAACATGACCTACCGTTGGTACAGCAATGTACCGGGGGATGATCTCAACATTCAGATTGCGCTTTTCGAGGAGGGCCAGCGTATTTTCGATGCCGTGCTGTCTCTCGCCTCTGAGCCACTCACTGCTTGCAGCGCACGCCGGGCTATCCTTGCCTACCCGTTTATGACGATCAAGGTCGTCGCCGGCATTTACTGGGAGGCCTTGCGCCTGTTTTTAAAAGGCGTCAGCCTGCATGCTCATCCGAAGCGAACACACTAACGTAACCGTCGACTCCACGCGGTAGAAGACAGAGGGTCCACATGAGCGAATACAGCGTCAAAAACATCTCTAAGTTACCCATGCTGTTTCCGGAGAAACGCGGCGGGCTGGCGCGCTCGCTGATGCTCAAAGTGTTAGCCAAGCTTCAGGTGGGATCCCTCACGCTCAAAGAGCAGGGCGAGACGCTGGTCTTTGGATCAAAGACGGACCCCGCTGCACCTCATGCCGAGGTGCATGTTCACGACACTGACCTCTATCGACGCATTCTGACGGGCGGCGGCATCGCGGCTGGGGAAACCTATATTGAAGGATTGTGGAGCAGCCCCGATCTGACGGCGGTAACCCGTGCGTTCAGCGCCAACCTGACCATGCTGGGCGCCATGTCAGACCGGCAGAACCTGCTCGCAAAAACCGCGTTGAAGCTGAGCCATTGGGCGCGCCGCAATACCGCCTCGCGGTCCCGGGAGAACATCTCCGCCCACTACGATCTAGGCAATGATTTTTTCTCACTCTTCCTCGACCCCAGCATGATGTATTCGTCGGCGGTCTTCCCAACGCCGCAGAGTGATCTCGCTACCGCCTCACAACACAAGCTACACCTGATTTGCGAAGATCTTGAGCTCAAGCCCGAGGATCATTTGGTGGAGATTGGCACAGGCTGGGGCGGCATGGCGATTTATGCCGCCGAGCACTATGGCTGCCGGGTCACGACCACCACCATCTCCCGAGAGCAGTTTGACTACACGGTCGATGCCGTAGCACAGCGCGGCCTGCAAGACCGCATAACAGTGCTCTTCGATGATTACCGCGACCTCACCGGGAAATTCGACAAACTGGTCTCTATCGAGATGATCGAGGCAGTCGGGCATCAGTTTTACGACACCTACTTTCAGACGGTCAGCCGACTGCTGAAGCCCCACGGCAAGGCCGTCATTCAGGCCATTACCATGACCGAGCAACGCTATGAGCAGGCGAGAGACACTGTGGACTTCATCAAGCGCTACATCTTCCCGGGCGGATGCCTGCCCTCACTGACGGTCATCAGCGATGCGCTGGCACGCATGACCGATATGCAGATGGCCAATCTTCGCGATATCACCCGGGACTACGCTGACACACTGAACGCATGGCACGAGGGTTTCCTTGGGAAGCTTGACCGAGTGCGCGGCATGGGCTTTGACGATCGGTTTATCAATATGTGGCGCTACTACCTCAGCTATTGCGAGGGGGGCTTCCGCGAGCGCATCATTGGCACCTACCAAATCACCATGACCAAGCCGGGGTACCGCCCCGCCTGATCTACCGCCTATGCTGCTGTCCCTGACGCCGATCGCGCTGCTGGTTTTACTGCTCTCTGCCTCGGTGACGCTGTTTGGCTCGGATGCATCCTACGGACCCAACCAAGTTGCACTGATTATTGCCTCGGCGGCGACCATGCTGGTGGGCTGGCGCCGCGGCATGAGTTGGCAAGCGATTCAAGACGGCATGGTTGGGGCAATCACCGTCTCGATCATGCCAATGATGATTCTGCTCTCTGTGGGCGCGCTGATCGGCAGCTGGATTATCAGTGGCACCGTGCCGGGCATGATCTATTACGGAGTGCAGTTGCTGGACCCCGGTTTCTTTTATGCGGCATCCGCCGTCGTCTGCGCACTGGCCTCACTGAGCCTGGGCAGCTCCTGGACCGTGGCGGGCACGCTGGGCATCGGCCTCATGGGCATCGCCACCACCTACTCGCTGTCGCCGGCCATCACGGCCGGCGCAGTGATCTCCGGCGCCTATTTTGGCGACAAACTCTCGCCGCTCTCCGATACAACCAATCTGGCCGCGGCGGCGGTGGGGGTTGATCTGTTTGAGCACATCAAAAACATGCTCTGGACCACTCTGCCCGCGTTTATTGCGGCACTGGTGATCTTTTCCTTCATTGGCAGCGAGGGCGGAGCCACCCCCGAGAACATCGCAGAGATCCGCAATGCTCTAGCGAGCCAGTTCGCCATCTCTCCCTGGGTGCTCTCACCGCTGGGTCTGATGCTGGGGCTAATCTATTTTCGGGTACTCGCCTACCCTGCCATTCTGATCTGCACCCTTTCGGGCACACTTTATGCCGCCACGTTTCAGCCTGATGTCGTTCGCGCGCTGGCGCTTGCTGCCCACCCCGAATCACCGGCACCGCTGATTCAAGGGCTGTGGATGGCGCTATTCTCGGGCTATCAGTCACCCGAGGGTATGGGTGAACTGAGCAAGCTGCTCGACAAGGGCGGCTTGGCCAGCATGCTGAACACGATCTTTCTCATCCTGACTGCGATGACCTTTGGCGGAATGCTGGATAGCACGGGTATCCTTCGGCAGCTCTTGGATCAGGTATTGCGCGGGGTCAAACGCACCGGGGACCTGATACTGGCCACCGTGGGGGGCGGGTTCATCACCAATGTGCTGGCTGCCGATCAGTTCCTCGCCATCACGCTGCCCGGCCGACTGTTCACGCCAGCCTATAATGATCGCGGGCTCAATCGACTGAGCCTCTCCCGCACACTCGAAGACTCAGCCACCCTCACCTCGGTGCTGATCCCCTGGAATACTTGTGGGGCATTCATGGCGGCAACGCTGGGCGTTGCCACCTTCGAGTACGCACCTTATGCACTGTTCAATCTGATTTGTCCGATGCTGGCAGTGCTCTTCGGCTATCTAATGATTGCGCAGCCCCGCGCTGAGGGGGTCAGCGCGTGACGGCGGCGAAATGGGATTTTGCCGATCCTTTTTTGTGGCCAGTCACCGTTCAGGCCGAGCATATCGACGCGCTCGCCCACACCCGCAACACCCACTATGTGGAGTGGTGTATGGAAGCCGCCTGGGCGCATACAACAGCGGTTGGGCTTGGTGCTGAGGACTACCAGCGCCTCGACCGCGCCATGGCACTGACGCACGCTGAGTACGACTACCTGAAGGCGACCCGAGAGGGGGATCGGCTAGTAGTCGGCACCTGGATTACGGACTGGGCGGGCAAGATGAAGATGACCCGTCGGCTACAGGTGGTCTGCGAGCAGATCGGAGAAACGGTTTTTCGTGGCGCGCTGGAGTTTGTGTGTATCGAGATCTCCACGGGCGCCCCCAAAAGGCCACCTAGGGAATTTATTGAGATCTACGGCCCGTTGATCGCAGAGAAGTCACTACCCCACACGTAGCTTTTGCTGGTTCTTGCTCATCAAGGGCTGTGTGACTAGGGTCAGGCGCTATCCCAACCAAAACTGATCGTCTCCTCGAGATTGTCGACGCCCAACCTCACGGCGAGTAAACGATCCACCCCCAGCGCCACTCCTGCGCACTCCGGCAACCCGTGACGGTGCGCCGCCAGCAGGCGCTCATCGATGGGCCGCGGCGATAGCCCACGCTGCTGCCGCCGCGTATTCTCGGCCTGCAGTTGGGCAGAGAGCGCATCGGCGTCGATTTGCTCCCAGTATCCGTTGGCCAGCTCTTTGCCGTGCACGTAGCATTCGAAGCGCGCGGCAACGTCGGCATCGCTTACAGTGATGGAGCGCGCCATAGCCGCCTGCGACGGTGGGAAGTCGGTGATGAACACCACCCCCCAATCACTGATCTCGGGCTCGATACAGTGGCTCATCAATAGATCGAGCACCGCATCGCGCTCGAGACCCTCCGGTAGGAGGCCGATCCGAGATTGGGCGAGATCCATGAGTGTCGTCAGACTAACCTGCTCATCTAGAGGATCCACGGCGAGGAGCTCGACAAAGAGCGCCCGGTAGGGCCAAAGCTGCCAACCATCCAAGTTCAAAACCGTGCCCAGCAAGTCGGCTACCTCACGCATCAAAGCGGCGTGATCCCAGCCGACTCGGTACCACTCGAGCAAGGTGAACTCGGGGTTGTGGTGACGGCCTGCCTCACCCTGGCGAAAGGCTTTGCAGATCTGAAAAATATCGTCTGAGCCGGCGGCCAGAAGGCGCTTCATCGCGCTCTCAGGTGAGGTTTGAAGGTATCTGTCTGGTTGGTCGCCCTCCCCCGGCAATCTAAAAACGCCGATGCCGGAATCTGGCACGGTGCCCTGAGAGATAAGCGGAGTCTCGACTTCCATGACGCCGCGATCGCAAAAGAACTGGCGTAACGCTTGTAGTAAGTCCGCCCTCGCGGCGAGGCCCTCCGGCGACGCCGAGGGTAGCCATTGACTCACCGGTCAGTCACTCAAAAACCATTCACTCACGGGTCAGTCGCTCGCCGGTCAGCTTTTACTCGCGCGGCTCACGTATTCACCGGTGCGGGTATCGACGCGGATGACTTCACCCTCAGTGATAAACAGCGGCACCCGCACCACTGCTCCGGTAATGAGAGTGGCGGGCTTGCTACCCCCCTGCGCGGTGTCGCCCTTCAGGCCCGGGTCGGTTTCGGTGATTTCCAACTCGATGAAGTTGGGCGGTGTGACTGCCAGCGGCGTGCCGTTATAGAGCGTAATATCGTAGCGCTCCTGCTCTTTGAGCCACTTTTCGGATTCGCCCACTGCATCGCGATCAGCACCGTACTGCTCGTAGGTAGAGGGGTCCATAAAATGCCAGAACTCGCCATCGGTGTAGGAATACTCGAGGTCCACGTCCATGACGTCGGCACCCTCGAGGGTGTCTCCCGACTTGAAGGTCCGTTCCCAGACCCGCCCGGACTTCAGGTTGCGCAGTTTGACGCGGTTGAATGCCTGCCCCTTGCCCGGCTTGACAAACTCGTTCTCGAGAATGGAACAAGGGTCGCCGTCGAGCATGACCTTCAGTCCGGGCTTGAATTCGTTGGTTGAAAAGTTTGGCATCGTCGATGACCCGTTGAACAAAAACGCGATCATACCTTAGGGCGTGACCCCGAGGCATCATCAGGCGTTGCGAGCGGGAGACTCAGGTGTTGGCGAATTCGCCCTTGCTGCCCAGCAAGTAACACACCCCATCCAGACCACAGTGGGTAACTTCAATGGGGCTCGCGGCGCGCACCGCGGGCTTCGCATGAAACGCCACACCCAACCCTGCCATCGCCATCATGTCGAGATCGTTGGCACCATCACCCACCGCGATACAGGCATCCACGCCAATACCGAGCCGGGTGGCAAGGGCCTGCAAGGCTGCCGCCTTGTGCTCTCGATTCACGATAGGTGGCACCACCCTGCCGGTGACTTTTCCGGATGCAATCTCCAGCGTATTCGCCACCACTTCATCGAAGCCGTAGTCCACCTGCAGTCGCTCTGCGATCGGCATAAAGCCACCGGAGAAAATCGCCAGCTTCAGTCCCTGCGCCTTGAGGGTGGTGGTCATTTCCCGCAGGCCCTCTTTCACCGGCAGCCGGTCAGCCAATTCCTCGACTGCGCGGGCATCGAGGCCCTCTAACAGTGCAAGTCGGGTGCGATAACTCTCATCAAAATCGAGCTCGCCGCGCATCGCTTGCGCGGTGATTTCGGCAACGGCTTCGCCAACACCGGCCTGCGTTGCGAGCTCATCAATGACCTCACAGTCAATGAGCGTAGAGTCCATATCAAAGACCGCCAGCCGATAGGACTGACAGCGCGCCGCGCGCGGCTGCAGTGCGATGTCAACGCCATATTGATCAGATAGGTCTCGCAGCCTTGAGGAGAGCCCCTCGGTGTCGGCACTGCTGACCAGCAGATTGTGGACAGTGCGACGATCGAATAGTGTCACCGGCACCGGCACGGCGCGTGTCTCAATGACGTCAGCACCAGCTGCCTGAGCGACTTCAGCGACCCGATCGACCTTCAGTGCCGCTCCCCGGGGCACCATCAGTACAATAATGTGTGTCGCATTCACCACTGAGTTCTCGGTCAGGTCGCAGAAGAGGTGCCGCTCTCAACCGACAACGGCATGACGTGAGTTTATACTGATCGCGGCGTCACCGGAGGTTCTCTTTGGAACAACTATTGCAACGTTTGCGCAATCAGCCACTGTCGCAGCAACTGGCGCTCGCGGCAGCAGGTTGTTGCCTGCTGGCCACCTTGACCCTAGTTGGGGTCGCCGCGCAATCAACGCAGTCCATTCAGAACGCGACGCTGGCAGAGCACGCCGACGCTGCCGTGCGACAGCTCGCCAGTCGAGCCAGCGCCGAGTTGGCCACAGGGGACCGGCTGCGATTGGTCGCCGAGCTCCAGTTCTACACCGACCAAACCCTGTTCGCTGCGGCGAGAGTGCTCGATGTGGACGGTCTGGAGGTCGCCACCCGAGGCACCATGCCGACGGATACCGAAGCACACCGCTATCCGGTGCTGATCGATGGCAATACCGCTGGAAGCGTTGAGCTGTATCTGGATTTGGCTGAACAACGCGCAGCGCGGGAGAAGCTGATCTGGGGTTTGATCGCCCTGTCTGTGCTCCTGAGTACCGCGGTGTTCGCCCTGACAAGACCCATGGGTCAGCGACTGGCCAGCAACATCAGCGAGGCCGTTGCTCAGTTGGAAGCCATCACAGAAGAAGGCTCAACCTACGTCAATGAGGTACACAAGTTGTGGGATCGCATCAACGCGCTGCCGCTGGACTTGCTGAAGTCCCGTGACATCGAGGAGCCGGATGAGGAGCATTACACCGATACCGCGATTCTCTGTATCGCGCTCAAGCACTTACCTGCCTACCTCGACACACTCGATGAATCTCGTCTACACGGCTACGTCTCCAGCTTGCATCGCATGGCGTACGGGAGCGCCGGTTTTTACGGCGGGGATCTCAGTGTGGTCCGTCAGTTTGGTCTGGCGATCTATTTCTCGGGGTCTCATGCTGCGGGTTCACCGGTGTTACGCGCGGCGAGTTCCGCTTGGCTATTGTCCCGCTGCAGCGAGATTGCCGAGAAGCAAGAGCGGCTCTCGTTTACCCCCGGCATGGCGATCGGTATCAGTGAACTCGGGCGCGGCGATGACGAAGATATTTACCCTGGCCTCTATACCCAGGCAACGCTGGATGATTTGTTGGCACTGGCCCAGCAGGATCTGGACGGTATTTTGCTGTCGTCTCGAGCGGCAGAAGATACCGGTCTCACCACGCGGATTGGCATTGATGTCATCGACGAGCAGTGGATGGCGCTCGGCGATATCAGTGGCAGCCACCTCGATCTGCTCGAGCGACAACTGCTCATTCTGCAACGCGCCATTGCGCCCAGCGACGATGACACGCCGCAGGGGTTTCTGCCTTTCTAGCAGTCAGTCAGGTCAGTCCGCCACCACTTCCAGGTGCGTCACCCGTTGATAGCCCTTCGGTAACTTACTGCCCCGGCGCCCACGCTCACCGCGGAAGTGCTCCAGCTCAGACCACTTGAAGTTGCGGTAGTGCCCACCTGATGTCACTTGAAGGGTATCGCCCTCAGTAACCACGCAGAGTCCGGCCACAAACTCCTCGCGCGCAGCGGCCCGTGCTGAGGGGATACCGATCAATTTGTTGCCCTTACCCCGCGCCATCTCCGGGAGATCTGCCAGCGGGAACACCAGCATACGGCCCTCGTTGGTGGCCACCACGACCAGGGGCTCTTCCCCTTGTGCAATGGCTGCCGGTGGCAGCACCTGCGCGCCCTTGGGCAAGGTGAGCACCGCCTTGCCGGCCTTGTTTTTCGCCTGCAGCTGGCCGAACTGCACCACAAATCCGTAGCCGGCGTCGCTCGCCAACAAGTAGCGGTCTCCCTCTGCCCCGGTCAACAGGCCCTCAAAGGTGGCACCGGATGGCGGGTTGATGCGCCCGGTGAGGGGCTCCCCCTGACCGCGGGCCGAGGGCAACTGATGCGTGGGTAAGGTGTAGGCTCTGCCGGTCGAGTCGAGCACCACCGTTGGCAGGTTCGATTTGCCCCGGGCCGCAAAGCGGAAACCATCACCCGATTTGTAACTCAGCGCCGCAGGGTCGATGTCGTGGCCCTTGGCGGCGCGAATCCAGCCCTTTTCAGACAGCACAATGGTGAGCGGATCGGCCGTGGTAAGCTCAAGCTCACTGAAGGCCTTCGCTTCCTCGCGCTCGGTAAGCGGCGCCCGTCGGTCATCTCCGTGGGTCTCAACCACCGCTTTCAACTCGCGCTTAATCAATGTCTTGAGCCGCGCGTCACTGCCCAGGGTCTTTTTCAGCCCGTCGCGCTCTTCGGCAAGCTCATCCTGCTCGCCGCGGATTTTCATCTCTTCGAGCTTGGCGAGGTTACGCAGTTTCAGATCGAGGATGGCCTCTGCCTGCACATCGGAGATCACGAAGGTTTTCATGAGCACGGGTTTCGGCTCGTCCTCCTCGCGGATGATGCGAATGACCTCATCGATATTGAGAAACGCAACGAGATAACCCTCAAGAATATGAAGCCGGCGCTCAACCCGTTCCAACCGGTGTTGCAAGCGACGCTTGACCGTCGCCTTTCTGAAGGCCAGCCACTCCTTAAGGATGGTGACCAGCGACTTCACCGCCGGCCGGCCGTTGATACCGATCACGTTGAGGTTCACGCGGTAGGTACGCTCAAGATCAGTAGTGGCAAACAGGTGGCTCATCACCCCGTCGAGATCAATGCGGTTGGACCGGGGCACCAGCACCAGGCGCGTGGGATGCTCATGGTCAGACTCGTCGCGCAAATCCGAGACCATCGGCAGTTTGCGGGCCTGCATCTGCGCCGCGATCTGCTCCAGCACCTTGGCACCCGAGACTTGGTAAGGCAGCGCGTGAATCACGACCGCGCCGTCTTCGAGGGCATAGGCGGCCCGCACCCGTAACGCACCCCGCCCCGTCTCATAAAGTGTTTTGAGTTCATCCGCCGGGGTGATGATCTCGGCTTCCGTGGGGAAATCCGGCCCCTTAATGTGCTTGCAGAGGTCTGTGACGGTTGCCTTGGGTGAGTCCAGCAGGTGGATGGTGGCCGCGACCACTTCATTGAGGTTATGCGGCGGAATATCCGTCGCCATCCCGACGGCAATACCCGTGGTGCCATTGAGTAACAGGTTGGGCACCTGGGCCGGCAGCACGGTGGGCTCTTCGAGGGTGCCATCAAAATTGGGCTGCCAATCCACCGTTCCCTGGCCGAGTTCCGAGAGCAGCACCTCGGCGTAGGCCGTTAGCCGTGACTCGGTGTAGCGCATGGCGGCAAAGGATTTCGGGTCATCGGGCGAGCCCCAGTTCCCCTGGCCGTCGATCAGCGGGTAGCGGTAGGAGAAGTCCTGCGCCATCAACACCATCGCCTCGTAGGCCGCGCTATCGCCGTGCGGGTGGAACTTACCGATCACATCTCCGACCGTGCGCGCCGACTTTTTGTATTTAGCCGAGGCTTTGAGTCCAAGCTCACTCATCGCGAACACGATGCGGCGCTGCACCGGTTTCAAGCCATCACCAATGTGCGGCAGGGCACGGTCGAGAATCACGTACATAGAGTAGTCGAGGTAGGCTTTCTCTGCGTAGTCACGCAGGGACAGCTGCTCAACGTCGACCGAGGGCTGCATCATGTCTGTCATCGTAATGGGGCCCTCTCTGGAGGCGGCGGGCTCGGCGGTGTGGGTCACCCTGTAATCTCAATCGGGTTATCCTAACGCACCCCCGTGCGGGAAGACCACGTAACCAACGCTTTGATGGGTCGAGGAGACGCTCCATGGCGCTCAATCCGGAAACGCTTCGCAATGAGCTGGTCTGGCGCTGGCGACACTTTGCGGTGTTCAGCGGGCCGGAGTGGCATCGGGTGCTGAGCCTGCGCACGGAGATATTCGTCGTCGAACAAACCTGTCCTTATCAGGAGGTCGACGAAAAGGATCCGCTGTGCTGGCATCTGGAGCTGACCCATCAGGGCGCGCTGATCGGGACACTGCGGGTCTCGCCTCCGGGGGTGGCCTATGACGAATGCTCCATTGGCAGGGTTGCTATTCGCCAGGATTATCGGGGCCTCGGGCTGGGCCGGGACATGATGGACATGGCGCTGGCATTCTGTGATACACGGTGGCCGGCAGTGCGCCTCAGCGCCCAGGCCTATCTGCAACCATTCTATGAGTCACTGGATTTTTCGGTAACCAGCGAACCCTACCTCGAGGACGATATTCCCCACATCGAGATGTTGAGATCGCACTGAGTCTTTGGACTTAGGCTTTACAGCTCTTCAGCCTCATCAGGCCGCGTTCCGCGACGCGCGCTTACGCTCGTGTTCGAGCAGCAGCTTTTTGCGCAGGCGAATACTGTCGGGAGTGACCTCAACCAGCTCGTCTTCATCGATGAACTCGAGCGCCTGCTCCAGGCTGTGCAGCACTGGCGGCGTGAGAATGACGGCCTCGTCGGTGCCTGAAGCACGCACATTGGTCAGCTGCTTAGCTTTAGTGGGATTCACCACCAGATCATTACCGCGGCTGTGCAAGCCCATGATCTGGCCTTCATACACATCCACATTCGGCTCAATGAACAGGCGCCCTCGTTCCTGCAGGCTAAATAGCGCGTAGGCCAGGGTCTTGCCCGAGACCATAGAGACCAGCACGCCGTTGTTGCGCGCACCCAGCTCAGACTTGGCCACCGGTCCGTAGTGATCGAACACGTGAGTCATGATCCCTGAGCCCGAGGTTAATGTCAGAAACTGCGATCGGAAACCAATCAAGCCGCGGGCGGGCACGATGAATTGGAGACGGATCCGGCCGGCACCATCGGTAACAAGATTCTGCAGCTCCGACCGGCGCAGTCCCAGCTCTTCCATCACGCCGCCCTGATGGGCTTCCTCGCAGTCGATCACGAGCTGCTCATAGGGCTCACATAATTTCCCGTCGATTTCTTTCTGTATGACCTCGGGTCGCGATACACCGAGCTCAAAACCCTCGCGGCGCATATTTTCAATCAGCACCGAGAGGTGTAGCTCACCGCGACCCGAGACCTTGAATTTGTCGGGACTGTCGCCCTGCTCCATACGCAGCGCCACATTATGTATGAGCTCCCGCTCCAATCTTTCCTTGATGTTGCGCGACGTCACGTACTTGCCCTCGCGGCCGGCAAAGGGCGAATCGTTGACCTGAAAAGTCATGCTCACCGTCGGCTCATCGACCGTTAGCGCCGGGAGTGCCTCGGGTGCGGCGGGGTCACATAGCGTGTCCGAGATATTGAGCGCGTCGACGCCGGTCACGCAGACGATATCCCCCGCCTCGGCACGGTCTGCCTCGACCCGCTCCAGACCCAGATACCCCATGACCTGGAGCACCTTGCCATTGCGGCTCTGACCTTCGCGATCCACCACCGCCACGGTAGTGTTGGGCGTTAACACACCGCGCGTGATTCGGCCGACGCCAATAACACCGACGTAGCTATTGTAGTCGAGCGCTGAAATCTGCAGCTGCAAGGCGCCGTCTGCGTTCACCTGGGGCGCCACCACCTTGTCAACGATAGCCTGAAATAGCGGCGACATATCCGCCGCCATGTCATCAAAGTCCTCGCCGGCCACACCATTAATGGCCGATGCATAAATCACGGGGAAGTCGAGCTGCTCCTCAGTCGCGCCCAAGGTGTCAAACAGGTCAAACACCTGATCGACCACCCAGTCGGGGCGCGCACTGGGGCGGTCGACCTTATTGACCACAACAATGGGGTTTAAGCCACGCTCAAACGCTTTGGCCGTGACGAAGCGGGTCTGGGGCATTGGTCCGTCCACCGCATCCACCAGGAGCAGTACCGAGTCCACCATCGACAACACGCGCTCCACCTCACCGCCAAAATCGGCGTGGCCGGGGGTGTCGACGATGTTGATGCGATAGTCGTTCCAGTTGATGGCGGTGTTCTTCGCCAGAATCGTGATACCGCGCTCACGTTCCTGATCGTTGGAATCCATAATGCGCTCGGCGCCCGCATTCTTTCTGTCCAACGTGCCGGACTGCTGTAGCAGACAGTCCACCAGGGTCGTTTTGCCGTGGTCTACGTGGGCAATGATCGCGATGTTGCGGAGTGCTTTCATAACAAATCCGGGCTGAGGGAGGTGGAGGGGTGCGTCAGCGCGCGCGGAGTGTACACCAGCATCGGGAAATTGGTTCAGTAAAAAATGGCAAACCCTGCTAGGAAAATCTGCCCCCCGGACCCTCGATAATCCTTTTAAACGTCGACGAATTGCGGCCTTACCAGTAGCCTAGCGAGAAGATCCCGCTCAAGAGACGGCGCAAAGATGAGCAGGAAGTCACAGCACGATTTTTGCAGCACCAAAGAAAGCCCCCCTGAAGCGCTGCTTGAGGGGGGCTCAAAACGAAACGGGAAGACGCCTTATGCAAGCGCCTCTTTAGTCGTTTTGACGATGGCCGCCGCAACCTTATAAGGGTCTGCGTTGGACGCAGTCCGTCGATCCTCGAGTCTGCCAATCCAGCCATCCGTGTGCGTGGACACAGGAATCCTGATGGAGGCCCCTCGATCGGAGATGCCGTAACTAAACGTATCGATGGACTGTGTTTCGTGATCACCGGTAAGCCGTTGATCGTTGTCTGCCCCGTACACGCTGATGTGCCGTTCGATATTTTTACCGAACTCCTCACAGATCTTTGTGAACACAGCTTCCTCGCCCGCTGTCCTCATCACTTCGTTGGAGAAGTTGGCGTGCATGCCTGACCCATTCCAATCTAACTTTCCGAACGGTTTGGGGTGCCAGTTAATAGAGAACCCGTACTTTTCACCGACTCTCTCTAGAAGATACCTGGCTACCCAGGTTTCATCTCCAGCCCTCTTGGCGCCCTTGGCGAACACCTGAAACTCCCACTGGCCTGCGGCGACCTCGGCGTTGATCCCTTCCACGTTAATACCCGCAGCTAGACACATATCAAAATGCTCTTCGACGCACTCCCTACCAAAGGCATTTCCCGCTCCCACGGAACAGTAGTAAGGCCCTTGTGGGCCTGGGTATCCGTTCACCGGGAATCCGGGAGGTAATTGCGTATCTACATCCCACAGGAAATATTCCTGCTCAAAGCCGAACCAGAAGTCATCATCGTCGTCATCAATGGTGGCCCTGCCGTTGGATACGTGCGGCGTACCGTCGGCATTTAGCACCTCGGTCATGACCAGAAAGGCGTCCTTGCGACCGGGATCGGGATAGATGGCCACCGGCTTCAACAAACAATCCGAACTGCTTCCGTCCGCTTGCTCTGTGGAACTCCCATCGAAGGACCACATAGGGCACTCTTCCAACGTGCCTCCAAAGTTATCTCGCACTTGGGTCTTGCTTCGCAGGCTTTGGGTTGGCTGATAACCATCGAGCCAAATGTATTCGAGTTTCGCTTTCATTTTGAGTACGTCTCCGGACGGTGCATCACGATGCACAGTTCATTGCTTCGGTTAGTTTGTCGACAATGCATCCCCGACGCGTTGTTGTGCGCTGAGGCATTGCGTCTCTTTAACTCGCAAGAACCGTGCCAGCACAAGCGTGTTTTAAACGCCTGATATTCGGTTAGTTTCCATTGAAGCCCTGCATTGAGCGCACCATTAGAGTGCGTGACGACCGTAAAATGCACCATAATCTGGCAAATTTGCCGTCTGAGACCTTATAATCGGGCACGGTAGTCGGCGGTTGCGCCCTCTGAAGGTCAATAACGGTGCAAACACATGACACACCGACGCAGTACAAGCGTTGTGCGCCAATTGGCACAGCGCTTGCAAGTAACTCTCACCCATGAAGCGCACAGGCACTGATCGATTTTAGAGCCTGGCGCGCGTCGGGCGCCATCGAGGAAAGCACTATGTCAGAGCATACGCTCAGCTTGATAAACGACAATGACGTCCGCTGGGTGGACCTCAGATTCACTGACACCAACGGGAAAGAGCAACATGTCTCCATCCCCGCGAATGTCGTAAATGAAGATTTCTTCGAGGCCGGCAAGATGTTTGATGGCTCGTCCATTGCTGGATGGAAGGACATTAACGAGTCCGACATGATTCTGATGCCCGATGACAGCACCGCCATCCTCGACCCCTTCACCGACGATCCGACTGTGATTCTGCGCTGCGATATTGTTGAGCCCGCCACCATGCAGGGCTATGACCGCGATCCCCGGAGCATTGCCAAGAAGGCCGAGGGCTATCTGACGTCAACCGGTTTCGGCGACACCGCGTTCTTTGGCCCAGAGCCAGAGTTCTTTGTGTTCGAAGACGTGAAGTGGCATGCCGACATGAGCGGCGCGAGTTATGAGATCAACGCTGAAGAAGCGGCATGGTCCTCAAACCTCGACTTTGAAGATGGCAATACGGGTCATCGTCCTAGAGTCAAAGGCGGCTATTTCCCGGTGCCGCCGGTCGATTCACTGCATGACATCCGTGCCGCTATGTGTGCCGCGATGGAGCAGATGGGTCTCGACGTCGAGGTTCACCACCATGAGGTGGGCACCGCAGGTCAGTGTGAGATCGGCATCAAGTTCAACACTCTGGTAACCAAGGCAGATGAGGTGCAGATCCTTAAGTACTGCGTACTCAACGTCGCCCATGCCTACGGCAAGACAGCAACCTTTATGCCCAAACCACTAGTTGGCGACAACGGTTCCGGTATGCACGTTCACCAGTCGATCGCCAAGAGCGGCGACAATACCTTTGCCGGCGACGGCTACGCGGGGCTGTCTGATACCGCGCTGTACTATGTCGGCGGCATCATCAAGCACGCGCGTGCGCTGAACGCCTTCACCAACGCCTCCACCAACAGCTATAAACGTCTGGTGCCGGGCTTCGAAGCACCCGTAATGCTGGCCTACTCCGCACGCAACCGATCAGCATCGATTCGTATCCCTTACGAGCCCTCACCAAAGGGCAAGCGCATTGAGGTCCGCTTCCCTGACCCCACCGCCAACCCCTACCTCGCCTTTGCGGCCATGCTGATGGCGGGCATCGACGGGATTCAGAACAAGATTCACCCGGGCGATGCGGCGGACAAGGATCTTTACGACTTGCCGGCAGAGGAAGCAGCGGATATCCCAACCGTCGCCTCCAGCTTGGAAATGGCTTTGGATGCGCTAGAGGCAGACTGCGACTTTCTGACCGCGGGGGGCGTCTTCACGGATGACATGATCGAGGCCTACATCGAACTCAAACGGGAAGAGGTCGAGCGTCTGAACATGACCACTCACCCCGTCGAATTTGATATGTACTACTCCGTCTAAGTGTATCTGTCGGCAAAAAACGGCCACCAAAAGAGCCCGCCACAAGGGGCTTTTGTAGGTTTGCGCGGCAAGACCGCTTTGCACCAAATTGGTGCATATGGGGTGTTTGTGCCGTCTAATTCTTCGCAGAACCTAATGGGACGTCAACAGTGACCCGATTGAGTCCACAAACCAAACGGTGGCAGGCGATCAATTGGTTGCTGACCGGAGTCATCTGTTTGGAGCCGGCGCACACCACACTCGCGCAGCCGGTTTATAAATTCACGGATGCGGATGGCAACGGCACCTTTACCGACACACCGCCGCTCTCAAGCGGCGGCACGATTGAGGAGCACGCCGTCCACGCGCCCAATACGGCCGAACCCACAGAGACGACCCGAGCCCCCGCCACACCTGTTGAGGTAGAGGAGCCCACTCGCTACGACACGCGGATTGTGACGCCGGCCGATAACGCCACCATTCCGATGGGGCCCGGCAACTTTGCGATGCAGGCTGCGCTGAATTCGCGCCTGGCGCCCGGTGAAACCCATCAGCTGTTGCTCGATGGTGACCCCGTCGGTGCCCCGCAGCGAATCGCAAACTGGCAGCTCGCAAACGTGTACCGCGGCGAACACCAGCTGCAAGTAGTCCGCCTCGATGCGAGTGACGCCCAGCTCGATGCATCACCTGCGAGCACGGTGTAAGTGATGCGACCCACTGTGAACAGGTAACAAGATGGCTGCTGAATCCTTGATGGACCTCTCTGCCGACTACCATCTCGATCTACTGGCGACCGGGGTCATTCTGCTGGACGCTAATCTACACATTCGCGAGCTAAACCTCTCGGCAGAGAACCTGCTCGAAGTCTCTGCCAGTCGGGCATTGGGGAGTCCTCTCGAAGAACTGCTCGATGAATCCAACGAATGGTACCCCCTCCTTTATCAGGCGCTGGCCGATAACTACCCCATGGTGCGCAGAGCGATTCCGCTCACTACTCGAACGGGGCAGGAGCGGACCGTCGATCTGACGCTGAGTCCCATTGCGGGGAAAGTCAGCTCCCGCTGTCTCTTGGTAGAGATGACCATGATTGATCGACTGCAGGCCATCAGCCGGGATGAAAGTGAGTGGCAGGCGCAGGCCACACTGAAAGAAATTATGAAAGGCGTAGCACACGAGGTGAAAAACCCACTGGGTGGGATCCGCGGCGCTGCACAGTTGCTGGCAGGGGAGCTCGCCAACCCCAATCTGCAGGAGTACACCGACATCATCATCTCTGAGGTCGACCGGTTGCGCACGCTGGTTGACCGCATGTTGGGCCCAAAAGAGCGCCTGGAATCGGAGCCCACCAACATCCACGAAGTGACGGAGCACGTCCGGCATCTAATCGAGGCCGAGGCGAAAGGCGGTCTCAGCATAGAACAGGACTACGACCCCAGCCTGCCCGACTTTCTGGCCGACGCGGGGCAGCTCACTCAGGCCGTGCTGAATCTGGTTCGCAATGCCTGGCAGGCCTGCGGGGATGGCGGGTTGATCACACTGAAAACTCGGGTGTATCGACAATTCACCGTCGGTGGCAACCGGCACAAGCTGGTGTGCGCACTGCACATATCGGATAACGGCCCGGGCGTTCCTGACGATCTGCTCCCTATGCTGTTTCTACCGATGGTCACCGGGAACGCAAAGGGCACCGGGCTCGGACTGTCGATCGCACAGCGCATCGCCAACCAACACGGCGGATTGATTCAGGTGCAGAGCGTACCCGGCGATACCTGCTTCACCCTGTTATTACCCATGGAGACCTGAGATGCCGATGACTGACCAGGTATGGATCGTCGATGACGACAGCTCAATCAGGTGGGTCATGGAAAAAGCCCTGTCCCGGGCGGGCGTCAACTGCCGAGCCTTTGAGACAGGTGACGACGTGTTGGACGCGCTGAGCGAGGAAGAGCCATTAGTAGTGGTGAGTGACATTCGCATGCCCGGCATGGATGGCATCGCGCTGCTCTCCAAGCTCAAATCTCAGCAACCCGACCTGCCAGTCATTATCACCACGGCACACTCGGATCTTGACAGTGCCGTCAGCTCCTACGAAGAAGGAGCATTCGAATACCTGCCAAAGCCGTTTGATATCGAAGAGATGGTGGCCACCGTGACCCGCGCCCAGTCCCAGCGGACTCGGCACGATCAGGTCGATGAGGGTCAGGGCGGTAACCCCTCTGCAGAAATTATTGGCAACGCGCCGGCCATGCAGGAAGTGTTCCGCGCGATTGGCCGACTTGCCCAGAGCCATATCACGGTGCTGATTAACGGCGAGTCCGGCACCGGCAAAGAGCTGGTGGCGCGCGCATTGCATCGTCATAGCCCCCGCGCCAGCAACGCGTTCGTTGCACTCAATATGGCCGCAATCCCTCAAGAGCTGATGGAGTCGGAACTCTTCGGTCACGAGAAGGGTGCGTTCACTGGCGCCAACAGCCGGCGTGAAGGCCGCTTCGAACAGGCCCGCGGCGGCACGCTGTTCCTCGATGAAATCGGTGACATGCCGGCTGCTACCCAGACTCGCTTATTACGCGTGCTTCAGGACGGTGAGTTTTTCCGCGTCGGCGGCGTCGACTCGATCAAGGCAGACGTACGGATCATCGCCGCGACCCACCAGAAGCTGGAATCACTGGTGGAAACCGGATTGTTCCGGGAAGACCTGTTCCACCGGCTGAACGTGATTCGCATTCATGTCCCGAAACTTTCCGAGCGCCGGGAGGACATCCCAAGACTGCTGACCCACTTTTTAACCGTCGCCAGCGCCGAGCTCGATGTGGAGACAAAGACGCTGTCAGAGAATGCGCTTCAAGTGCTGACCCAATTGCCGTGGCCAGGCAATGTCAGACAGCTTGAGAACACTTGTCGCTGGCTCACCGTGATGGCAGCGGGACGCGAGGTACTGTTATCGGATTTGCCGACAGAGCTCCTGCAGCATCAGGACGAAATGCCCGAGGGTGTCGCCGAGAGCTGGCACGAGCAGCTGGCGGGCTGGGCCAACCGGCAGTTGGCAGAAGGGCAATCCAACGTCCTGCGTCAGGCGTTGCCCCTGTTTGAATCGATTATGATTGAAGCGGCGCTTCGGCACACCGGCGGACGCAAGGCCGAGGCCGCGGAGCTGCTCGGGTGGGGAAGAAACACCCTCACCCGTAAGCTCAAGGATCTGGATTTACCGGCCATCTGAGCGGTGGACTAGAGAATCAGTGAGTGGCGCCCTCGGGGGCCGCCTCGCCACCTTCACCCGTGTCACCCGCCTCAGTTGCCTGCTGCGCAACGGCTTGACGGAACAGCGCGTCGAAGTTGACCGGCGCAATCATCAGCGCGGGGAAACCGCCTTTGACCACCAGGTTATCGACTGCCTCCCGAGCGTAGGGGAATAAAATAGTGGGCGCGACCGTCGAGAGTAGCTGCCGCAGCGCATCGCCCTCGATGCCAGCGACAAAGAAAATGCCCGCCTGCTGCACTTCGACCAGAAAAGCGGTCTGCTCTTCCAGCTTGGCCGTGATCGTCAGCGTCAGGACCACCTCGTGATTGCCTTCCTCATCCACACGACTACTCTTGGTGTTGAGATCGACATTCACAGCCGGCTTCCACTCCTGGCGGAAGACGTTCGGCGTCATCGGAGACTCGAAGGAAATATCCTTGGTATAGATCCGCTGGGTGACAAATTGCTGTTGTGCGGCTGCTTCCTGAGCGGCTGCCGTTCCTTCTTCAGCCATACTGGCTCTCCTTCTGTATCAAAGTCGTGGCGGTTGCTTTGAGACTACGCAAGCAGCGGGTCCAACCCGCCTGAGCGCTCAAGACCATACAACTGGTCGCAACCACCAATATATTGTTCGCCAATCCAAATCTGCGGTACCGAGGTTTGCCCGGCCCGCTCGGCCATCTGCTGTCGTGTAGTGGGGTCGCCATCTACCGGGATATCCTGATAAGAAACCCCTTTTTGATCGAGTAGCGCTTTTGCCCGAATGCAGAATGGGCACCACCGCGTGGTGTAAATCACCACCTCACTCACTGGGTCACGACCGGGAGCTTTTGTGCATCCCATTCCATCATGCCGCCAGAGAGCTTTTGTGCCCGACTGAAGCCCTGAGACCGAAGTGTTTTGGTTGCAGGGCCGGCTGACTGTCCCATTTTACACACCACGACCACCGGTTTTTCTCGGAATTTTTCCAATTCGCCGGCGCGATTCGCCAGTGCAGCGGCCGGAATATGCAGCGCGTCCGTAATGTGACCGCGCGCGTAGTCTGCCGCGTCCCGGATGTCGAGAAAGATGCCGCCTTCGCTATTCACTAACTGGACCGCTTCGTTGATCGACAGAGCCGGTCCCGCTTTGCGCGTCTCATGTAGCACCAGCATGGTCAGCGTCGTCGCCAACGCGGCCACCAAAATCCACTGCTCACCTAAAAACTGAAAAATTAAATCTGCTGACACGCTCTTTCTATCCACTGGGCAATCGTCTTCTCAACCACACCGACGTGGCTTTGAATGTTTTGCGCTCTTTCAGAGTTTCGCAATCGACTTACTGCATAATATGCGGGGCGCGAGTATATCGGTTCAACCGACCACCCTCCAGTCAGGAGTAGTGCCCTGTCTGCGGGGGCACGTTACAATACGCGGGACAGCTACCCGAGCCCTACACGCCGTGTCTACGCCCCGACGCACCACGCTACTTGTCATTCTGGATGGTTTTGGTCATCGCTCTGCCAGCGAGGACAACGCCATTTTTGCGGCAAAGACACCCACTCTCGATCGCCTGTCGCGTGAGGCACCGCACACGCTGGTGTCAGGATCCGGGCTGGATGTCGGGCTCCCGGAAGGCCAGATGGGTAATTCCGAAGTGGGCCATATGAGCCTCGGCGCCGGACGCATCGTTTACCAGTCCATCACCCGCATTGATCAAGCGATTGCCGGCGGCGAATTTGCTGCTAACAGCGCGTATTTGGACGCCATCGATCGCGCCGTGGCGGAAAATAAAGCGGTCCATGTTATGGGCCTCTTGTCCCCCGGCGGCGTTCACAGCCATGAGGAACAGCTGTTCGCGGCGGTGAGACTGGCCGCGGAACGCGGCGCGAAGAAGCTCTTCTTGCATGCGTTTCTCGACGGCCGTGATACCCCGCCCCGCAGTGCAGCCCCGTCACTGGAGCGCGCTGAAGCAGTCTTTGCCGCACTCGGCACCGGGCGAATTGCGTCTGTCCATGGTCGCTACTGGGCGATGGATCGCGACAACCGTTGGGAACGGATTGAAAAAAGCTACTCGTTGCTGACAGAGGGCGAGGCAGCACACGATGCGCCCACTGCCCTGAAAGCATTAGCAGCCGCCTACGCAAGGGACGAGGAAGACGAGTTTGTCGCCCCGACCCGGATTGGTGACCGCGCGGCCTTCGCCGATGGCGACGCAGTACTGTTTATGAATTTTCGTGCGGACCGCGCCCGGCAGCTCACCCAGGCACTCACCGAATCGAATTTCGACGGCTTTGACCGACGCCATCAGCCCGCCCTGCGACTCGTCACGACAACCGAGTACGCAGGGTCTTTGTCGTGTCCGGTGGCTTTTCCAGCCGACACGCTGGAAGACAGCCTCGGCGAGGTGCTTGCGGATGAAGGACTCACTCAGCTGCGGATTGCCGAGACCGAGAAGTATGCGCACGTTACCTTTTTCTTCAGCGGCGGTCGCGAAGACACGTTTACGGGCGAAACCCGCACGCTGATCCCCTCACCCAACGTTGCCACCTATGACTTGCAGCCGGAAATGAGCGCTCATGAGGTCACCGATGCGCTAGTCGCGGCCATCGAATCGGGTGCCTACGACTTTATCGTCGTCAACTTTGCCAACGGTGACATGGTGGGCCACACCGGTCAGTTTGATGCCGCAGTGGCGGCAGTGGAAACCCTTGATGAGTGCCTGGGCCGCATCGAAGCGGCACTGCTTGCTGCGGGTGGTGAAGGTTTGATCACCGCGGATCACGGCAATTGTGAGCAGATGCGCGACTACGAAAACGACCAGCCACACACCCAGCACACCACCGAGCCCGTGCCCTTGATTTACCTTGGTCAGGGCAATCGAGACCTGGATCCCGATGGTGGCATCCTCGCCGACATCGCGCCCACGATTCTGGCCATGATGTGCCTCGACGTCCCCGCTGCGATGTCGGGACGCAGCCTCCTCAAGCACTGAGCCCGCGCTCAGTGGTTCGTGTCTTCACGCTCTGCCCCGAACCAATTAGCTGCTGTATTGCCTTGTGGGCGGGCCTGACGGCTGCAGCATGGGCACAGTCGCCCGACACCCTCGACCAAACCTCGGAACAAATAGAAGCGCTGCGCGCAGAGATCACCGTCATTCAAGCACGGCTGGCGTCTCAGGAAAGTGAACGCGACGCGCTGCAAGATGCATTGCGAGAGGCAGAGGTTCGAATCGGCGAACTGGACCGACAGCTCGGTGCGCTGGGCCAGGAACGTCGCGCGCTGCAGCAGGAACTCAATGCGCTCGATGCGGAAAGCGAACATCTCCGACAAGCCCAACGCCAGCGAACCGATACCATCGACACCAGCATTCAACAGCTGTGGCTTTTGCAGCAGGGAGGCGGCTTCCGGGTCTGGTTCGGCGACCAAAACCCTCAGGACGTTGCCCGCAACCTCGCCTACTTTCAGACGCTGATCGAGGCGCAGCAGCAAATGATTGCGGACTACGGACTCGGTCTGGAAGCCATCACAGAGAACCGTAGCCGCATCGCCCAAGCCGAGACCGCACTGAGAAAACAGGCGAGCGCGACCGAAGCGACAAAAACAACTCTCACAGACCAACGGGCAATGCGACAAGCGACCCTTGCCCAAATCAGCCAGCAGGTGCAGGACGATCAGCAACGCCTGAACGTGCTGCAACGCGACCAAGCGCGCCTGAACGCCCTGCTCGGTGAGCTGGAGGCAGTCGCTGCGGCTGCCCCACCCGAACCGCGAATGCCCTTCGCAGACGCTCAGGGTATATTGGTCATGCCATTGGTGGGCACGCTGAAAAACCGATACGGCGCGCGACGCAATGCGGATATTCGCTGGCGTGGCTGGCTGATCGCAGCGGATCAGGGCGAACCTGTGCGCGCTGTCCACGGCGGCGACATTATATATGCCGACTGGCTTCGCGGTCAGGGCCTGTTGGTGGTGGTGGATCACGGTGAAGGATGGCTATCCCTTTATGCCCAAAACCACAGCCTGCTCCGAGGCGTGGGCGACCGTGTCAGTGCCGGGGACATCATCGCCAAAGCAGGCGCCAGTGGCGGTAGCGAGACATCCGGCCTGTATTTTGAAATTCGGCACCGCGGCGAACCGGTCGATCCCGGCGAATGGATACGCCGCTGAGACGGAGCCGAATAATCGGGTACCATTACCGGCCCACAGATTTGAGGTCTCACCCTCAGGACAAACTCATGGACGTGCGTTTACGCTTTCGCGGCATCGGATTGCTGCTCACACTCTTGATCTGCTCGCCACTGCTGGCGCAGGACCCTGAAAACGAAGAAAGCCTTACCGCGCCAGGCAACGATCCGCACAGCGGGATGGATATTGCGATAGAAAACGCCGACGATCCCACGACGCAATCGCTGCCCCTCGAAGAACTGCAGATGTTTGCCGACGTGTTTAATCAGATTCGGCAGGGCTATGTGGAATCAGTCCCCGACAGCGAGTTATTCGAACTCGCGGTTCAGGGCATGCTGTCCGGTCTCGACCCCCACTCCGTCTTTTTGAGAGAAAAGGCCTACGACTCTTTGCAGGAAACAACGCAAGGCGAGTTCAGCGGTCTCGGTATCGAAATCGGACAGGATCGCGGCTATATCACCATCATTGCTCCGATTGACGGCTCACCCGCCGAGGCTGCGGGCCTCGAGGCAGGGGACGTCATTCTGAAAATCGATGGTGAATCGATTCGTGACCTGCCCGTAAACAAGTCGGTCGAAATGATGCGCGGCCCTACCGGTTCAGAGGTCTTGCTCAGCATCGGTCGACGCGGTGTCGCTGACCCGTTCGATGTCACCGTCATCCGCGACATCATCAAGGTGCCCAGTGTGAGAAGCCGGGAACTCATGGACGGCTACCTCTGGTTGCGGGCATCCCAGTTCCAGCGAGATACCGGACTGGAAGCCATCGCCACCTTGGCTAAAGCGCAGGCCGAAGGCCCCTTAAAGGGCGTTGTCATTGACCTGCGCAATAATCCGGGCGGCGTGCTCGGTGCGAGTGTCGACATGGCGGGTGCTGTGCTGGATGGCGGCTTGGTGGTGTACACCGAAGGTCGTCACCCCCAAGCCGCAGACCAGTATGAAGCGGCGGCCGGCGACATGCTCAACGGCGCGCCGATCGTAGTGCTGATCAACAGCGGCTCCGCCAGCGCATCGGAGATTGTCGCCGGTGCACTTCAGGATCGTCGGCGCGCGGTGATCATGGGCACGAGAAGTTTCGGCAAGGGCTCGGTCCAAACAATACTGCCCGTCAATGACACCCGCGCAATCAAACTCACCACTGCGCTGTACTACACCCCCAATGGCCGTTCGATTCAGGCAGAAGGTATCGTGCCCGATATCGTGGTGGAGCGAGCAGAAGTGACCAGCGTCGAGTCAAATCGCCGCACCAAAGAAGCCGATCTGCAGGGGAGTTTGAGCGGTGACGGTGGTCCTGTCGATGCTCAATCTGAGAGTGAAGCCCTGACAGAATTGCGCAATTCGGATAATCAGCTTTACGAGGCGCTGACTCTGCTGCGCGGCATTAATTTGCTGACTCCCGAGGCACCAGCCAAAGTATCCGAGGAGAAGAACCCGGTTACAGCGGCGCTCGGTACCCCCTTTATTACCGCCTGTACACAGATCGCCATGCGCGGGTGCTTTATTGAGCCTCAGGGACAGCGACAGTAATCTTTGATTCAAATCTGCGATCTGCAAATTAGCATCCCTAGCAAGGTATGGCGAACGCTACCGCAACTACCCGCCAGTGATTGGCCCATGCCTAAATTGAGCCCACGGCCTGAGAAAAATCACAAAAAAATTAATTTGACGATCATCAGGGAAAGGGCCGTAAACAATATAAGTTTTATGAAAGCTCCACCAAAGCTTACAGATGCCTTTGCCCCGATCATTCCCCCTAGCGCCATTCCAAACGCGAGGAACAATCCCAATACCCACTCCAGCTCTACGTTGTTAGCGAAAACCAGTAACGCGGCTAATGTGTAGACAGCGATAATGAATGTTTTATTCATATTCGCAGACACTAGGTCGAGACCCAATATTTTGTGCATCACGGGCATTATGATGAAGCCAATACCTATTTGGATAAACCCGCCCCAAAGTCCCACGAAAACCATCGCTGCATGCCCCGCAAGCAGTCGACTCGGACTGATTTTTAGAGGTATGTCCTCACTGCCCAAAACATCGCTACTCTTTGTAGGGACCGCCATACTGGCCATAACAGCCAGCATTACTGCGGCAACTATGTAGTCAAACCATTTTCCGTCTAGTCGAGTTCCAACATAGGCCCCAAAAATCGCCCCCGGTATGGTGGCAATTGCGAGAGTAAGGCTTAGCCGCCAATTACGGTATCCATTCAGAAAAAATGTGCAGGCCGCGGTAACATTCTGGCTAAGTATCGCGATGCGATTCGTGCCATTGGCTACCGGTCCCGAGCAGTCGAGAAACAGTAGAGAGGGGACTGTGAGTAACGAGCCTCCACCAGCGACGACATTAAAAAAACCACCCGCGATACCCACCATGGCGATCAGGACAGCTTGCCATAGATCGATAGAGATCATTTTAATTCGGGGGCAACGGTACCTTTCTCCGGAAAAATATTACGCGGTACCTTTACGTGGATACCCTGTGTCCCGTCTACAACCTGTGTGACGTTAAAGTCAGTGGCAATACTCATTAGCGAGTAAGCGTCGTGCGCAGACAGGCCGCATTGCTCTGTGAGCAAATGAAGCATATCAATAGAGGCATTTTTCATGGCTATATTTAAGTCCTCATCAAAGCCATGCACGATCCAATAATTTGGCGTCTCAAGAAGAGGGCTAGGAAAAGTGAAGTCCTTTCTTAATATGACTTGAAAAAGAACATTCAGCGATGCCTCAATCGCAGTGCCGCTAATCTCACCATCCCCTTGTGAAATGTGCGGATCTCCAATTGAGAACAGAGCACCATCAACAGCAACTGGATAATACATCACGGCACCAGCGCCTATCCGCCAATTATCGATATTTCCGCCATGAAGGCCCGGTGGAATGGTGCTCACTCTGCCTCGGACGTCAGGGGCCACTCCCGCAGTGCCTAAGTGGGGCCTAACGGGGACTCGCACCCCATCAAGCGCTGACTCTCGATCGCAGTGCGGGCAGTTCGTGATTTTACCGGGTACCGCGTAACTTCCAGTATTATCGTAAGCATATATCGCTGAAGCAGTTTGATGATTGTCATCTAATTTATAGATCGTTACTCGCTCAGTTTCATCGAATTCTTTATATAAGTGTCCCCAATTGGCGGCCACATTAGACCCGTAATTGAGTCTAGGTAGCATCTGAAAATAACGAACTTCCAAGATATCTCCCGGCTTTGCATCGTTCAGATAGATCGGCCCAGTCATTAAATGAACGCCCGGATGGCGATCGGACTCAGGGATATCGCGGAATATCTTTTCAATTCGGGGGTCCATGAGCAGCTCTGGGTCATCTCCAGCGTGATGGGTAACAGCTTCCGCCCAAATTAAATCCCCGCTTTCAGCAATCATTACCGGTGGGATAGTTGGATCAAAATAACCCCAGTGACAGTTTTCGGGTGTCGCTGGCAGATGCCTGAGCGTCTGCGGTGGGACGTCGAGTCGTGGTTTTCCATCCATGCTCATAAAGCCCATAAATTTTCACCTTTAGCCATAAAGTTCATTGAAGAATATCTGGACCTCTACGTAATTTAGGTCCCGCCAAGCTTGGGCCAAGTATTCATAGATTCAGCTAAAACAACAGGTTGCACCTACTCCCCGCATTTAACTGTATATCGATCACTGCACACTTTTAGTGCTTTGCACATTCCGGGTGCGGTCAATGCACCACCCCCCGAGCTGATTGCTCTGTTAACGTTGGCAGTGATTGGTAGCCCTGAGACCAATGTCTCGATTCATTAATCTGGTAAGAGTCAGTTAAATTTGCCAATAGTGACGTCCGCGGGGCTGCCCTCTGAGCTTGGTCCCTGACCTAAAGGTCTGCTCTGAAATTTAAAGGCCTGCTGGAATGGTTGTTAAGTTTTTTGTGTTAAAGGATTGCTGACCTCAATTGCCACTTGCGAAAAAGAAGTGATTGCCGCCAGACTTCTATCCCTCGATCGGAAAAGAAGCCGAGCGTTTTGTCAGCAAACACGCTTCTGCTGGGACGAAGACAATACTCAGCCTCCCAAGACTTTAGAGTCAGCCCGGCGACTCAGAATTCGTAGCGTAAAGAACCTATTACTTGACGCGGTGGGATGTATTCCCTGCTGGTCGACCAAATTCCGAATGGATTATTAAAAATATTGTTAACACCGTCCTCGTCAGTTGCATTTGAGATTGTGAGCCCAAAAGCGATGTTTTCCGCGCTATTGGGGACAAATTGGAAGCTCAGGTTCAACACATCGTAGCTCGGAACTTTATCGAAATCTGGATTGTTGAAGATGCGAGCATACATCTCACCGCGATGCACATATTCAATTCTGCTCGTTAAGTCTCCCATGCCGCCCAAGCTAAGCGTGTTAGTAACGCCGATTCGAGCAAGCAGATCTGGCATTTTTGGGGGCTCGTTGCCCTTTAATGAGGTATTGGACAGACCAAACTTAAGTCCAATTCCTCCATCCGTAAAATAGCCGACGCCGGGGCCAAGAAACTCTCTAAAATCAATGATGTCCATCGCTGTGTCGTCACTTTCGACTTCTCCGTCTTGCCAAGAGAGCATTCCGTCTAATCTCCAAGACTCTGAAATTTGAAAGCTAAACTCAGTTTCGATACCTTTCTCTTCCAATTCAGAGATGGTGTTGGTTCCTCCTCCGTATGGGATTGGATCCTCAAAAATGTACTGTAGGTGCTCGTGGTCGTACAGAAATGCAGTTATGTTCAGCTTAGCTCTGCCCCCCAAGAAGGTGTTACGTGACCCTATCTCAAATGCGGTCACCTCCTCAGGCTCGTAGCCTACTGGTAATAGGGCCGCCCCTCCGGTAATCGCTGCAGGATTAGTTCCACCGTTTTTCCAACCAGTCGAAGCTAAAACGTAAATCATGTTGCTGTCTGATAAATCGTACTCTGCGCCCAGTTTCCAAGTTACCGCGTCGTCATTAGTTTCCCTTGAGAATGGCCCAAAAATGCCGAAGAACTGTGCACCAGCGTCTGTTTGCTCCTCGTCTTGCCAACGCAAGCCTGCTGTTATAGCTAGCCGATCAGTCGCCCTGAAGGTGCCCTGTCCGTAAACCGCGATATCTTTGCGGGACACCGTTCGCTCTTCTGTAAAATTCAGCACTGAGCGAAATGGTGGAAGTGTGGCAAGGCTGGGATTTTCAACAGCGGAAGCGGATGCTGAGTATGGTGCTCCGCCAGTAGCCTCTACAAAGTTGTTGTAGTTGTCGTGATCCAGATAGTAAGCACCAAGGTTCCAATCCACATCGGAGCCTAGGTAACTCAAAACCAATTCTTGGCTAGTGGCCTCTGAGTTGTTGTCCCAAAAAGGAAGAACATCCCAGTTGTCAGCGCGACCAAAACCTAGCCTATCAATAGATATAGTGCTTTCCGTGAGTCTATCACCGTCGGTTGTCTGCTCCTTCTCAAGTTCCTGGTATCCAGTCAGAGACTTAAATGTAAGCCTGTCAGAAATGGCCCATTCGATGATCATGGAGTAGCTTTCATTGTCGAGGTTGAAAATGCCGGGATAATCCTGTGTGAGTTCGCGAGGATCGGAATTTGGGTCATCGACGTTTTTCTGGGCTGCCGCGTTCTGGTCTGATTGGTGAACGAACCCCTGCAAAAAGATTGACAGTGAGTCAGTAGGCTCCCACAGCAATGCCAGCCGAGAGCTTGTCGAGTCGGCGTCATCTAACTCATAGCCGTCCAGAGCCCCTCCCTCAATTTCTGCAAAACCATCGTGACGGTGGCGCTGGACTGAGGCCCTTAATGCTGCGTTTTCTCCGATCGGGATGTTTACCGCACCGCGAGCGTTGACAGTGCTGTAGTTTCCTAAGCCAATGTCGACATATCCGCTGGTTTCATTAAGAACTGGCCTTTTGGAGACGAGGTTAATTGCACCGCCGGTGGTTCCTTGACCGAATTCGGTGCCTTGTGGCCCCCGGAAAACTTCAATTCGCTCTACCTCACCTAGATCAAGGCCCATAGACAGTGGATTAGCTAAGTAGACGCCATCTACATAAGAGAGCACCGATGGCTGTGACGCCAGATTTTGAGCCGTTTCCCACCCAATACCGCGGATAGTTACTACTCTGCCAGCGCCGTCGTTTTTGGCGACTACGAGCCCTGGGACGTAACCATTAAAATTATCAAGCCTCATGATATTTGACGCGTCAAAATCCGACCCTGAAGTAACTGAGACAGCAATTGCCGCATCCTGCAATTTGACTTCGGTTTTCTTAGCGGTAACGGTCACCTCTTCTAGGACGAGGTCTTGGGCCACTACATTTCCACCAATTGTGAGCGCAACCAAAGCTGCGGCGAGGGGACGCAGTGCGAGACCATCCGCGCGAAAAGTCATAAATTTCATGTTAAAGCGCCTCTGCAACAATTGAGTAATCTTAGCATCCAACGCAGGAACAACAAGGTTTTGCACGCAAGCGCACGATACGTTGACATTTTATGAATAAACTAAATTAGTATTCGCGAGTGAAAGAGAGTGGAAAGGTAATCTCAACTTATTATTTATGTTGAAAAGGAAGCATAGATGTAATCCAGCCCCGTAATTAACGAGCTTGGCTACCGTCCTCAGCTGTTTTTCGTGTCACTCGTATTCTTAGGGTCTGGTGGCCCCGTGGCAAATTGAGCTGGAGATTCATCGACCCCGTTTATTTTTGCCAAGTTTCCAATCTTTATGTGCAAGAAACGAGTGTTTGATCTGTTAGATTGATGCTTTTGCAACTAAGGTCGCGTGCACTGTGGGCAAAAGTTTTTGAACCTGTGGAAAGTATGGCCGCTATGCTTAGATGCTGTCCGAGGAGTGAGGCATGAGACCTTCAATTTTGACCGACGAATTTTTTGACTGTCTGGAAAGTTCGGTGCTTCCACTTGAGGACGCCGAAACATTGCCGCCTGAATGCTACACGGACCGAGATTTTTACGAGCTCGAGAAGCAGGCATTGTTCAATCATGAGTGGTTATGTGTCGGCCGAGAATCAGACATCCCAGACGCGGGCGATTTTTTTACCACACACATTGTGGACGAGCCGATTATCGTCGTCAGAAACAAGAGCGGGAACATTAAGGCGTTATCTGCAGTGTGTCAGCACCGAGCCATGCTGGTTGCTGAGGGTAAAGGCAATAAGCGAGCGTTTCGATGCCCATATCATCATTGGACATATTCGTTGGATGGGGACCTCTTAAAGGGGCCAGCGATGGAAGCGACCTGCAATTTCTCCGAAGCTGACTATGGCCTTCCGAGCTTCCAAGTAGAGTTGTGGCTGGGCTTTATTTTTATAAATTTCGACACAGAAGCTGCCGCGCTCAGTCCAAGGCTCACGGCAGTTGAAGAGACTATAGCTAACTATGATCTAGCGTCAGCTTCGAGCATACCGCCGGAGACTGTAACTTTTACTTGGAATTGGAAAGTTCAGTTTGAAAATAACAACGACGGTTACCACGCCAACAGGCTTCACCAAGGCAAGAACCATGATTTTTGCCCCAGTCATCTATGCTCATTTCCCAAGATGCCGCCCGGCACTGCTGGCTACACCCGAGTGAATGGTCTCACCCACAAAGATGCTGCCTACAACCCGACTCAGAGGGCGCTTCACCCCTTGTTTCCAAAACTAACGGATGAGGACAGACATAAGTTTTACTTCGCTAATGTGCCGCCGACGCTGTCTTTGGTACTGACGCCCGAAATGGTTTTTTATTTAATCGTGCGTGCCACTGGTCCTGAAGTGCATGAGATGGATACTGGCTTGTTGTTTGCCCCCGGAGCCACAGAGCATCCAGAGTTTGAAAGTCGGTTGGAGCAATCTTGGCTCACAGGGTCAGAGATCATGGCCCAAGATCAACACGTTGATAAACTAGTGCAAATCGGGCTGCGCTCGAGACATGCTGCAAGAGGCAGATACTCCTGGCAGGAGGGTGCCCAACAACAGCTAAATAGTTGGCTGGTACCTAGATACAGAGCCGCTTGGCATCGTATGAAGAAGGCAGCAACTTGACCCCTAACGGGTTCATCGTTGGGTCTACCAATGGCTGAGAACGGATTAACGCCAGTTGCTTTTTTCGGGCATGGATCGCCTACAACTATTATGGATGATCCCGCCACCATGAGTGCTTGGTCAACGCTTGCGGGAATTATTGGTAGGCCCAAGGCCGTCATATGTGTCTCTGCTCATTGGTGCACTGAGGGAGTGAAAGTCACTGCAATGGAGGCTCCGCGGACGATACATGATTTCGGCAGGGGGCTACCCTCCCAGTTATTCGAAGTGCAATATCCAGCGCCCGGGAGTGCTGAACTAGCGATACGGATTCAGCAAACTCTGCATCCAATTCCTGTGGAACTGGACCATACATGGGGCTTAGATCATGCTGCTTGGACGGTTCTGTCTGTGATCTATCCGCAGGCAGACGTTCCCGTCGTGCAACTCAGCATGGACGCGTCAAAACCGATTTCTTGGCACTATGAATTAGGGCGCGCTTTACGGCCGCTGCGCGAGGAAGGCTTCCTCATCTTGGGTTCAGGTAACGTAGTGCATACATTGGCTCAAATGGAGTGGGATATCAATGCGAGACCTCACGATTGGGCTCAAAGATTTAATGACTTAGTGATAGATGTGGTGGAGACCAATACTCCGGAACGTTTGTTCAATCATCAAGCGTTGGGACGCGATGCTGCCCTGTCGATCCCACCCCCTGATCTTGGTCATTATTGGCCCCTATTTTATGTATTAGGAGCTAGGCACCCCGATGACAAATTAACGATGAATCCCAAGCACGTGCAGTACAAGTCCCTGAGCATGTTGAGTTTTGTTCTTGACTCAGCCGCGTAACAGCTGCCTTCGTTGGTATGCGAGGTGATGTAGCCTGGGTATTGGTTTGGTGTTCGAGATCACAAGCAAGCGAGAAGTGGTCTTTAGTCAGCGAGAAATTAAGATTTACACCTAGATAGATAAGACAGGAGAGAAAGCCATGCCCTACCCAAACACCCTGATTTTTGTTGATTTGTCATCTGATGACCCGGCCGCAGCGGGGGAGTTTTATGCTGAAGTCTTTGGTTGGGAAAACGATCCCAGGCCCTTGGGGACTTTTCACAGGATGGTGCCAGGTCAAAACTTTCTGAACCCTGATGGTAGTCAAAGCGAAATCGGCAATCTTCATTTAGGAATACACAATTCGCAAAATGTGCGGCCACACCCCAATCCTGACGGAGTGGAGCCAAGAATGCCGAGTACGGATGGACGGAAGCCAAGGGTATTTATTTTAGTAAGTCCCGATGATTCCGCTGATAGAATCATAGAGACCGCAGAGCGATTAGGGGCCGAGGTCCTGTGGCGCAACCATTATTGGAGTGAATTTAATGGCTTCAATGACGCTTTTCGCGATCCATGGGGTAATGAAATCGTCTTGTGGACCAAGGGAGGCGAGAACCCAGAGATTCCTGATCATTTCACCGACGAGTGAAGCCTCGCTATTTTTTGGCCAAGCAGCAATGGAAAGGCGAGAGAGTTGATAGCTCGTTTAGCCCTTTTCCTTCTAAAACAGACTTTGCGCACGCCGCAGTAACTAGGGCATAAAAAAGGGGATGTTATGAATTCTGAAGCACAGCCAGCCGAGACAGAGGTTAACCACGCTTTTCACGTCTCCAGACAGACCTGGACTCACATAGCTCTTCATTGCAAAAACATAGACGAGATGATCTCTTGGTACGAGCAGCACACTCATTTCTCCCTGCTTTTCAAAGAGGAAGATCCCTTCGGGGCGGGAGCGTGGATGGGCGATAAATCTCAGGTCGAGCAGCCATTTGTGTTGGTCTTTCAACAATTCGCAGAGGGTAATGACCCTTTTTCACCCGCGGAGCATCATCCACTGGGTCCTTTTGCTCACATTGGAATTGAAGTCCCTGCTAAAGAGGATGTAGACGATATCGCAGCGAAAGCAGAGAAATCTGGGTCTCTGATTATGGGGCCCGTCAGAATGCCAAAACGCATTGGTTATATTTGTTTTGTGCGTGACCCAGAAGGAAATGTAGTGGAGTTCTCTTTTGACCAAGGCGTATACACAAAAGCTCGAGAAGCCTGGGCGGGAGAGTGATCCAGAAACTGCGGATCCGCTTGCACATGACAGTCGAGTCTGAAGAACACCTGTCGCCGGGAGTCAGAGGCTTGCTTGAGTTATTCGCATGCTTGGTCGCATCCAGCAAACAAGTTTTCAACAGGAGAGAATAGTGAAAGCGTTGATTTACGAGGAACATGGAGCTGATGTGCTCAAGTTCCGGGATGTGCCAGATCCTAGCCCCGATAGCCGTGATGTCATTATTGAGGTCGCTGCGACGACTGTGAATCACTTGGATGTGACACAAAGGAATGGTTGGTTCACCATGCCGGGCTTTACGTTACCCCACATTTCCGGGATGGATGTAGCTGGGACCGTTGTGGAAATGGGGTCCAAAGTGAAGTCAGTCGAGAAGGGCGAGAGGGTAATCGTCGACCCTTCGCTTACTAACGTACCCCAAGATTCGCAATTGAGCGGGAGAGGGGATTTATATGGTGAATTGGGAGTTATCGGCGCAAATGCTGACGGTGGCTACGCGGAGCTGTGCGTCGTGCCCGAAACTCATGTTTATAGAATCCCTGAACACATGTCTTGGCATCAGGCCGCGATGTTCCCAACTGTTTGGATGACAGCCCACCATGCGTTATTCGATGTTGCTCAACTGAAAGCCGGGGAAGTTGTGATGATACACGCTGCTGGAAGCGGCGTTTCAATGGCTGGAATCCAGCTTGCCAAACGGGTTGGGGCAATAGTACTTGCGACTGCTGGCAGTCAAACTAAGTGTGATAAGGCGTTGGAGTTGGGTGCAAACCATACTTGCATTAATCGGGAACATGACATTGCTCAGTGGGCTCGGGAAGTAACCCACGGTTCCGGCGTAGATGTCGTTTTTGACCATGTTGGCGAGGCACTATGGTCACAGTCTATGTTCTCACTAGCACCGCGCGGGAGGTTGGTGAATTGCGGAGGCACATCAGGGAACGCGCCGGTAATCCCTAATTTAGGTTACATGTACCACATGGGTTTGAGGATTTTGGGATCAGATCCTTATCGATACGAGGAATTTCAGCCTGCTTGGTCGACCTACTGTACCGGAGAGTTTGAGTCTGTTGCGGACAGCATTTTTCCCTTATCTGAGGGTGCTGCGGCGCAAAACAAGCTACTCCAGGGTGACTTTTTTGGAAAAATAATATTGGAGCCCTGAGGGCCCATGAGTGCCGATTCTCCTTATCCTGAGTTAAAGAAAACGCATACCATGGCGCACGCCGGGCGTCCTTGGAGGGATTACAAGCCTCCACCGTCCGGTCCAGTGTGGTCGGTAATTAATGCGGGTAATACTTACTGGATGCTGATCGCAGCCATAGACCTAGGCGTTTTCGACGCTATGGAGCCCGGGGTAGGTACCAGTGGTTCCGATTTGGCGGTACAACTCGATGTGTCCCAGCATGGCCTGCAACATTTGTTGGATTGTATGGTCACGCTAGGTTTCCTCGACCAAATTGATAGCTGCTACGAGTTGACAGAGACTTCTGAGCGCTACTTACGCTCCGACGGCCCGGCATCCATGGTCTCCCTGGTCAAAATATCCCCGGGGCCGCTAGATAACTGGATAGGTCTATCGGAGACCATTAGGTCCGGAAAGGTCAAAAACCCGATTGACGACGACATTGTCGGTTTTTACCGGCCTTTGGTTTCCGCGACCTTTCCAACTCAATACAGGGTGGCTACACGATTAGGCTCCATCATGGGTTGGGCCCGGCATTCGGGCCTGAGGGTGTTGGACCTTGGGGCTGGCGCAGGACCATGGTCTGCGGCTCTGCTGGAGCATGCTAAAGACTCCATGGCTGTAATAAACGACTTCTCATCAATCCTCGAATTAGCCGAGTCGTCGATGAAGTCAAAAGCTTTGTGGCAACAATGCGAATTCCGCGCCGGGAGTTTTCATGAGATCCACATCGAAGAGAGTTGTTATGACATGGTGTTTTTGGGACACATCTGCCGGACTGAGGGCGAAAAAAATACTAAGGATTTGGTGAGGCGTGCTGTGGCTGGGTTGAAGCCTGGCGGTAAAATTGTGGTAGCCGACTATTTCTCTGACAATGATAAGAGGGTTAATGCGTTTGGAGTAATGATGGGGCTGACGATGTTGGCGAACACGAGAAATGGCGGGGCTGTTACTTTTGAAGAGATGTATCGGATCCTTGCGGCGAATCCTATTGAGAGGATCAGAGTGTTGGAGCCAATTGGAGCGAACATGGTTTTCGTAGGCGATAAAACTTGAAAAGGTAGATTTTTTTATGGTTACAGAAAATCAAGTTGAGATCGATAAGCTAATAGACGCGTGGTATGTCGTTACTATGAATGAAACCAGAGACATTGTTCATCGTGGCTCTGTGGCTGTTCATAAAGACAAAATCGTCGACATTGGTAAGACGCTAGATCTTGAAAAACGTTATCAGGCCAAGGAGAGGCTTGGTGGAGATCGCTTCGTACTTACTCCAGGTTTGGTAAACACACATATCCACATTACCGGAGAGCCGATTACTCGAGGTTATGTGCCTGACGACACTCCTTTTGAGGAAAATGTTTTCCTTTGGCTGTGTACGCTCTATTCAGTGCAAACTGCTGAGGAGGAGGTCGCCTCTGCAAAGTTAGCAGCTGTTGAGATGCTGAGGAGTGGCACTACATGTTTTCTTGAGGCAGGTACTATTTATCATCTAGATGAGGTGTTTTCCGAGCTGTCTAAAGTAGGCATCCGCGGGCGCTTAGGAAAGTGGATCTGGGATTTGCCGCCAGAACCAGTGATTTACAGGCAGTCTACCGATGTGGCAATCGAGAATTTGAACCGGCAGTTGGAGCGCTATAACAAACCCTCTGAGCTGCTCTCCGCGTGGAGCACGCTTGTGGGACATACAACCTGCAGTGACCCTTTGTGGAGAGAGGCCAAGGCGCTGGCTATCAAACATGACGTTGGAATGAGCTTTCACATGTCTCCTGCCCAGATCGATCCGGATGGTTTTGTTGCAGAGTTCGGCCATCGACCAATAGTGCACTTGGCCGAGATTGGTGTCTTAGATGATAGATGTGCACTTACTCATATGGTTCGGGTCAACGACGCGGAAGTTGATATCCTCGCTGAATCAGGAGCTAGTGTCGCACATTGTCCTACTACGGCTCTAAAGGTGGCTTACGGTGTTACTCAGGTCGGGAAATTCCCCGAGATGGTGCAAAAAGGTGTGAATGTCTCGCTGGGAACGGATGGTAACAATGCTTCGAATTATTCTGACCTAATGCGCGCATCTTATTTGGCCGCTGGTATTTTTAAGGATGCAAGGGAAGACCCGCAAATGTTTCCTGCAGAAAAAGCTTTCGAAATGGCCACGATAGACGGCGCCAAAACTCTGCTGATGGATCAGGAAATCGGCAGTTTAGAGATTGGTAAGAAAGCTGATTTGGTGTTGCATGATACCGACAGACCGGAGTGGCGACCATTACTCAATGTCATGAATCAGTTGGTATGGTCAGCTGACGGGCGAGGTGTTCACACAGTCTTAGTGGATGGACAGACGGTCGTTGAGGATGGAAGGTGTCTCACTGTGGATGAGGAAAAGCTTTGGTCGGATGTGCAACAAATGGGAGAAGCAATAACCGGCAGATCGGGCTTGCCAGATAAAGCGAAGTTCCCAACGCTGTGAAGAACAGCCTAAGTTCTCTATGCTCGCTTTCGCGTATTTAGTGATTTGGCAGATAGGGTGGTGTGGCAAGCAAGCGTACAGACGATGTTGCCCTCCCAGAGAGCGGCCTCGTACAGACAAACCTTGGGGACCCCGTTGCAACGCGAATTCTTTATCCTCAGTGCTTTAGTGAATAATTGCTTCGGCACCAAGCGCCTTCTCGAAATCGCGGTTCGTTGCACTAGTCGTGATGCAGATCTTGGTGCAAAGTGCGTTGCCGTTGGAATTGCAACGCCGCCAACATCGCCAGCGCTGGTCTGGATAAAAGCCTAGGCCTGCTCGGAGATGGCTGATTTCGTTCGCGGCCTGGCGACGTAATTAACAGTGAGTCTCCCGATCCGTCCTTGAGTTTAAAATTGTTACGAAGCCGAACCTTTTTTTGGTTTTGACGGCAGTTAGCGGCATTCTTGAAGGGCGCCGTAATGGCATGATGGTATTTGAGCATCGAAGACCGAGTGCCGTTAGAGATACCGTCAAATCTGTCGTTTTGTGATGAGTATGCGTGAACATACACGGTAGGCCGTAAAGGAACAGTATTCAGATCAATGAGTGTCTTAAGATCGTCTTGGAAGGTTTTGAGAATCACAAGTTGTAGCTTACCGCCGCACCGTGATCCCCTGATCGGCCATGAACGCCTTGGCCTCGCCCAACGTGTACTCACCAAAGTGGAAGATACTGGCAGCCAACACGGCGTCGGCGCCTCCTTCCGTCACGCCATCGACAAGATGTTGAAGCGTTCCCACGCCCCCTGAAGCGATCACCGGAATGTTAACGGCGTTAGTAATTGCGCGGGTAATCACCAAATCAAAACCATCGCGGGTGCCGTCGCGATCCATACTGGTTAACAAGAGTTCACCAGCACCCAACGCCGCCATCTTTATGGCCCACCCCACCGCTTCAATCCCAGTGGGCTTCCGGCCGCCGTGGGTAAAGAGCTCATAGCGCGGTGCGTCACCAGGCACCGAGACCTGCTTCACATCAATCGCCACTACAATGCATTGCGATCCGAATCGCGCCGCCGCGTCTCGCACCAGCTCGGGCTCGTGAATCGCCGCGGTATTGATGCTGACTTTGTCGGCACCCGCGTTAAGCATGGTGCGAATATCCTGCAAAGAGCGGATGCCGCCACCCACTGTCAGAGGGATAAATACCTCGCCGGCAATTTGCTCCACAGTGTGCACTGTGGTGTCACGCTCTTCGTGGCTTGCGGTGATATCGAGAAACGTGATCTCGTCAGCGCCCTCTTCGTTATAGCGCCGCGCAATCTCTACCGGGTCGCCGGCGTCGCGAATGCCCACAAAGTTGACGCCCTTTACCACCCGCCCCAGATCCACGTCTAGGCAGGGAATGACTCGCTTGGCAAGCGCCATCAGCCGCTTCCCAAATACGCGTCGACCATAGTCTGGGCCACAGCCAGATCCAGCGTGCCCTCATAGATCGCGCGCCCGGTAATGGCGCCGCATATTCCCGCTCTTGCGTGTTGCATCAGGCCACGCACATCTTCAAGGTGACTGATGCCGCCCGAGGCAATTACCGGTAAACCCGATTCAGCTGCTAGGGCGACCGTTGCCTCAACATTGACGCCTTGCATCATGCCGTCGCGGCCAATATCGGTGTAGACCACCGCGCTCACGCCAGCACCGGCAAAGCGCTTGGCAAGTTCAGTCGCATCGAGTTCGCTCTCGCTCGCCCAACCCTCAACAGCCACTCGGCCCTCGCGGGCATCGATGCCGACAATAATCTGCCCTGGAAAAGCCGCGCACGCTTTATGAACGAAGTCCGGTTCCTTGACCGCCATGGTGCCGATGATAGCGAACTCCACCCCGGCTTCGAGAAAGCGCGCAATTGTCTCCAAGCAGCGGATACCACCGCCAATCTGAATCGGTAGGGTTGGCAACGCTTTTGAGATCGCTTCGATTATGCCGGCGTTGACGGGCTCCCCTGCAAAAGCGCCGTCGAGGTCGACAATATGGAGCCGCCGAGCACCCTCGTCGAACCACCGCTGCGCCGTAGCAATGGGATCGTCAGAGAATACGGTGCTATCTGCCATGTCGCCCTGCCGCAAGCGCACGCAATGGCCATCTTTTAGATCAATGGCAGGTATTACAAGCATGTACCATCCCAATCGAGAAAATTTTTGAGCAGCGTCAACCCCGCGGTATGGCTCTTCTCCGGATGAAACTGCGTTGCGAACAGGTTCTCCTGCGCAATCGCCGCACAACCGGTGAGGCCATAGTCAAAGGTTCCCGCGATAACGGCCTGGTCATCGGGAACCACATGGTAGCTGTGAACAAAATAGAAGCGGGTACCGGGCTCTATGCCGCGCCAAAGGTGATGACCCATCACCGGCCGCACCACGTTCCAACCCATGTGCGGCACCTTTAGCCGCTCGCCTCTATCGCTTTGTTGCGCGTCGCCAAAGAAAGCGACCTCGCCGGGTAACAAATCTAGGCAGGCGACACCCCCATTCTCCTCAGAGTGGGACATCAATGCCTGCATGCCGACGCAAATGGCTAACACCGGTTTGCGGTCCACGTTCAGCACCTGATCCAGTAACTGATCACAGCCGAGGCGACCAATCGCCTCCATACAGTCGCGAATACCGCCCACCCCGGGGAATACGACCCGGTCGGCTTCTAGAATCACTTGGGGTTCATGGCTGACCACGACCTCGGCAGCCCCCGCGTGCTGCAGCGCACTCGCCACAGAGTGCAAATTACCCATGCCGTAATCAATTACGGCAACTCTTGGGATCACGGCTTACAAAACCCCTTTGGTCGAGGGGCTGGTGCCGGACATGGCTGCGTCGGGCGCGACCGCCATGCGCAACGCACGGCCAAATGCTTTGAACACAGTCTCGGCCTGGTGGTGCGCGTTGTGGCCGCGGAGATTGTCGATGTGAATTGTGAGGTTGGCGTGATTCACAAAGCCCTGAAAGAACTCGACGACCAGATCAACATCGAACTCGCCGACCTTGGCGCGGGTAAAGGGCACATGAAATTCGAGCCCCGGACGGCCGCTGCAGTCGATCACCACCCGCGATAGCGCCTCATCCAACGGTACGTAAGCATGCCCGTAGCGCACTATGCCCTTCTTATCGCCGATCGCTTCGCTAAACGCCTGCCCGAGAGTGATGCCAATATCCTCCACCGTGTGATGTGCATCGATGTGCAGGTCTCCCTTGGCCTTGATATCGAGATCCACCTGACCGTGTCGGGCAATCTGATCCAGCATATGCTCGAGGAAAGGCAACCCTGTGTCGAGGGTGCATTGGCCGCTGCCATCGAGGCAGAGCTCGACCGCAATCTGGGTCTCAAGGGTCTCCCGACTGACTGATGCCTTGCGAGCGCCCGCTTCCTGCTGACTCATACTGTATTCTCCGGGCAACCCGCTAGACCTCACGGGCGCTACACTGAGACATTGTATAGAAAGAGCACTGCTACTTCATTGCGAAGCTTTACCACTAATGAGTGAAAAAGATCACATTGCCGGAGCGTTGCTCGAGTGGTTTGAACAGCACGGCCGCAAAGACCTGCCCTGGCAGACAAACCGCACGCCCTACCGCGTATGGATATCAGAGATCATGCTTCAGCAAACCCAGGTCAGCACGGTAATTCCCTTTTACGAGCGTTTTATGACGCAGCTACCCACAGTTGAAGAGCTGGCCGCTGCCACCGAGGACAGTGTGCTTCACTTATGGACCGGCCTCGGCTATTACGCCCGCGCCCGCAACCTGCACCGCTGCGCTAAGCAAGTTTGCGCATCGCACAAAGGTGTATTCCCAAGTGACCGTGCGGGCCTGGAGGCGCTCCCAGGCATTGGGCGCTCTACCGCCGGCGCAATCCTCTCGCTGGCCATGGATACTCGAGCGCCGATTCTTGATGGCAACGTAAAGCGGGTGCTCGCGCGTTACCACGCGGTAGCAGGCTGGCCCGGTCAGCGGGTCGTGAGTGATACGCTGTGGTCGCATGCCGAGAACCACACGCCGCAGAAGCGCGTCGCTGACTATACGCAAGCAATCATGGATCTTGGCGCGACCTGCTGCACGCGCAGCCGGCCCATCTGTGAGCAGTGCCCCCTAAAGCGGGGTTGCGCAGCTTGCGCGCAGGGTCGACAAAGTGATTTTCCCGGCCGAAAGCCGCGCAAGCCGATTCCCCTGAAACAACGCTGGCTCGCCGTGGTCACACGCCCGCCCGGGGAGGTTTTGCTGCAAAAACGATCGGACTCAGGTATCTGGGGCGGCCTCTGGGCGCCGCCGGAATTTGAGACCGCATCTACTGCCGAAGCCTGGATTGCCAACACCTTGTCGCTAAAAGCAGAGCGCTGTCGAATAGACGAGCCGTTTCACCACACCTTCACGCACTTCAAGCTGGAGGCTCACCTGGTGAGAGCACAATGCGCCGCGAACCACCCTGAGACGATTGACGTAAAATCCGACGTCGATCACTTACAATGGTTTGCTTTTCACCCACTCCCCTCGGTGGGTCTGCCCGCGCCCATTGTGCGGCTACTAGCCAGGTTAGGGAATGAAAACCCTCAAAGGAGCAACTGATGGCGAGAATCGTTCACTGCCGACGCTACGGTGAAAACCTCGAGGGACTCGAGAGGCCACCCCTGCCCGGCGCCAAAGGCCGGGATATTTTTGACAACGTCTCAAAGAAAGCGTGGCTCGAGTGGCAGGGCCACCAGACCATGCTCATCAACGAAAAACACCTCAGCCTAATGGATCCGGAAGCGCGCAAGTACCTCATGGTTGAGATGGAAAAGTTTCTAGCTGGCGAAGACTTTGATCAGGTTGAAGGTTATGTGCCGCCCAATGAGTAACCACCTGATCATGCTGCATTCCAAACTAGTTGGCCGCAATTCGATACTGGAATGCAGACAATGAACGCCAAATCCTGGGTCATCACTGTTTCAATGTGCGGCTTTGTTACGGCTGCTTTGGCCGGGATCAAGTTTGTACAGATTTCGCAGGCCATAGCGTTTATGGAGAGCTTCCCGCCCGCCTACGAGACTGTCACCGTTGCCGGCGCCGAGGCTGACCAGTGGCAGCCCACTCGGCTTCTGAGCGGCACCGTGCAGTCACCCGAGCACCTTGTCATCTCAGCAGAGACACCCGGCCGGATTGTGGAGCTCCCGTATCAAAGCGGCAACACCGTCCCTGCTGGTGCCGAGGTGCTAGTGCTATTCGATGACGACATCGAAGCCCAACAAGACGCGCTACGAGCTGACCTAAACCTCGTTGAAACCCAGTTATCACGAAATCTCACGCTGGAGGCGGACTCATTGGTTTCACAGGACCAGCTGGACATCCTCAGGGCTCGTAATCTGTCGCTGACCGCGCAGATAGCGGCACTTGAGGCGCGCCTGAGTCGCATGACAGTGCGTGCGCCGTTTGCCGGCAAGATGGGTATTTACACGCAACGTGTTGGCGATTTAATGCGCGTCGGTGAGGTGCTCACGACCCTAACGGGTCTGACAGCCATGCGATGGATTGACTTTAAGGTCCCGCAAGGCCTCGCCAGCATTGTGGTCGGGGATACCGTCGAGATCCGTGACGTTAACGGCTTCTTTTCCGAGCCAGCCAGAGTCATCGCCGTCTCCGCTGCGTTCAGTGACGAAACTCGGACCTACGAGGTCCGCGCTGAACTCAAGGCGCCCGCGCTCAAGCATGGCTCACTTGTGCAAGTGGCAGTGGCTACTGGCCCCCTTGAGAACTTAATGTCGGTGCCAAAACGCAGCGTGCGCTGGGACGTCCAAGGTCCACACGTATTTGTCGTTGAAGAAGCCGAGGCAAATGCCTTCCTTCCACACCGCGCCAGCATCCGGCGAGTAGAAGTTCGTGGAGAGAGCCGTGACAAGCTATTCATCACTGGAGAGATGGCCCCTGGCGAGCTCGTCGCCAATCGTGGGGCGTTTAAGCTGCAGGACAATCTCCTTGTAGCAGTTCATGCCCTCAACACAGACCAATGATCCCTCCTCCTGCCTCGCCACGATGGACTGACCTCTTCATTAAGAGGCCCGTGGTGGCGGTTGTGGTTTGTCTTAGCCTGTTGCTCGTCGGAATTCGATCGGTAGTGAATCTCCCGGTAATTTCGTTCCCAATTATTGAAAGCTCTTCGGTCGCGATAGTAACAATCTACCCCGGAGCCAGCGCTGAAACTGTGCAAGGTTTTGTGACCGAGCCAATTGAGCGGGCCGCCAGCAGTGTACCTGGGCTCGACTACATCGAATCAGTGAGCACTGCAGGTTCGAGCACCGTTACTTTATGGCTAAAACTTAATCAGGATACTACCGAGGTAATTTCTACACTTTCCACCAGATTGAGCCAGATCCGCCTCGAGTTGCCAGGAGGAGCCGAGGATCCAGCTATCCAAATAAGTCGTGCCGACACACCTTGGGCAAGTTTCTATCTCGCGCTGCGTATTCCATCAAATCGAACCTATGCAGGCGTAAGCGACCTGATACACCGAGACATCATCCCCTCGCTAGCTGCCATACCTGACGTCGAGCGAGTAGAAAACGATGGACTGCAGCAGTCAATGCGCATCTGGCTCAACCCATGGAAGATGGCGGCACTCGGTGTCAGTGCGACCGACATCTCAAGCGCTCTTAGACGCAACAACGTTATCGGCACTTTCGGGCGGACCGAGAACAACTCCCAAAGAATTAACTTAAAAACAAACAGTGAAGCCAAGACACCCTCTGACTTTGCAAATATGTTGATCCAAAATGACGGCAACTCAGAAATTCGCCTCGGCGATGTGGCTGAAATTGAAATCGGCACAACGGAACTAAATAATCTCGACCGCTACAATCAGGATCGAGTGATTTTTATTGGGGTTTATCCTGAGCCAGGCACCAGCGAGATCGAGGTTGGCGACAGCTTGTACAAAACCGTCGAGAAAATAAACCAATCACTTCCCGACGATCTCCAGCTATTCATACCTTATGATAATTCTCGATATATGCGCCAGGCCGTTGCGGAAATCTTCAGCACCCTGGGAGAAACGATTTTATTAGTTGGGTTGGTCGTGCTAACGCTTATGGGCTCTGCTCGAAGCGCCCTTGTGCCACTTTTAACAATTCCAATTTCCATTTTGGGCGCCACCGCTGCGATATCCCTAATGGGTTTTTCAATAAATCTGCTCACAATTCTAGCGATAGTACTCTCTGTTGGTTTAGTGGTAGACGACGCCATTGTGGTCGTTGAGAACGTCGCCAGAAACCTCCGTGAGGGCATGACGCGAAAGGAGGCCGCTCTGGCTTCGTCCCGAAGACTTTTAACCCCGATTATTGCAATGACGATGACCTTAGCAGTGGTTTACGCGCCAATAGGCTTTCTCTCCGGATTGTCTGGCGTGTTGTTCAAAGAGTTCGCCTTCACGCTAGCTATCGCAGTTCTGATATCCGGCTTCGTTGCAATCACGCTATCACCCGTTCTGAGTGCCTGGGTATGCCCAGATAAGGGGCACGAAACCAACATGTCACTGTGGGTGAATAATCGCTTTGAGAATGTTGTCGAGCGGTATGGATGTGTTGTGGATTTCTCGCTTCACTGGAGATGGCAGCTGGTATTAGGGGGCTTTTTTCTATCGTTACTTATTGCGCCTCTTTACGTTTTCTCTCTGAAGGAGCTCTCGCCCACTGAAGATGAAAGCAACATCATGCTGGTGGTCGAAGCAGCTCCAGAGGCGTCGATTGATGAGACCGTAAGTGGCTTTAAAGATGCTGTCGATGTGATGCTAACAGAGCCCACAACTTCCGCCATTTGGCAAAGCATAAATCCTGGGTTTGGATTTGGCGGTCATGAGTTTGTCTCGCCTGATGAGCGAAGTGTCAGCATCCATGAGCTCTTGCCAGTTATGACTGAACGGCTGAAGAATGTGTCAACAATAAGTGCATTCCCCTCCACTACCCCTTCACTGCCCACGGCCGGCCAATATGATCTTGAGGTTGTAATCACGTCTAGTGACTCCCTAGACAACATGCGCCGCCTCGCCAGTGCCATGGCAGGTCGGGCAATGGACTCGGGACTGTTTTATTTTTTTGAGAGCGGCCTCAAGATCGATTTGCTGGCGGTGGAATACCAGCTAGATAAGGACCGCATGGCTGATCTGGGCATGAGTTTGGGAGATCTGACCTCTCAAATGGATCTCTTTGTCTCAGAGGGCTACGTGACTCGGTATGACGAACGCGGCCGGGCCTACCGGGTGATCCCGCAGCTACACCAGGCCTTCAAGGGCTCGCCAGAGGCACTTCTGGATACGCCAGTGGTGCTGCCCTCTGGGGAACAAGTTCCCTTTGGTGCCTTCGCCACTTTGCAACGCACTACCGAGCCCCGAGCACTGACTCGTTTTCAGCAAAAGAATAGCTTCAAGCTCTTTGGGGGCGTGATTCCCGGCTACACCAAAGATCAAGCGCTGACCTATGTGGAGGAGCTGGCCGACGAACTTTTGCCACCGGGGTACATTCTGGATTACACCGGCGAGTCCCGGGAAATAAGGCGTGAGGGGAACACTATGATCAACGTGCTCGGGCTCTCCTTAATCATGGTGTTTTTGGTGCTGGCGCTCCAATTCGACAGCTTCCGCGACCCACTAATTATTTTGCTAGGCTCGGCACCGCTGGCATTGTTCGCTGCACTGGTGATCACCTTCACAGGCTTCACCACCATCAATATCTACTCACAGGTGGGGTTGATCACGCTAGTGGGGCTCATCTCCAAAAACGCGATCTTGATTGTGGAGTTTGCCAACCAAGCGCAGGCACAGGGGATGAATAAGCTGGAGGCGATCAAGGCTGGCTCGCTTTACCGGCTCAGACCCGTGCTCATGACCACCGGTGCCACGATATTTGGTCATTTCCCGCTCGTGTTAGTTGAAGGTGCTGGCGCCGAGGCACGCAACAGCATCGGCTTTATTCTGGTGATCGGTATGTTGATCGGTACACTGTTCACGCTAGTGTTATTACCTGCGATTTACGCGCTGCTGGCATCGAATCATCAATCGGCAGAGCCCGACACTGGCAGCACCGCCACAGAAGAACCGAACCAATCGATACCGGCCTAACATCAGGCCTCGCGTTACTTGACGCGTGGAGGGTGCGCGGGTTTAATACGCGGCCTTCACGCTGTGCGCCCCTCTTTTGCCCAGGTAGCTCAGTTGGTAGAGCAGTGGACTGAAAATCCTCGTGTCGGTGGTTCGATTCCGCCCCTGGGCACCATTAAAAACCGGAAATATCCATATAAATTAAAGGCTAAATGAGGTTCTGTTTGCCTTACTCCCCAATGTACTCCCCAAAATTTGGGGCGACATTGGCTTATTTCATCCAGAAACAATTCGCGCCGGTTCGGCTTAGTAATGCTGTTTCTCTAGCTCTGCAGATGACGCACCGATAATGCAATCTTCCGGTTTTGACCCACTTGGATTGAGGTTGAATAGCGGCGATCGGAAGTAACGGTCCCCAATGCGTCAGGCTCTTAACCTCTGATTCTCTCCCCATGAACGAAACTCTAAGCCGATTCGGAGGGTGAAAAACCCTATAACAATTGCTAAATCACTTTCCGGGCGGATCTCGATGAGGGAAAGCAATAGCATCCCAGCGGGGAAGCCCACAAAAATATAAGGGAAGGTTCACAAGGCTGCTGCGTAAATGTCTCTGATGCGTGTTTCTAGGATTGCCATGGCGGCGTAGCCACCAAGAAATCCAGAGCCTACGCCTGGAATCCATTCAGTTAAAAAGTTTATCCAAGATAGGTCGAACCAGTTGAATATGTTGATGCCCCACCACAAAGCTTTAAGTGCCCAATAAAAACCTGTCCAGCAAAGGACCATTGCTAACATGAGCACGAAAGACCAAAGCAGAGACCGGATAAGTTTAGTCATGTCCTGTAGCCTCCGGCGGCTCGAGCCTTGACGTAACCGAGCGTTAAGTTTTTTGAATTCTTTCGAACCACAACGTAACTCCAGATAACTCAGGAACTAAACCATTCGTACTTGATTTGAGACGACTCAAGACGGGTGATTTTATTTCTCTTTTGTCATTATTTTATCAGGGATCTACACCCCCCCCCGGGAGGGGCTAACTGCCGTTGTGATTGTGATGTTTACCGCCCAGATACATTAGGGGTGGGATTGAGTTCATAGCCGCTAGCATGTTTAGAAAAATCTTGAGGAGAAGCAGTGCAGTCGGATTGGAGAAACTCATATTCATGGTAGAAATTTATTTGGTCAGAACCCTGTTCCCCGGAAACGCCGGCAGCTGCACACCAAAAGGATGACTGAACCTGGAAGGTCGTGAAGTCACTACGGTTGTGAAAGTTTAGCGTCACAGCAATTTATTAGGTTCCCCGTAGCTAGAGACGCCTTGTGATAATTTTTGAAACCTCAATCCAAGCTAGGATTAAGAAGGTATTTGCCTCCAGTCCGTAACTCACTCATTCGAACCAATACCTCAGGGTTTAGTGCCCCGGTCATCGATATTTCTTCTTCATAGGAGCTAGCGAATATGGTCGTGAGGTTGGCTGCCACGACATTCCTTAGACGTTCCATTTCAGTGCCACCGATTCCTCGTAAATGAGTATCCAGCAAAAATCCTTCTATCCCCCAGTCCAAACCAAAGGACCGTTTGATAACAGTCGGCGACGGATTAAGTCCCCCGTAGATATAGAGATGCTTTCGCAACCCGGCATTTAAAGTCGGTGGGTTTCCTTGGTCTTCACTGAACACTTTGTGCATCGAGTTGAGTAACTGTCCAGCCAATTCACCGCCACCAATTGCATCAAAAGCAACAGTCGCGCCGGTCTCCAGAATATATTTTTCTAGTGTTCTGGAAAACCGCCCGTCTTCATAGTTCAAAACGTACCTTGCTCCGATTGCGCTAAGAATTCTCGCTTGCTGAGTATTCCGTACGATATTTATTAGTGGGACTTCCTCAGCAATGCATAATCGCTGCAACATTTGACCAAGATTTGATGCCGCGGCGGTATTTATAAGTGCGGAATGTCCCCCTGACCGCATGACCATAAGCATGCTGAGCGCCGTGAGCGGATTGATAAAGGCGGAAGCGCCCTGCCTCGGGGATAAGTCTTGGTCAATTTTTAAACAAGAATTAACGTCAATTAACAAATACCTCTGATAGGTACCGTCGCCCTTCACAGCAACTGTCTTACCTAAAAGCCGTTTTGCCGCCGCTGAGGTGCCCGCAGCGACGACCACGCCCGCCCCCTCTCTACCAAAGACCAACGCTTTACCGATGCGACTTAGTAATGCACTGAGCTTATTATTCGGGATGCTTCCCTGAATTCCGAATCTTTTGCCGTCGGTCACCCGCGCCAAAGTTGAGAGAGTTGCGCCAGCCAAAAGCCCTTTGAGGTCTATTGGATTAAATGGTGCAGCCTGCACTTCGACCAATACCTGGTTCTCCAGACATTCCGGGACTTTTGTCTTTTCAATAAAAAGTTCCAAGCGTCCGTCTGGTGTTATGAGAGAGATTAATCGCCTATTTTCCATACCTTGAGGACCGCCCAGTTTTGCAAAGTTGTGATTCACGCAAAAAAAACTGGCTGCTTGCAGCAATACGATTTGCGATGACCGAGATTATGTCACCTAAAGTTGCTGATCTCGCAATTAAGAGGGGGCAGAGGTATGTCAGCGACGAGAAGGGTAACGACGCGGGGAGTTGTGAATTCTTCCTAGCGTCAACAAAACTCAGCGTAACCTCGGATAACTCAGGAACTAAGCTATCCGTACTTGAGTTGAGGTGAGTTAAGACGAGTTATGTTGTCTCTAATTTGTCAGTGAAATACACCCCCCCGGGGGGGCTAACCGTCGTTGTGATGGTGATGGTTACCGCCCAGATACATTAGGGGGTGGAATTGGGCAGGCCCGTTTTCTTTATCGTTGCTATGGGAAACTGCCAGCACGGTTGCGAAAAACGGCACGGGTTTTCATAACGGATATTTTAAATCTACGTTGCAGTCGAAAGCGTCTATGAAAGCATTCGACACCAGATGCAGAGCGAGGTTATTTAATTTCTCTGGATTCTCATTCAAATACTTGATAACCAGCCCCACTATCTCTTGCCTAGTAGCCGCATCAGGCATGCAGTATTTGCCGCTATCTATGCCGCCAGTGCTAGACCAATGAAGATGGTCAAAGGCATCGGCCACACCAACAATGTAACCAACGCACCCGCCAGATTCCCACTCATCGTCAGCCGCACAAAGACCAGCGAGAATATTGCCGTTCATGAAGTCGGCTCGGGCAGGCGGTACGTTAAATCCTATATAGAAGACAAAAGCGATAATGGCGAGCAGTGGTTTAGTCATGCCCTCGGTCTGTGAGGATGCTCCCTCAGTGCGGATTTTCGACATAGTGGATACCGCGTAACGTCGAGGTTTGGCTGGGACACTAATTAGCGCCTCCTCCATTCCCACGGCGGCATCGGATCTTCGTCTACCCACAACCCCTTAGGTGCCTGCTGAGCCTCGACCTGACAGTCATTCAGCACCTGACTATCCGGTGCATAACGCTCATACCACCACGCATACCCCGCACACACCATTGAGGCGTTGATGTCATAGCCATCATTCGAGTGATATAGCTGGCCTACGAGACGGCCATAGCGATCCTCATCGACCTCACCTAAATAGACACTACGAGCGACCATGTATACGAGAGCGGCAGTAGCGATTGGACCGTAGGGTTGATCCCGTTCGGGTGCGTCTATGCCGTGTAAGCGGACGCGTGTGCGATCCATCAGGACGATAGTGTCGCCATCAGTCACTCGGTCTACTTTGACCCAGCGGGCTTCTGAGGGGACGCCCGCGGGCCGCTCATCCGCATAGACGGATAACGCCCAAGCACAGGCAGCAAATGAAGCAAAGCTGAGTAAACGGATCATGCGGCCAGATTAACACCCCCGGGAGGGAGCTAACTGCCGTTGTGATTGTGATGGTCACCGCCCAGATACATAAGATAGGAATTTTGAAAGCTACACAGACAGCGCGATAAGCTATTGCCCACCAGTCGCCGTGTCCCTATCGACCACGGCGAAAGATTCATAAATCTGTATCACCCTGGATTCTGCCGTGATAGCGTCAAAATGCGACGCCAAAAAATACTTAGAGTAAGTTGAAATGGAAAATCTTTCCCCCATCGCAGAGGCCATACGACATTACAAGCTCAATGCAAGCGGTGGTTATGACGAGTGGTCAAAAGTGCCGCGGGCGCCTGATTACAAAATGCATGTGCCTTCCATGGACTTCAATGTGACAGGTCACGACGAGGTGCGAGAAGTCATTTTCGGTTGGCTGACAGATATTGGCGCCCAGCAAGAACTAGTCAATATCGTTGAGTTCGGCGGCTCAGTAACTTGTTTCCTGCACATCACAGACAAAGAAGGCGCTGTCCTAGACATTGTCGAGGTCTTTCAAATAGACGACCAAGGCAGGGTCAGTGAAATTTGGGCGCTTTGAGTATAAAAAGCCACCTATACAGATGGTAAAGATCGCGGGGGCACACGGCAGGATTTGGCAACAAGGAAACCCCAGCGCCTAGTGAGGATGGTCTAGCTGGGCTTGGGTTGGAACATCAGATGCAGCCAGATGAGGCCCTCCGGGGCCGCCAACTGCTGTTGTGATTGTGATGGTTACCGCCGATATACATTAGGGAGTGGGATTGGGTGTAATCTCAGGACGCCAATAGTTGGAGTCGCATTGCAGTGACCGTTCTTCATGATTTTTCATCCGACGAAGTTGAATACTTTGAGCGCCAATATCCTGAGGACTTAGAGCATATATTCGCTCTGCACGGGCCCGAGATGCCGCTGCTGATTTTCACGGGAACCAGAGACAACCGGCATGTCGAAGAGTGGCAGAAGCATTTCGCTCTTATTGAGCGCAGGATAGATTTCTTATTTTGTTTGTTTTTCCACGTCTTGATCGATCAAGCGTTGAACAGTACCCGGCGACGCGAGCGATTAAACACATGGTCAGCTTCCCGACGCCATGTCGCTCAGCCAAAGCTTCATGGAGTCCTAGGCACAGCCCGCAGCAATATAAGTCCTTTTTACCTCCTAACATCAGCGGCTTTATGGCGGGATGATGAGACTGATGTGGACAAAAAACTCATCGCTTACAGCCGATTATTTCGCCGTGAGAGCGAGGAGCAAAATATTCCTTACGATTTCCTTGTCACACGCGATATCTCTCGCGTGACACAAACGTTCGCCAATCATTACAGTGAATTTGTCCGTCCATATTTTCATAATCAAAAGCCAGATATGGAATTGCTTGAATTGTGGGGGTCATTGTTATTGAGAGAGCTTGGGGTAACTCACGCAAACGAAGGTGATATCTGAGCGGATGCGAGACATCAGAAGACGCTGGGAATACATATTTCAGTGCTTAAAGATGAGGGCCATATGATTGCCCCTAAAGAGGTTTGACGAGCTATCGAGCAGTTTATGAGCAGACTATCGAGCGTCAGGGTGCGTAAATGTTTGCCCTCGGTGATTACTCGTAACCCTCGTCATTTGCCGGTAAAGGTCCTCGAGGCGCTAGTCAATTTCATACTTCCTGCACAATGCGTCGACGAATTCATCGCCGGCGCGCATACCAACAAGTAGATCACGTGAAAATGCAATGGGCCAGTTTGGTGCCTTGGGCATTGGCTCAGCAGGGCAAATTGCCGCCCAAAAATCATCAAAGGACAACTCAAGTTCGTTGGACTTAACGTGGCAAACGTAGGTGTAGGCTGCGCGACGAACCTTATCTTCAAGACGCGGCATCAGACACTATCTCTCTGAGGCAAGTGCTGCGCATCGCTCTTTGTCTTGCGAAGCGTATGTCTCACAAAGGTCAATCACATCGACCGGCCCCGCGGTTGCGTTGGGGTACCTCCCAGTTTCGCGACATTGCCACTCTGCTCTCTCGACCTGACGTACACAACGGTCATAGCGCGTTTCCTCGTCGCTAATGCGCATTTCCTGAGCTAAACCCACAAACACCGCGGTCAAAAATGCGCCGATCACAATCTTGTTAAGCAACAGGTGTCTTCCCCGGTCCAAGTGCGACCAAAGTACTCATTACGTCACACGCTTTCAAACCTCACATCCTGTGGGCTGTTTGTCTGGATCAAAGGTGCACTAGGTGCCTTACCATTTCTCGCGCCATTACGACTTGTTAAAAGCTTTGCGTAACAATGGGCGCGATGGATGAAATAGCGGCCAATCGATATTGCTGCCAGACGTTCGTGCAGTAATGAGGTGATGACCACCAAAGGGTGCAAATTTGCTCTGAAACTGCTGGTGAACCGACCGCGCGTTCGTTATGTTTGTCTCGTTTTCAGTGCGGGCGTAGTCGCCGTCAGGATTTGCTTTACATGATCATGTCTCACCTGCTTCGCAAAATCTTTCCCTGGGTCGTCGAGATTAGTCTTTGGTTGATCTTCGTTGCAGGTGCTGTCATAGGATACGAGGTTAATTATCTTGGCTCGGCTGCGATGTCGGCACTTCTGGGCGCCGTCATAGGGTTTTTCGCAGCGGTCATTCCTTTGGGAATGCTGCAAACCATGATTCGAAACAATATCCTGCTCGAGTCAATGGTCAAAGATGGCTATGGACGGCCTCGGTTAAGTCTGCACAAAGGTCAGGTGGTCGAAATGCCTTATGTGTCTTCAGAGGACCAACTTTAGGAGTGTGCTAGTGTTACGCCTGCATCTGGTGCGCCAACTTGTCCCAGGTCAATTTCACTTCTTTAGCATCCTTCACGTACGGCATGTTGAAAGTTTCGCCCTCAGCCGAAATTTTCAAAGTGCCATAACCGAACAATGTGCCGACAACCGACCGACGGACCTCAAGGCCACTGACGCTATCGGCGTATAGATCCTCTCTTGGAAAGAAAAATGTGGTGCTCTGGACCACCCGATGATTGGTGATAAACCGATTAGAGCTACTAACAAACTCTAATGTTGCATAGCCCAAGGCCAGCAACGGATAGACAACACAACACAGGAAGATAACGTCCGATTCCGCGCTGGCATTGTCGCTCCATAGCAGGAATACGATGGCAAACGCTGCTATAACGGTCGCTCTCGCTGCATGCTCCCAAAGACATCCCACAGGGCGCCCCAGGTTCATAAAAGTATGCTCGCCAATTTCGCCGTGTTCGCGGGGCGTAAACGCTCTGTCTTTCATGATGGCCAATAGCCTCTTTTGTTCGTGCACTTTCTCCATCCTGGGTAACGTATACGGTAACGCAAACAGTATGCCTAGCAAAGCCGCCCCAATGATCATTGACAAAATAATCTGAAAATCCATTGGCTCGTCACGATTCATAAGCACTTCAAAGGCATCACTGGGAGCATTTTCAGGGGCAACAGCGGGGTCGATGGCAATAGATAAAGATCTAATATTGCTTATATTTTTGTTAATTGACGATACCAGCGCTCGCTCATATCGATCAATAAAAGCAATCGCGTCACTGGTCATTAGGTCAAGACACATACCAAGATACAGCGCATCGAGAGCAAACTCCCAGGAGCCCACGAAGTCAGGGAGCCCTAATCTTGCCCGAATGTGGTTCACCACAATCAGCAGCTCGCTGCCGCTGGCAAGAGTGGTATCACCTAGCTGAGCACAACGCGTTTGGGCGAGAAAGCTGTTTCCGTCGCGCGGTGAGCAGCCAGAAATCGAAATCATCACAACCGATAGGAAAAGACCCAAAATAATCAGGGTCTTTCGGGTCTTCGGTCGACCGGTCTCTAACCTGTGCAAGCGCGTTTTTTTATTTTGGTTCAACATCAATATCTTGTGGCTCGGTGCTGATGAACCTACAAGATAGGAGGGCAAAAACTACAGATCAAGAAAGTGTTTGACGGATTTTTCCCGTAAAAATGACCACTTGCAACGTTTATCTGATTTGATAGGTCGGCAATATGATGCAAGTCCCGCATTTAGTCTGCGGCGTCCTGCTAAGTCAGAGAAAGCGACCGTCCTGTTACCGCGTTAGGCGCGTCGTATTTGGCATAAGCAATCTGGCAACCCTCTCGAAACGTATGCAGTGAGCAAGAGTCATACCTAGGCGAACTGCATGGAATTATTGTTTTGGATGGTCGCAGCCACCTTATGGATTGGAATTAGCGTCGACTCGGCCCGCAGGCAAACACCGCTTCTACTGCTTGACCAAGCCCACTCTCAGTGACCGCTGAGGCAGAGGCATCACTTTGACCTGGTTGATCATTGGCTTCTGGGGTTGCACCGGCATGTGGCTACTCAGCTTGGCCGGGGATCTGGGACTTGCGCGCGACCCCGACGTTGCAGAGGGCCTTCAATGGCTACCTTTGATCAGCGCCATCATTTCTTTCATAGGCATGTGTTATTTCGGAAATGCCACATCGATGTTTGGTTGGTGACACTCGACAACACTCAGCGAGATTAAGGCATATGCATCAACAGCAGGTATTGCATTTTTCAGCAAAGGAAGACCGCCGAGCCAGCTTTTTTTTCGCTCTGTTAGCAGTAAACTGAAGCGAAAATCAAAGCAGTAATCCTCGAGGGGTCACTCCACATGAATGCGCCGATTCCGATTTTAGATACCTGGCCCCAGCAATCGATTCGCGGTCACAGCATCCCCGGGTCCCGCTATACCTCCCGTGACTTCATGGAGCAGGAATGGGAAGGCATGTGGACACGGGTGTGGCTACTGCTGGGCCGGGAGTCTGAGTTGCCAGAGTCCGGCGACTGGCAGATGGAGCCCGTGGGGCGCGAGGAGATCCTGATGGTGCGCCAGCAAGACGGGAGCATTAAAGCCTTCTATAACGTGTGCCAGCATCGGGGCAATCCGCTGGTGGACGAGCCCAAGGGCAGCAACCCGCGGCGCTTTGTCTGCCGCTACCACAGCTGGGCGTTTCTGCCCGACGGCGCACTGCAGTTTGCGCCGGATAAGGAGGACTTCCCGGACGGCAACCCCTGCGGCAAGCTGCGGCTCGCCGAGCTCAAATGCGAGACCTTTGCCGGCTTTATCTGGGTCAATATGGACCCCGACTGCGGGCCTTTAGAGGATTACCTAGGGCCGATCTGGGACGAGTGGAAGGCCAGAGAGGTGGATACCTGGCAACGCACCATGGCCAACACCATGTGGTTACCCTGCAACTGGAAGGTGGTGCTCGATAACTTCAATGAGTCCTACCACGTACCCACGGTGCACATGGGGGCGACGCCCTCCACAGACCGCACCGCCATCGCCGGAGGCATTAATACCTACTTCAAAGAAACCCAGTTTGATCTGGCGAATGAAGGCCATGCGCGCATGATCATGAAGGGCGGCTATGGTGCCGGCGTGACCGACACCGACGGCAACATCGTCGAGCCGCTGGCCTCGCTCCTTGGCTACTGGAACCTCGACCCCGCTGACTTTAAAGGCAAACCCGAGGACACCCGCGAGGCGCTGCAGCAGGCAAAGCGAGCGCTGGGCCCCGACAAGGGCTACAGCCACTACGCGGCCGTGCCCGACGAGCAGCTTACCGATGCTTTCCACTACACGCTGTTCCCCAACTTTGCGGTGTCGCTATGGGCCGACGGCTTTCACTTTTTGCGGGCGCGCCCACACCCTACCGACCCGGAGCAGTGCCTGTTTGATAATTGGTGGTATGCCAGCCCGGCCAGCGTGGCGGCCGAGTTAGACGATGGCACCAGCGCCACCGAATCACTAACCGGTGACGGTTCGGGTGACGTGCCCGTCAAATGGCTGACCTGCGGCGAGGACTCGATTGGCCCGGCGATCGAAGACGACGTGGCGGTGTTTATCACCCAGCAGCGCGGCGTGCGTTCGCGAGGGTTCAAAGGCGCCTATCTCTCCGGTCAGGAAAAACGCATCAGCCGTTACCACGAGCGCATCGATGACTACATCGATGGCAAGCTATAGCCATAAATAACGAAATAGGGCATGGAAGGATATGAGTTACGCCGACGATCGCAGACAGCTCCAGGATGTGATGCTCTCCTATGCCGCTGCCGTGGATACGCGGGACATGGCGCGCTACCGCGCCTGCTTTGCCGATGACGTCGAAATTGTGGGTTTTGGCGAAGCCGCGATTTCCGGCGCCGATGCCTGGACCGCATCGGTGGAAAGCCAGCTCGAGGCTTTTTCTTCAACCCAGCATCTGATGAGCCCACAGCTGGCGACGATATCGGGTGATACCGCCTCCGCCCGAACCGACGTGCAAGCGCTGCACGTGCTGAAAGACGGCGATGGCGCCATGTTCACTCTGTGGGCGACCTACCTGACCGACTTTATACGCGCCGGCGACGGCTGGAAAATTGCCCGCCATGAACTGGTCATTCGGGGCACCCAGCAAACCCCCTGACAACACTGAGATGTCACTGCGCTCTTCAGCGGGCTTAAGCCCGGCATGGCGACTGTCTGTTAACCACTTTACGGCGGCGTTGCTGGCCTGCTGGGTGAGCTACGGGCAAGCGGCCGAAACATGGCCATTGGTGGTGACGGCAGATCAGAGTGGTCAGTGTACGCAGGCGCTCTCAAAAGGGACGGCAACAGTAGCGCACAGCGGGTTTGGCGACCTCGTTCTCAATGCTCAACTGGAATTTCGAGAAAGCACAGCATCCAGACTTTGATTCGGGCGGTGGTGGAAAGCGAGTGCGAATTTAATCGCAACGGCTCACTCCACTCAGCGGAGACGGCGGCCGAGCACCTTAAATTCAAATACTCCCGGGGGAAACGCTACGCTGACTCCGCCGAGGCATTTATCGATCGTCTGGCACGTAAGTGCTGCTGGAGCGGCGAGCCCTATCAACTGATCTGCGACGGCGAGACAAAACCCGCTGGCGACTGGCTAAGAATAAGGCTTGAAGCGCTTCGCAGTCAGTGAGTAGAGGTGTGACGCACCTCAATCTGTCTGAGGTGATCAGAAGGCTGTCTTCAGGCGTCGGCAAATCGCTGCAGGCTAGACAGGGCCGAAGGCTCATCGGGCACCAGTGCGGCGCTCGCGCCCCACAACGCGCGGTTGGCGAGGGCGCTGTCGAAGCATTCGATGATCGCGCGAATTTGGCCGTCCCGGACTTTGAAGATGTGGACGTAAATCTGATCGTAGCGCTCACCGGTTAATGCCAGGCCATTGTTCTGTGCCATGGCCACCACCACCTCACCGCCGTCAAACACTATCCGGTGATCGGCACAAAAGGTGATCTCGTCGGGGTTCACGCAGCCAAATACGAGCGGGGTCACTTCCTCAAAAAATCGCTGCTTACCCTCATAGATGCCGGACAGCACATGATCCTGTGTCGGGCATATCAGACAAAAGTCTCCGGCAATGGCGCTATCCAGCAGCGCGGTGTCACCGGTTCGGATTGCCTCATAAAACTGGTCAACAATGTGGCTCATTGGCGCCTCCGCGTAAGTATCGATCTGTCGTTTTGCCTGTTGGGCCGGATAAGGGCTGACGCCGTGCGAGGCGTCACCGCAAGCTAATGGCATCATCCTCAGGTCTCATCGTCGGGCGTATCACCTGCCCGCAGCGACTGTACGCCCCGAATAACAAAGTGGATAAAAGCGATCCACAACGTCACGTAGGCGAGGGTAAAGCCCCACTGCCACCCCACATGACCCAGAATGACGCCCGTTACCGGCACCATCGCCAGCCAGTGACCCGTTATCCAGGCCGAATGCTTCCAGGAAAAGTAGACCGCACTGACCGCTGCAACAATCATCAGGATCGAAAAAACGTCCTGCGCCCAAGGGCGGGTGTACATCAGGCCTCCCAGTACCACCGCGGATATCCCCGCAATGGCGTGGGCCAGCGCACCAAAATCAATGCCGCTCTGTGGGGCTGAGTCTGTGGGAACGTCGCTCATTGGCACCCAATGTGTCACCTTTTTGCTGTTGCTGACAAACCGGCCTTGTTTATCTGCTGCACCATACGCGGGTCGTACCCTTAAGGGGTGAGGTCCCGAATATAGCCGAGCACATTGGGGTAGTGCGTTGTGGGGGTACCGGTGGCTCGCAGGGCTGCGACAGCCTCATTGGATACGGCGCCGTACAGCTCAACGGTAAAGACATCCAAGAGTGGTGAGACCTCCTCGAGGTATGCCCCCAAATCTGCATTGTTGAGATGGAAGATGAGCGCCTCGCTGTTTTCATAGACCTCGGTCCAGATAAAGCCCTGAGGGTCGGACGGATCCTGATCGAAGGTATGCAACAACATTCCGGGCTCCCCAGCCTCCACCTTTTTGTCGACGGCGGCAGACAGCGCCACCACTTGATCTGCCTGATCAGGCAATGCATGCAATCGCGCAATCAGGACAAAAGCCGATGGTCCTGCGGGCAAGGTGTTCTGAGCCTGCACCGCTGAGGACAACCCGGCCACCGCCAAGGTCAGAATAAAAAATAGATTACGCAACATGCTGAGCCCCCAATTCATTAGAGGCGTCAGCTTAGACGAATCCGTCATCTTCTGCGAAATTTTGCTCCTTCATCTGAGCTTCGCTGATGGCCAGAGTGTTTAGGCCCAACTTAAGCGGCCTGCGAGCCTGAGAAGCACGCCGAGAAAACAACCGAATGGATGAACATACCGTTCTTGAGCACTTGGGCAATCTGGGGGTCATCCTGCTTGCCGTCCGGCCTCCACCTCAGTGCATTACCTGTTTCTAGCACACTTGAAGCGCGGCGCGCGGCTGGCACTGAAATTCCCTCAGATCAGGCTAGGCTATGGCGTGATCGTCTCGCTGGTCGCCCATTTCATTGAAGTCGCCCTGTTCGCGTCCGCATACAAGGTGTCGATTGAGTCGGACTTTGGGACGCTCGAGGGTAACTTTCAGGTCTCGATTGCGGACCACCTCTACTTCTCTTACGCGGCGTTCACTACCGTAGGGTTTAGCGACATCGTGCCGACAAGGCCACTACGGTTGCTGGCGGGTATGGAAGCCCTCACGAGCTTCGTGCTGATCACCTGGACGGCGTCGTATCTATATTTTGAAATGACCCAACTATGGCGAATTCAAGACTGAGGGTCTAACTGGGGTCGATCAACGCAAACCGCGGTACCACGCCATCCGGCGTCTCAACGCTTTCCTGAAACATCGACAACGGCCGCACCCAGAGCCCACGGCCGCCGTATTCGGGTCGGTACACCACCAGCGCCTCCCCAGTTTCTTAATGCTGGGCCACACCCATCACGGTGTACTCACCACACTTGTAGTGGCGGTATCGGCCCAGCGCGAGGTCGCTCATTCGGCGATCCCGCCAAATGCTTTGATCAAGTCAGCCTGCAGGCCCGCGAGAATCTCACAGAGAATCAGAAAGTCCGCATCCGCCCGGGCTAAGGGGTCTTCAACCAGCTCGTCGTTCGCTTCACGAATGGCATCGCTGAACTTCAGGCGACGCAGAGACAGGTCTTTATCGACCACGGCTGCAACCCGCGCACCCCACTCCAATGTCAGTTTCTCAACCTGATGGCCCGAGGCGAGGTGTGCCAACACCTCCTCGCTATCGAGGGGCACGCCGCGCACCTTCACAGAACTGCCCTCCTCGCGCTGATTGGCAAAATCGGCCTCGTCACCCAGCTCAATCGCCTCGGGAATGCCGCCCTGCATCAGCCATTGGGTCATCATGTGGGCGGGGGCTTTTTGGGTTTCGGGCAAGACAGCAGGTAAGTTGCCGAGCGCCTCGCGCAGATGATTGAGCACCTCTTCCGAGCGCCCGGCGCTGCTACTGTCAATCCAGACCCACCCGGCTTGATCAGCAATGATCGCGCGGATCGTGCTGGAGCGGGAAAAAGCGCGAGGCAACAGATCTTGCATGACCTCATCGGTCAGAGCCAATCGCTCACGACGACTGACCTTGCGCCCCTGCGCCTTGGCAATTTGCGCGCAGCGCACATTGGCCTGCTCGCGCACTACCGTCGCAGGCAGGAGCTTCTCCTCACGCTTTAGGCGCACCATCCAGTAAGGCCCTGCCGCATGGACCAGTGCCGAGGCTGCATCATCCAGCGCCGGCACCCACCCCAAGCTGCTCGCCTGAGCCGGCGTGCAGCTTGAGAAAGTCCGGGACTCCAGGCGGCGTTCCAACTCCTCGGCGTCGAGGCCGAGACGGCTGGGTAATCGGTAAGGTCGAAGCGCGCGGAACCACATAAAGCAAATATCCAGAGGGTGTCATGATCGGGGGCCGCGCAGTGTATCGAATTCTTCGCCAGCGGGTGGGACTTGGCCTAAAATCGTTCTGTCTACACCGGGAGCAACTCATGCGATACCTCCACACAATGATCCGCGCCGCCAATCTCGATGACACCCTCGACTTCTTTGTCGACAAGCTGGGGCTGGTCGAGGCCTACCGGTATGACAATGACGCCGGGCGCTTCACGCTGGTCTTTCTCAGCGCGCCAGATGATCTGGAAGGCGCCAAGGCACGGCAGGCGCCGCTGGTGGAGATCACCCACAACTGGGACGCCGAGACCTACGATGGCGGGCGCAATTTTGGGCACCTGGCGTATCAGGTCGACGATATCTATGCGAGCTGTCAGCAGCTGCTGGATAAAGGCGTAACGCTAAATCGCCCACCCCGCGACGGACGCATGGCGTTTATCCGCTCGCCCGACGGGATCTCGATTGAGTTATTGCAGTCCGGTGACGCCCTGCCGCTGCAAGAACCATGGCAGTCGATGGAGAACATCGGGGAGTGGTAACTCCTAGCGGTAAAGGAAGGCCAACATCCAGCGCGCAACGCGATCTCCCTCGTGCTGGCGCCACTCGAAACTCGCCATGCCCTCTGCCACCCGCTCCGCACCGATCATGTCGTGGCGAAAGTTCATGATCTCTCGCGAGTACTCGGGAATGAATTCGGGATGACCCTGAAAGGTCAGGATGTGCTCCCCTAAGGTCATACCGGCCACCTCGCAGTGGTCATTGGTGGCAATCAATTGGGCGCCGGGGGGCATAGCCATCACCTGATCCTGGTGTGAGGCCAGCAGACAGAATTGATCGCCATCGGCCAGATCGAACGCCGCTTGGTCGACGTTGTAGCAATTTACGCCCACGCCCCAGCCCTTATCAGACTTACCAACTGTCCCGCCCAACGCCTGGGCCACGAGCTGGTGACCAAAACAGATACCAATCACCTTTCGCCGTGCGGCGTGGCACTGGCGCACGAAGCCTTCCAATGCGCGGATCCAATCCTTGTGGTCGTAAACGCTGCTCTTACTCCCGGTAATCAAGAAGCCATCTGCCGCCTCAACGGTGTCGGGCAGTTCACCCGCCTCTACATTCCAAATGGTAAACGTCAGAGCGTCGTCCTCGGCCAATAACAGGCGTTCGAACATGTCCGGGTACTCACCGTAGGTGGGCACCCACTCTGGCCTGACGGAATCGGTGCGCAAAATACCGATGTGCATACTCTTGTGCTCCGCTACAACTACTAGCCCGCGGGCAATCCGCTACGGCGCGCCAGCGTACGCCAACTTGGCAATTCTGACAAAGTCATCAAACTGACACGGACTCGTCACAAAAAGGCCACATGCCGCGCCTACCGTTGGTGGTATGGCGATACTGTCGACGCTGCACCAGCGGGACGTGCGACTGTTGAAACAGCTCTTTTCACAGGGGCAACGGCGTCGCTCATTGATACAGTTCTCGAGAATCGTTTTACTAAGTGGCGACGGGTGTCTGCAAGTCGTATTCCCCGTTACCGCCTGGTCGCTCGCCACACCCGCAGCCTCTGCCTAATGCGAGCACGCTCCCCAATGACGAACAGGGAAATGTGGGGCGTCGTACTACGAACGTCGCCAGGTTCAAGTCAGACCTTGCAAGCGCCCGTGGGGTTGTCTGTAATTGCGGTTTCGAACTGATCTCGGAGTGTTTGCATTGGCGCAAACCGGTTCTCACGAGACCGCTGGCAAAACAGATGGAGCAGCTCTCCAACGGCGCGGCGCTCGAGACCCTGCATTATGCGACCGTCATGCGGCAGATCGACAACGAGCTGACCGCAAGCTGGTCAGCGGCACCCCCTCCGGCGCCGAACCCGTCTTTTCGGGATGTCAGCGCGCCGTTGGCAAGTTGGCTCGCCAACGGCGCAAAGACGCCTGTCGCCACCCTGGGATTGGCAATTTATGGGCAGTCCGCCGCCATTTAATACTGGTAGCGCTGATGGTTTTCGGCACCCTGACCGCTACCGCGGTCAAGGCCGAGCCGAGCTACGTCGGTAATGCCGCCTGTGCCGGCTGCCATGAGCGGGCCAGCGCCGACTGGACAGACTCCCATCACGATCTGGCGATGCAGGAGGCCACACCCGAGACGGTCCTGGGCGACTTCAACCACGCGACCTTTGATTATTTTGGCGTAACCACGACCTTCAGCCAAAAAGGCGACGCCTTTTTCATTGAGACCGATAACGCCGCTGGCGAGCTGGAAACGTATCCGGTCGAGTATGTGTTTGGGGTTGAGCCCCTGCAGCAATATTTGCTGCCTCTTGGCAACGGCCGGTTGCAGGCACTCTCGGTTGCCTGGGATACCCGGCCCAAGAGCGAGGGCGGGCAGCGGTGGTATCACCTCTACCCCGACGAGCCCATCGCAGCCGGTGACCCGTTGCATTGGACGGGTGGATTCTTCAATTGGAATACCAGCTGTGCGGAATGCCATAGCACCGACGTCGAGAAACGCTACGACGCGGGGAACGACCGGTTTGATACCCACTATGAACAAATCGATGTAGGCTGTGAGGCCTGTCATGGACCGGGAAGCGAGCACGTTGCACTCGCCAATGCGGGAAGCCTGTCTGCTGCCCAGACCGGGTTTGCAATGAGCCTCAAGGCGAGAGGCGCCTGGCAGTGGGCTGAAGGCGCCGATATCGCACAGCGCAGTGAACCCCTGACCACCAACCACCAGATTGATAGCTGCGCGCGATGTCACGCGCGGCGCGGCACCTTGGGCGAGTACCACCCGGGCAAGCCACTACTCGATACCCATCGCTTGGCCATCATCGAAGAGCCGCTTTACTGGCCCGACGGGCAGATCCGCGACGAAGTGTACGTTTACGGTTCGTTCATCCAGAGCAAGATGCATCAAGCTGGGGTGGCCTGCACCAACTGTCATAACCCACACAGCAACCAGTTGGTAGCGGAAGGCAACGGCGTGTGTGCCCAGTGTCATCTGGCCAGCACCTACGACAACCCCACCCACCACCGGCACCCGGTCGCATCGGCCGGCAGCGCCTGCGTGGACTGCCACATGCCGAGTCAGCTCTACATGAGGGTCGATTCGCGGCGCGATCACAGCATGCGCATCCCGCGGCCAGATCTTTCCATGAGCACTGGCGCACCCAATGCATGCAATCAATGCCATACCGATCATAGTGCGGACTGGGCCTACTCGGCCTTGGTGGATTGGGGTGTGCGCTTTGCAGATCGCAGGAACCACCCTGCGCGCGCGTTTTACGCAGCTGGCCGCGGTGACGTGCGCGCCGTACCGGTGCTGTTAGAGACCGCCAACAATGCGGGCAATACCGCCATGCTGCGCGCCTCCGCGATTACCCAGCTGGGTCGTCTGCTCCCGGAGCGGCTTATGCCCTCCCTTCCCTTGTGGTTAGAGAGCGACGACCCCCTGATTCGCTTGGCAGCGGCAGAGGCAGCGGAGCAACTGCCGCCAGAGCAACAACTCGAGCGCATGCTGCTATTGAGCCAAGATCCAGTGTTGGCGGTGAGAATGGTGGCAGCAGAACAATTAGCGGGACTAATGCCGCCCGCGGCCGGCATGCGTGAGTCGGAGACACCAGACTTGCCGGGGCAACAAGCGACCGTAGAGGAGCAACCGAAAGCAGCGAGTCCGTTGGACGCCCTCTTCGACGAGTACGTTCGCGTGCAGTCACAGCATCTCGACATGCCGTCGGTGCTCACCCAGCTGAGTGGCTTTCAGCAGGCCCGCGGCGATGCCAAAGAGGCCGAGGCACTGTTGGTTTCAGCGCTTGAGAAAAATCGTCAGGCGAGCGCCAGTCGGGTGAATCTTGCAGACCTCTACCGCGCTCAAGGCAAAGAGGAAGCCGCGCGGGCAACGCTGGAAAGCGGGATAGCGCTTAATAAAAAGGATGCGTCTTTGTGGTTCAGTCTTGCCCTATTAGAGGTGCGGGAAGGCAATGGCGAGGCCGCACTGGGGGCCTTGGAAAAAGCCGCTTCACTGGAAGAAACGCCGAGCTACTACCACTACGTTTACGCCGTGGCCCAGCACGATCAAGGGCGGCCTGCAGACGCACTTGCGACGCTCAAAACAGCAAACCGTGCCGCGCCGGGTCAACCCAATGTGATCGCTGCCCTCATGCAATACAGCCAGCTAGCCGGCGATATGCAGGCGGCTCAGCGGTATCAAGCTGAGCTGCGCAACACGGCACAGGCGGCCGGGGTGCAATAGGCAGACGTTAGTTTGCGGGGACAAGTTGCAGCGCCACCGTGACAGGAATCACCCGACTGATGGCATTGAGGCCGGCGATCTCTTGCAGCGCAGCCACACCGCCCTCCAATCCGAACTCAGCGGCCGTCAGCAAAATGGGTTGGGCGGTCGTTGCGCTCACCCCTTGATCCGTCACCGCAACGTTCAGCTCCGCATCCTTGGTCACGGTCTGGCCATGCAAATCGATTTGTAGCGCTACGTTGGTGACCCCACCATCGGACATCGCAGCAATGGCCTCGGCATCCAGTTGCGCGGTAATCACGGCGTCAGGATAGAGCCCCACTTCAAACAGCATCGTCTTCATACGCTCGTTGCGGATACCGATGGTCGTTTCAACCGAGTCCAACGCCACCCGTACCTCGACCTCACCAGCGTCAGTCACCGTACCGGCAAGGGTCTCGAAGTGACTGACCTCGCCAATCATGTTGTTCTTGATCGACACAAACTGCACCTGCGAGCCGGGCCCGACCTGCCAATCTGCCTGCGCCAGCGGAGATAAAGTTGCTGCCGCGGCACAAGCCAATGCAAAACGCGTTTTCATCATGTTTGCTCCTTTGCACGCCGACATAGCGCTCGGCGATGACTGCTGACTATACGAGGTCTGTGACGCTCTGGACTCGAGGGCATCACGCCGTGGCGAGACGACATCCGAGGTGCTGCCAAAGTACCTGCTACCCACCTCCACACTGTAGTGAAAAGCAGAGGCTAGCAACGAGTCCAAGAGGTAGGACCCCACCAATGCTAAACCGCCCTAACCACAGAGCCTCAAGGTATGAGACCTGTAACTTGCAACTGGAAATTAAACACGGAGAACCCGAGAGCGACGATGGATACAGCAGGCTCTGCGTCAGCTGGCTACGTTAGCAAGATCCCCTTTGGCTTCGAGCCAGGTCTTCCGATCGCCCGCGCGCTTTTTTGCTAAGAGCAAATCAAAGGTGCTGTCGGTGTCGCCGTCTTCATCGAGCACTAACTGCACCAAGCGGCGTGTGTCGGGATCCATGGTGGTCTCACGCAGCTGCGGCGGGTTCATCTCACCCAGCCCTTTAAAGCGCTGCACTGCTGGCTTGGCGCGTTTGTTTTCCGCCTCGAGGCGTTCGAGGATGCCGTTTTTCTCGGATTCATCGAGGGCGTAGTACACCTCTTTACCCACATCAATGCGGTACAGCGGCGGCATCGCGACAAAGACGTGCCCTGCCCGCACCAAGGGACGGAAATGCCGCAAGAACAGCGCGCAAATCAAAGTGGCAATGTGCAGGCCGTCAGAATCGGCGTCAGCCAGAATGCACACCTTGTGATAACGCAGCTGGCTCAGGTCGGTGCTGCCTGGCTCGATGCCCAGCGCTACCGAAATATTATTCACCTCCTGCGAGGCAAGAATCTCAACGGCGTCCACCTCCCAGGTATTCAGGATCTTGCCCCTGAGCGGCAGGATCGCCTGATACTCGCGATCGCGCGCCTGCTTGGCCGAGCCCCCCGCGGAATCGCCTTCCACGAGAAACAGCTCGCCGCGCTCCGGATCTTCGCTCGAACAATCCGCCAACTTGCCTGGCAGCGCAGGGCCCGACGCAACTTTCTTGCGCACCACTCTCTTGGCAGATCTGAGACGGCTTTGGGCGCGCTCGATACAGAGCTCAGCGAGCCGCTCCGCGTCAGAGGTGTGTTGATTCAGCCACAAGCCAAAAGCATCCTTCGCAACGCCCGAGACAAACCCGGCCGCCTCGCGGGAAGAGAGCCGTTCCTTGGTCTGACCCGAGAACTGTGGGTCCTGCAGCTTCGATGACAACACAAAACAGCAGCGGTCCCACACGTCCTCGGCGGTCAGCTTGACCCCGCGGGGTAGCAGATTGCGCAACTCGCAAAACTCGCGCATGGCATCCAGCAACCCTGATCGCAGGCCATTCACATGGGTGCCACCCTGGGGCGTGGGAATGAGATTCACATATGACTCGGCCACCACCTCCCCGCTCTCGGGCAACCATTGAATGGCCCAATCCACCGCCTCGGTTTCCCCCTCAAAGTGCGACCTGAAAGGCGTTTCGGGTATTACAGGGAAATCGATGGTGGCATCCGCCAAATAGTCGGAGATGCCATCCTCGTAGTGCCACTCGGTTTTCTCTTTCTTTTTCTCGTCGGTGAGCGTGACCTTCAGGCCGGGACACAGCACCGCTTTGGCGCGCAGCGCGTAGCTGAGCTTGGGCACCGAGAATTTGGCGGAATCAAAATATTGCTGATCGGGCTTGAAGCGGATTCCAGTGCCCGTGTTGCGCTTGCCACAGCTACCCGTGACTTTCAGGTCGGCGGTCTTGTCACCGCCTGAGAACGCCATTGTGTGTACATTCCCATCGCGGCGGATGGTGACTTCCAGTAGTTCCGATAGGGCATTCACCACCGATACGCCCACACCGTGCAGGCCGCCGCTGAACTGGTAGCTCTTGTCCGAGAACTTGCCCCCGGCGTGCAGGGTGCTGAGGATAACCTCGACACCGGGCAGTTTTTGCTCAGGGTGCAGATCGACAGGCATGCCGCGGCCATCATCCGTCACGCTGAGCGCGCCATCACCATGCAGCACAACGTCGATCTGACTGCAATGCCCTGCCAGCGCCTCGTCGACCGAGTTGTCGATGACTTCCTGAGCCAGGTGATTGGGGCGGGTGGTGTCGGTATACATGCCGGGACGCTTGCGGACCGGCTCCAGACCAGTCAGGACTTCAATAGCGTCAGCGTTGTATTTGGTCATTTTCTACTGCAGCTCGTGTAATACGGTTGGCGTTGTGGCCGGCTCGCTATCGCGCAAATACCACCCGGTGTAACAATCTCGTTTTACGCGTAACCCGGCGAGTTCAGGTCCACGGCAAATGTCTCATCGGTGACCCTAAGCACGGTGGTTTCCCAAGCGCCTGACTCATGTAGCGTCAGCATTCGGCATCCGGGCGCCTGCGCATCCACCTGAAAATCCTTTGAGTTGGGCGCAAATTGAATGCAGGTCGAAGGGACCGTCAGGCATTGTACGCCCTGATACGTCTGCGCAGAATCCTGATGGACGTGGCCCGAGATCACCACCGCTTTCTCATCCAGAGGGGCCAGCCGCTGCAGCGCTGCTTGCGCGTTCTCGGCGCCAATCTCATCCAACCATGCGCAGCCCACTGGCATCAGCGGATGATGGGTCGCAACCAGTAACGGCCTGCCCGTTGTCTGTGCATGATCAACCGCCTGCTCCAGCGCCTGAATCTCTGGGTCAGCCAAGCGCCCCGCCACGACCCCGGAATGCTGGGTATTCAGCAAGAGTATGTCCCAGTGGGGTAGCTGAACCGTTCGCTTGAAATGCGACTTTAGCGGATGGTCGTCCGAACACACGGCATCGTGATTGCCGGGTAGCCAGAAACTCGGCACCCCGAGCGGCGCCAGCGCCTCATCCAGCCGGCCATAAGCCTCCTCCGCTTCATCGCCGGAGAGATCACCGGTAAGTAGCAGCGCGTCGATCGGGCCTTGAGCTGCGACCAAACGGCAAACTGCGGCGAGGGACCTGTCAGTATCGATACCCACCAGCTGGCCGCCGGGCTCACGCATCAAATGCGTGTCAGACAGTTGTACTACGCGGCTGGAGGCAGCCGTTTCAAGTGTGGCCACGCCACTGAGCGCGTTCATGGTGAGGGTTGGTCGGGTTCTGGCAAGACAGCGTCTACTGACCGGCCATTGTTCAGGCAAAACTCCATCAGCTCTGCCGCAAAGCGGTTCTGCTGAAACTTTTCGTCACGCTGCAACATGTCGGGGTTGGGGTAGCGGTAGCGGGCCTCGAAGCGCCGGGAGGTGCTGCAGTGGACAACCTCGGCCATTCTGGCATCGTGATACAGGCGCAGATCAAAGTAGCTGTTAGCCCCAAAATCAGACAGCACGCCCTGGTAGCGAAGCCGCATATCCGTGGTGTAACGATCCCGCGCAGTAACCTCGAGCACCACCGAGACCTCACCAGCCTCAAAAATGCATCGGCTCTCCTGCTCATAGGCGGGAAAAAGGCGCATCAGACGGTGGTAATTGGCCTCACACTGGGCGTGCAGGTCCGACAGGTCAATGTGATAGCCCTTTCTCAGTCTGCAGCGCGGCTGCGCTTGTCTGGTTTTGTCCACCATACCCACAGTGTAGCAAGCCGCTCAGGCCCGGGAACTGCCAAAATGTTGTCGGATTTGACGCCGCAAAAGCCAATGGCAGAGTGGTAGACTCCCGTCCCCTTACTGATTCAGGCCCTGCAAAGCCATGCCGACATCGCCTCTCACTACTCGAGCACTGACCACCGCCTTCTTAAGCGGTGCGCTCTGTGTTGCAGCGCAGGCCGATACGCTGGTGGACATTTATGAGCTCGCGCTGGAGAACGACGCGCAGCTCAAGGCGC